>JBBARF010000093.1:0-14574 GCA_040399925.1 Bacteriovoracaceae bacterium
TGAAACATCTAATCAATGAATTCCAAGAGAAATCGCCGGCTTTAAAATGGTGCCTTGTACGGCACCAATGTAAACGTTTGTTTTTATTTACTTATTTTTACCATCGGTAGCAACTGGTAGCAAGATTTTTTATTTTACTAAAGACAGCACCTGTCCCATTGAATCGGAAGGCACATTATATCCGAGCTTATCTGTACCCCCTTGAACATCAACCCCAGCCTTTCTGAGATAGATATTTGTGGTCTTAAGCTGAGTATGACCTACTATGGCCATAACCCTCGCTAGTGACTCCCCACGGGCCAAAAGATTTGTGATAAACGTAGCTCGCAGATCATGGAACTTTACGGAAGTTATTCCTATTGCTTCGCAAAATTCTCTTAAGACAAAAGCCTGCTCGCCGTTCTCCCATTCAATCAATCTAGGTAGTACAAATTCAGTTTGGCCTTGTTCAAGCTTCAATTCTTTTAAATAACAAAGAAGATCGTCAGAAATAGGCACAATTCGATTCTTACGAGTTTTAGTCGGTGTAAAGCCTGTTTTGTTGGTCCACTGCTTACTGACAGCAATAGTGCGTCCTTCAAAGTCAATATCAACCCACCTTAACGCCATCAATTCACCCGATCTCATACCAGTCATTAGAGCAAGAACCCAAACAGAATAAAATCGGTGGTTAGTAATTCTGCCTTCTCTTAAAAGTATTTCAACTTCTGAATTAGTAAGAACCCTCTGATCAATTTCTGGGACTTTTACTTTCAAGCCCGACGTTGGATTATGGGTAAGGATACCGTCTTCGATCGCCATCTGAAATAATCGTCTAATCATGTCCAAAATCCATCGCCGTGTATTCATACTAATTTTATGATCTATCTTCTCGAAAATCATCTCATGAACATCAGCCTTGGTTATTTTGTGAATTTCAATTCCTTTCCAGTGGTGATTAATACTTTTATGTAATTGTTTCTGATAACTATTTACGGTTGATGGTTGGTTAGTGAGTTTCATCTTATTAAGACATTCCTCAGTCCATTCTTCCCATCTAACTGAAATAGGCTCTTCCTTAATTTTCGCCAGTTCCCGCTTAAGTTCAAACTCAGCAGTTTCAGCTTTCCTTAAGGTGTCAATGCCTCTTCGTTTCATTTGGATGCGTTTCCCTCTTGAATCGAAGCCATTAACATAGATCTCATAAACTTTTTTACCATTTTTTTCGATTGTTTTAATTGCCATTGTTGGTCCCTTTTTTTTGGATAAGGGTCAAGCAATCATCCGCCTTAAATCGTAATCGTCTGCCAAACTTGTAAACTTGGATTTGTCCACGATGAGCCATAATCCGAAGTGCATTAGCAGAAATGGAAAGTAAATGAGCCGCTTGTTCAGTAGTCAACCATTCATTCTCTCTTATGAAATTGTCAAAGAACTTACTCTCGTGAATTTGTTTTATAACAAAATTCCTTCATCGAGTTTTATAAAAATAATCATATCAGTTTACCTTTTTTTTGTCTAATTTTAAGAAGATTTCAGGAGCGACAAACTCCTGAAATCAAAGGTTAATTCTTTAGTAATAAAAGTTAGTTTTTGTGTGAATTTTCGAGTGAAGTATCGGACTTTTTGATTTTTTCTAAATATTTGATAGTAGCCTCAATCTCTTCAACGTCTAAGGCTTCAATCGCATCCTTTAAGTGTTTCTTTTTATCCTGATGGGCTAGGACGAAACGAGACTTGGCCTTTTCAAAATGTTTGGCCTGGAACTCAGTCACAATGCAGGAAACAAGTTTAGAGTGATTGATCTTTAAATGCTCATCTACTTTGAAAAGCTCCATGAGCATGACGCTCATGGAGTTGATGGCTTCTTCATTTAAACGAACGAGACTAGATTTTTTAACTTTACTCATGCTTAACGATCACGACCACCAAAATGTTCTCTAGGCCATTCTCGATAGGCCCAAGGACTTTCATTGGTTTTTGGGTTTTGTTCCGGTTCCCCGAAAACACCATGCTTCTCAAGATTGAAGAGCGTTTCCTTTCTTGTCTCTTTGTCTCGCTCCTCAAGTCCTCCATGGATGAAGTAAGAGGCAATTCCTCCGACAAGTGCCCCAATACCAAGTCCAATCAAAGTTCCTTGTGAATGGTTCTTAGATGACATTGCTCCGATTGCTGCACCTGTGGCGGCTCCAGTGCCTAGACCTAGCGCGAGGGATTTTCTTGTACTGGAACAGCTTGCCGATAGAAGTGATGTAATAATGAGTAGTGAAATTGAAATTTTGAACATAATTTTTCCTCCTTTAGAAAAAATGATGAAATATGCACTTAATCAGCTTTTAAAGCTGATGGGTTGTGTGCAAATAATGTTTTATTTTAGGTGTTTAAGACTGTGAGGACATAACAAAGCCTACCCGAACATCGGGTAGAACTCGGGTAGGCAAAAAATTTTGAAATTAGTTACTAAGTTAACTGAAAGAATTGATTGTCTTGATTGCTGAAAGTTACAGATTCTTTACTCGAAAGCAATTCATCATAGGTAATGTAAAATAATTTCTTGGTTCGTTCTTTGGTAAAACCAAGCTCTAGTTTCTTAATTTTTCTTTCGGATTCTTTATTGTTACACACATAAAAAAGATACTTTATACTTTTATGATAGTAAATCTCTCTTATCTTCTTTTGATATTCCGAAACGGATTTCACTGAAATTTCTAACTCAATTGGTAACGAAAGTTTTGGCTTCCCATGGTCTTGAATATCAATGACAGCATCAACTCTCATATCTCTAAGAATACTAAAGTCATCCACAGTATTAAAGGAGCTATAAGTCTGAAGCTGATTTTCTGTAGTATATCCTTTAACCGTGTTTAGCGAAAGAAATTTATTTCTTACGTTCACCAATTTCAAATCGTGATTAATGGAATTACTTTTGAATCTCTTACCATCAATAAGATTTTTTATATTAGAAGTTACAACCCTCATGCCTTTTGACGTTAAAGAGTATGCCAAGCTTCGATCTAGGGTTTGATCTGTTGGGATCTCAGCTATCAGTTTCAATTTTGCATATCTTCTTAGTCTTTTGTAACAAGTCGAATACTCTCTTTTAAAAACGTCCCTGTTAATTTGTCTTGTCGTTGCTACTTTGCACGCATGAAGATAAGTAAAAAAAATTATATCCCGACGAGTGAGGACTAGTGAACTCAGCTAACTTTCTCCCCTGATACCCATGGGTCAGGTTCAGCATCTTTTACCACTTCTACATCAGCCTCGATCATTGTTACTACTTCCTCATCAAATTTCTCTTTTAGGGTATCCAGTCTTTGATTTAATTCATCATCAGAAAGAAACGGACATTGAACCTCGGTATAGTTGGCCCCTTTCTTCCATATGGCCCGCCCTGCGATTGAAGGAAGATAGTAAGACATTGAGTTTTGTAACACTCGGACGGAGTTTTCTATCGTATTCATTCTGAAGGATAAACGACCTTCTAGGTTCTCCTGAATTTGAGTGTCAATGCTGTTCATGTCGACTTTTTGAGTAGCAAAGATCAAATGAATCCCTGAGGCTCGTGCCTTTCTGGAAAGTTCATTTAGGCATCTTTTAGCACGTTCCATGGATTCAAATTTAGGATCATTCTTTTTGACTTTACCAAGTAAATCAGAACATTCATCAATACCAATAATGATTCGAGGAAGTTTGTCACGTTCAGGATTAATTTTCTTTTCCTTTTTCTCCTCTAACATTTTGTAGCGCTTATCCATCTCTTTGACGAAGCCTTCCAGTAACAAAGAAGCCTCATGTTCATTCTTAATGACTTGAACATTTGGTAACACTGAAAACTCATTCATCTCTACTTGTTTGAAGTCAAAAAGATAAAGCTGAATTCTCTTTGAAGTTTCAAGAAGACCTAAGAGCATACTTTTAAAGGCCACTGATTTACCTCCACCAGTTGAACCAGCAATAAGGTAATGGGGTACGTCCTCAAGACTCTCTGTCATAACATTATTCTGGGATTTTCCGACAACAAAGCTAAACGGCTTTTTAACATTTCCAATTAGATCAGCATAATTGACTTTGTTTTCTAGTAACCTATGGGCCAGTGAAATTTCAACAAATCGGTTATCTTTTTCTAAATAAGTTACTGACTCAATCTTTTGTCCCACTGAGGCCCTAAGATCATCGAGCTTTGACTTGTAACGATCTTCACCAAGTCCAGTGCTTTTAACTAAAATCCTTGTTCTGTTTTCATCTCTTGAATCAACATTTACTACCATCGGTCTATGTCCTAGACCTGATTTAAGGTCTAGATGATCGAGTGCCTTTTGATACTTTCTAAGAAGCTTATAAGTAGCTAGGCCAGCTATCATGATTGATAAAAGCATGATGAAAAGAGTGGAAATGCTCATCGTCCAGATGTTACCAAAATGATCAATAAATCTTGCTAGTGGTAACTGAAAAATACTAGGTAGAAACTCAACTAATTTTAAATGCTGCCTCTTATAGATCATCACCCATGACAGGAAGACAAAACTTCCTGTCAAAACAAGATTTTCTTTTCTCTTGTAGAACTTCGTTTTAAGGCCTGCCACTGTCATTTTATAACAGGCCAAGACTATTTCAATCATACCGTCAAAGAAACGGTCATACTGTTTGTTACTGTTTTTACTATTAGTCTCTTTTGTCATTAAAGAGCCTCTCCTTTGAATGGAATTAATAAACTGATGATGAGATCACCGCCCGTCATCACTGTGAGATATTCTTCTTTGTCTTGCATTTTACTTCCTACACGTTCGGCTTCTTGCTTGGTAACTTGTGAGACACCTTGAAGGGCCGCATTTTTCATCGTGGAATCAGGTTGAGCCATTCCCATGCCGTAAGGATTTGCACCGTAAACAGTTCTCTGAGTCATTACGTCCGTCACCGCTGACACCATAGTAAGACCTAAGCTTCCTGCCACTCTTAAATCAGTTTCGGAATGATGAACTCCTACAAGGCCTGGAGTGTAATCACCAGAACTTAAACATTGAGCGTCTATTCTGTATTCCTGACCATTCGGGAAGATGATTCTGTTAAACCTGATGTAAACTCTATCACCACCGCTATACGAGGCACTTCCCAAAATAACAGAGTCCCTTGGAATTTTGCCCCCTGATGGGTGACTACCACCATAAGGAAGAATCACTTTCAACGTTTGATTGTCTTGTCTGGTATCAATGCCAGTGACAAGCTTACCGATAAAGTTTGTTCCACTTGGAATAGGAGTGAGTAAACCTTGAGTTTCTGTCCTCTCAAAAACCTGACGACCATTGTATGTGAGCTTCATTGGTTTAACTTTGATTTTTCCTGTAGAAGTACTCCCTGTAGCCTGAGCTTCCAGATTGTGAGCATTCACAATGGCTTCACCATTATCTGTTTGAATTTTACCGGCCCCTTTTTCTTCATTCTCAAAGGGCTTAAAACTTTTACCTAAAATGGAATCATCTTGAGGCATAAAAATCTGAATCAAAGTTGCAACTCCAATTAGAGTAGAAAAGGTGTATTTTACTCGGCTTCGGTTAATAACACTTTTTCCACCTTCATCAACAAAGTAATAAGACTTAAATTTACCAAAGACTTTTTTGAACCATGTCTTCATAGATAGTCCTTAGTTATAATGCTTTTTACTTCTTTGCCATTTATCTTAACGATAAAAGAAAAATCTTGAGCCTGCTCAATCCTAGTCAAAAGCCTGGCCCGGATTATTTCATCTTTTTTGGCTTCTTCTTTTTCAAAGACAAGTTTTTGACCGATAAAACGATGGTTTGATCGACAAACAAAAACGTCTATGGATGGTGTTTTAAGTTTCTGACCTCCTGAGTTCTTGATTTCAAAATCAAAAACATAAGTCTTAATCTCTCCAAGACGTACAAACCGCCTCACATTGATTTCTAGCTCTTTGCCTACAAAGAGCTTAAACGGTTGCAGTAGCTTTTGAGGTTTAAGACTTTTCATTAAGATTTCATTCTGGCTTTTCCACTTAATGTAAAGAATGTCATCGTAAATTGAGCTAGGCCCAACTTTTAGCAGGAATCCAAATTTAGTTCCCTTTTCCGTATAGACAAAAAGATTTGTCTCCACTGGGGCCAGAGGTTGCAGAGTGAGATCATTTCCCACAAACTCCACGTTGAAATAATTTGAGTTTCCTGAAACTACTTTGACAGGCTTTTCTTGAAAGCTTAGAACTGTTGAACGGCCCATGGTCAGATTTACCACTTTCATCAGACGATCATTAGTATCAACCTCACGGATTTCTTTCCTTTGGGCAAAAACTTGAACAGAGTAAATAAACATCACAACACTGAGAAAAATCTTAACGTGGTTCATAGTTAACTACCGCATTGATATAAAGGCCTAAAGGGTTTTCTTCAGTCACACTTCCTTTAACGACTTTCACCATGACTTGAGCCTCAGACAAGAGCGGAATCTTCTCTATCGGCAGGTCACCGCTTGAAGTGCTGATCTTGTTATGAATCCGAAGAATTTTATCAAATGTCCCTACGATATTATGGCCTTCATCTATCGTAATATTGATTTTTCCTACATACTGAGAAAATGCCTGATACTTTGAAGCCTTTTCTTCTTTAGTAAGATCATCCGCGATTTTACCCTTTAGACCACTTGATAGGATGGGAGAAAGATTCGCCATCATATTTTCTATAGAGAACTTATCCCACTCGTATCTGCGACGAATAAAACTCTCTACCAATTTTTTAATCTCTTTCTCCGTAATAGCGACTTCTTTCCTGACTCCGTGGAAACTCAGCTTCTCAGCGTCTTTCTCCATAATCACAAGTGGGTCACTGAATACTGAAAACATTACTGCAAAGGCAAACAGTATATTTGCCATTACTAACGAGAAAATGATCTTTTCATAAAACTTGATTTTGTTTTGAAATTCTAAAACACTTTTTACAAAAGGCCTTTGTGGCCTTTCTTTAATTTGCTGCTCTTTTACTTCTACTTGTTCATTGCTCAATAGATTTCTCCTTTTACTTTTTCATAAAGTTTGAATTTTTCTTACTGTCGTTTTGTGTTGATATACTCGGCTTGACTGAGGGACCTTCTTCTTCTTTACCTTTGATGGTGTTCCATCCGTTTCTCATTTTTGCCCCTGACCACTCAGCACCTTTTTTAATTGGCATACTTAAAACTGTTTTACCAACTCCCATGGCGGCCATGCCAGGGATGGTGGCAATTCCAGAAGCAAATGAACTGATGCCATCTCCAATAAGTGACTTAGTGAAAAGTGGGACTAACAAGATAGACAATGCTATACATAGATTAATGATCGACGTTGTAATGATGTTCTCACTATTCTCTGTAGTCGGTTGAACCGCGAGCTTTAACAGCATCACACCTAAAATTGACCACATGATTTTCCATGAGATCACAGTAAAAAGTCCCTTATAGAGATTCTTACAAATATTCGCTGTGTTCTCTGGAATGTAACAAAGAATCATTAACGGGGCACAAACGTATAGGATCGACCAGCAGAAATGAATCAAAGCATCTGTGACAAAAATTCCAAAGTAGGCTAAAAAGTATGAGAGAAAATTTAACAGGAAGATAAATAGTTCTCTTACTTTATAAAGGGCCGGGGCTTCTCGGTTAAAGTTGTCCGAAAAAACTTGGAGAATTTCTGGCATTTTTGCCAATCCATCAATCCTTTCCGCTATCCCATCACCCATGAATGCTATCAGGTTGATAGTCTCCTTAAATGAGATCAGCATAAGGATTGAAGCTAGGGCACGGACAAGAATTTTCCCTGCATCAGGGGTCTTGTCCTGAGTCTTGAACATTTCAAGAACGATTAAAAGTACGATCATGGGCAAGATCATCATCCAGTAAATGGTGACCATCTCGCCATGTAACTGACTACACACATCTGGGAGCCATTCCATTAAATAGGGTTTCCTCCTTTTAGAATTTGAGGGCCTGAATTCAGGCCCTGAGGGTTAATTTATCGGGGTCTAGGGTTCATCTATGCCTGGCCAAAAAATTAGGGTTTACGGCTATTTAGGCACGTTTTGGCCAGGGAGTGAGTATTAATTACAGGGTTAATGACATTTGCTAGATACAAATCACGCGATGCGCTAGAATGCATGAAAACGATTTAGTATTCAGGTCTCCTTTTCGTAGGGTTTGGCTTGGATCGAAGAGTAAAAAAAATATTAACAACAGATGGGTTAAAACCATTGAACAAAAAGGCTTTGGAATTGTCATTCACCTCAGTTCTCATGCAACCCAAACTGTATTCCACACAAAAGTCAGGGTTACATTATTGCGGTACCAGACTGGCTTGATTTTTGCTTTGGCCCCCAATTGACTAGGCACCTTGTTTAATTTGTTTTTTATACTCTAACGGGCTCATCATTCCAAGTCCTGAATGTGGCGCCTCTTCGTTATAATCCTTGAACCATTCTGGTAACATTTCTAAAACAGCATCGGCATCGAAGCAGTCAGACGTGTAAACGTAATCTCTCTTTAAAGTCCCTACGAAAGCTTCTGACATACCATTTGATTGCGGACTATATGCTGCCGTAAAACAGCAGGTGAGGCCAAGATCCCTTCCTAATTGCTTCGTATCCAGTGCCCTGTAAATTGAACCACGATCACTAAGCCACTGAATGTCTCTTAAAGTTTTTCCACCTTCAAATCTTGCGTCTACACTTTGAATCATCAGATTTTGAATATCTGTCGACAGAAGTGGCAGTTTACTCGCTACGTATGATATGGCCTCACGGTCGTGGCAATCCAATGAGAACGCAACATAGACTTTTTCCCCATTGAAACATCTAATTTCTAATCCGTCTGAACACCAGCGTGTATTCGAATGAAGAGTGATAATTTCTCCGGTCTTTTGATGCTCCCGAAGAACGACCTCTCGTCTAAGGAGTAAGCCATTAATTTCCATGACTCGAAAAATTCTTTTTCTGTTGAACCTTGGTAGCCCTTCAATTTTTCGTTTTTTATTGATCATTGCTGTCACCCTCTTGTGACCATAGCTCGGCCGGGCGCTGAGAATCATATTAATTTCTCCAAGAACTTCTAAGTCTGATTCTTTTTTATATCGAATGCGTCTCATTTGGGTTTCCTTTTTCTTCCAATACAGAGAGGATCTGCCGACATCAAGGTCATTGCAGATCCTGCTCTTTGAATAAGCGGAACTAAGAATTTGAATTACTTCTTTGGCTACTTCAACTTTTCCGACCTTTGATTTTTTTTTAGAACATCGACGGCCGTCTGAAGAATTTCATTTGTGATGGCCATATTGCCGACGGCTTTTTTAAGGTGATTGTTTTCTTCTTTGAGTCTTTCAAGTTCTTGAAGAAGTTCATGAACATCAATCGAATCTTTTTTGATCTCTTGGGACATATCTCTTTTCCATTTGTGAATAGTCACTGGATGAATACCATACTTGCGGGCAAGGGTTGAAATAGTCATACCACCAGATTGGAGTTCATTCAAAAGTTGGATTTTTTGGGACTTGGTTCTGTAGGCTCGTCTCGTAGTTTCAGTCGTTTGCATAGATCCTCCTAGTTTGGAGGTGTCTAGTTCAATTGGGGGTTAAGAACAGAATTGAGAAGAGTTTAATTTTTTCTGGGATTAAACCGAATAAGACAATATGAAAATTCTTTTAATCGTTTTTTTTGTTTTGGCGGTCTGTTCTTACAAATATTGGACCGAATCCCAATTATCTTCTTTGGACAAAGTAGCAAATCTAACATCATTAACTGGTAGAGTTTTTGCCGAAAAATTTAAATCAAGAAATGAGTTGCTCAAAGATGGTTATCTTACAAAGGACCTAACAATTGCTGCAAAGAATGGAGATCTTAATTCAATAAAAGTAGCTTTGAAGTCAGGACTCCCTATTAATGCTCCGGACTACTCAATCGGTATGACAATGCTTCATCACGCGGCTTCAAAAGGACAACTGAGCATAGTGAAGTTCCTAGTCGAGCAAGGGGCCAATATAAATGCACAGGATAATGACAAAAGCACACCTTTTCATTTCGCCGCTTACCAACCAGGGAATACAGAAACCTTAAAATTTTTACTTTCTCAATCTGGTTACGATTTGAATCTTGTAGATAAAGAAGGATTGACTGTTCTTGGATATGCTAAACTTTCTCAAGATCAAGAGATGGTTGAAATACTCAAAAAGCATGGCGCTCTATAATAGTCTCTAAGTTTCTACTAGATCATTGATCTCAAATACACATTTATAAAATCAGGGCGTAGTTTTAAAAACTGCGCCCTGATCATTTTAACTATCTTTCCAACTCAATTTCAATCTCGGGTAAATTTTGAGAAAAATCGAAACTCATGTCTTTAAAATCGGGATCAGAAGTTACAACTTGGTTAGGACTGTGATCAAGTGTGATCTTAGCCGTTGCCTCATCCTGTTCTTGTTTTAATTTCTCTTCGATAGCTTTCTCTTTTTTCAAGGCCCTCATCTCAGCACCGACTGCACCAGCAGAACATCGTGCGATCTGCGCTATCTGACGATAGGTCATACCGCTCGCCTTAAGTTTTCGAATGAGATCGCTATCTCTGGTTTTAAGTCGCCCGATTCTTATTCCTTTTGCTTTGGCGTTAGCTAGACCATTGCGAACTCTCTCAGCAATCAAGTCCCTTTCCAGTTGGGCCACTGCTCCAAGTATGGTGAAGACGGCAGACCCCAAAGGGGTGTTAGTGTCAATGCTCTCAGTGATGGAAACAAAGCCCACATTTAACTTTTTAAATTCTTCAAGTGCTCTTAGCAAATGAGTTACTGAACGAGCATAACGGCTAAATGAATAGACGATGACTTTTTCAATAAGTCCATTTTTCACATCGTTCATCATTCTATCAAGTGCTGGACGAGATTGCTTTACGCCTGATTGATTTTCGTCTTCATAAATCACATAATCCATTACACTATTTCTTGTGCAGTAATCTCGCAACGCCCGAACCTGGGCCTCTAGGCCCGTGGATTGGTTGCCCGTACTTACACGACAATATAAAGCGGTCTTCTTTATTTATGTCTCCTTAGAAAATACATATCCTCATTGATTCGATTTAATTGCTGTTCACAATTGTTATTCGAGTCTTGAAGAATCTTGTTTAAAAAACTTAAAATAGAAATTTGAAAGCTAATTAGCCTTATCCGAAATCGAATGATATCCATCGGGCAAATTAATTTGTTACAGGTGCATTTCTTAATACACATTAAAACCTCGGAAACGTGTAGTTTGGTTTAAATTTCATCATACTTCCTTTGAAATCGTTTGTTGTTTTGTTGAATCCAGCAGTGGAATCTTTGTCCTGTTTGTTAGCAAAGGCCAAGGATTCACTTTGCATTTTAAGCATTTGACCGTTAACTTTAATTAGCTGATTTATCGAGTGAAGAATTTGGGCACTCATTTGAGCATTCATCCTTTCTGCCCCTTTGGGTGAGGCCTGTGAACTCTGATAAAATACAGCCGTAGCGTTCTGCTCTTGTTGAAGTGAGTAGTCCTGAAGTACATTTGCAAGCTTTAAACTTTCAGCGATCGTCATATCATGGAGCTTGTGAAGTTCTGAGTCTGAGCCTTTTGGGACAATCCCATAAATTTCTTCGACCTTCCTCAAGGCATCTTGAAACTGTCTTAACTGAGCTAGAATTTGATCGTCTTTAAGTGGAAGGACAGAGGCAACGCCCATGGCATTATTCAAACCTTCATTCAAGGCGCGAATATACTGGTCGTGGCTCTTTGCTTGTTGAAGCATATCCCGAAGCTGAATAAATCTTTTCAAATTCTCTTGATAGATTTTGATAAGGTAAGCGTAATTAGCCCAACCGGCCCCACCATCACTCCATGAAAAAGCTTTTTGGTTCCATACAAGACAGATCATAAAAATTAAAACGTAATACTTAGTCCTAGCTTGCTTCACGTTCGTAATTCTCACCGAAAGCGAGCTTTTCTAAAACTTGAAGCTTCCCTTTGTCAGGAAATTTAGCTTCCATTTCCTGGATTTTAGACTTGTCATTTCCATCACTGGTACAAATCCAATAGCTCAACTCATCTGGAATGATTTTTAAAATGGCCCGTTTCTCATCCTGCATATAGAAGATTTCAGAAAATTCTCTTTTCTTAATCCTTAGACTTTTGATAGCCTCCATTTCTGCCTCGTTAAAGTCAAAGGTCTTTTGAAAATCGGCCCAGTCAATTTTTCTCTGTCTCAGAATAAAGACATGAGTAGTATTTGGGAAAATGGCATCGGCTACTTCTGGAATACTTAAAAAATCTTTGTGGTTCTGAGTAATACAGAAGATGGAACAATTATATTTTCTAAAAACTCTGTAGCAGTAGAGAATGTAATCCCTTGTGGACGCCGTCTTAAAAAGTCTATGGGCCTCATCACAAATCAGGATATAAGGACAAGCTAAATCTTTTTCTGCTTCTCTTTGAACAAAGTTTGTAATCAAGAGCATGAAAACATCTTTTAGATCAGGAAAGTCATCAAGACCTTTAACCTCAATGGCGGTTATGTTCTTGCTCAATGTGATATTACTCTGACCATCGAGAAGTTTTCCGTAGGCTGTTTGTCCTGTCCAACTAAAAAGAATTTCTCCAAATTGTTTTAGGGACTCCACGGGATGTTTCATTAAGTGATTTCTGAGGTCGCTTAAAGTCGGCGTCTTCCCCTTGGCCTTATTGTAAAGCTCATAGATACACGCTTCTAGTAGTGCCTTCTCACGCTTAGGTAATGACTCTTGCCCCTCATCTCTAAACATGAGTTCAAGTGAAGCAAGAATTGATTTAACCTTAAGGGTACTAGGCTTAGTTTCACCTACACCGAGATCAAAAGGATTAAGGCAAACATTTGAGTCTATCGAAACATCAATAAACTCACCACCGCAAGAACTCACGAAGTTTTCACTAGATTTTCCATTGTCCACAAAGACAATCTTAGGGCTTGGCCTCTGGGTGAAAAATTGAAGCATTAACTGACAAAGGGTAAAGGACTTTCCGGCCCCACTGCCTCCGATTACTAATCCATTCCAGTTAGGAAGCTCAGGAGCAAAAGGGTCAATAGCAAAAGGTACAAAGTCCCGATTTGGAAAAATACAAACGGGCCTGGTATTTCCTCTCCAGTACGAAAAAAGTGGCATCAAGTGTGAAGCGTTTGAGGTTTTTAATTTCTTAACCCTGAATGTTTCACATGACCCTGGCCAGGCATGAATAAAAGTATCAAATGAAGTAATGCTCTCACAAATTCCTTCGGCCTGGTTGAGTGTTTTAAGTTCCCTTAAAACCTGATCGACTTTTCTTTGAAGATTCTTCTTTTCCTTATCCCAAAGTATGATCGTCATTCCCATAGTCAGAATCTTTTCATTCCCACCAATCAACTCTTGAAGTAGCCCCTCAAGGTTATTTAGCTTTGATTCACTCTCAAGATCACTCACATTTTTTGACCCTGCCACCATTGAGTAAGCGATTCGTCTTTGAAGTTGAAGCTTATCAGTCTCCTGAGCTTGTGGCTTAATCTCCAATGATTGACTAATCCAATAGTGAAACGGCATCTTAGTTAAAGCATCGGCCATGGAAGCCACTGTCTTATCGGGTAAAAGACCCAGGTTGATAAAACGAAAATGATAGCTTCCAATCTGGATAGAATCAGTATGAATCAAAACGTCAGATAGAAGGCATTGCTCTAAAAGTGAAGGTGCAAAGTCTTCTGAATCGTCACGCAGCAAAGGAGGCCCAATAGTTTCCAGTCGCTCAAAATTGAAATAATCAAAAATGAGTTTATGCCATTCTTCTTTTGGTAAAACTGATGGCGAAAGTCCTAATCCATCTAGGTGATCTTTGACCTGTTCAAATGATCTTAAGAACTGATCTCGGTGATCTAAATAATCCTCTTCAAGCATCTGAGGATATTTTTCAAGAGGCTTAAAGAAACTATCGCGCTTAATTTTTTGAGATTTACCCCTTACAAAGAGATAGATTTCAGGAGAATAAAAATTCCCTGCTTTCTCATTCTTTCTTAAAAAGTTCAGTCTTGCATCTACTAATGGGCGAAACTCTAAGGGTGTTTCATCCATCTCTTTTGCATGACGATCAATCAAATCAGACACATTAGAAGAGAGCCTATAAAATAGCTGTACTCTTAGACCTTCTTCCACCGTGTTAAGCAAATTTGATATTTGCTGACAAAACTGATTAATGACTTCATGGGTAGCGGTACTAATATCAAGTCCAGTAATTTTTAGTCCTGCTCCAAGTGAACCGTCATTATAGACCATCAGATTTTCGTCAAAATGCCAAATTGGCAAATGATCTCCAAGATGGGTAAATTTCTTAACTGTACTCATCAGGCCACCTTTTTAAGGGCCACTATACAACTTGCTAGATGCTCTACGATCATTTCGGCTTCATCGAGTGTTTTAAGTATTTCACGGCGATTTTCATTTACTGACTGAATCACTAGCGTATCTGAAAAAGGCTTAAGATCGTCGAGACTTCCGATCACTTCCTCTAATAAATAGTCCTTATCCATTTTCATTTTTCCTTTTTTAAAATCTTATTAATA
>JBBARF010000094.1:0-14364 GCA_040399925.1 Bacteriovoracaceae bacterium
GGTGGTGCAGAAAAGGACTGAGGATGACGAGAAGAAGAGGTGAAGTCTTAAGAAGAAAAGGAAAGAAAATAAATCCCATCAACTTTGTGAAACAGATGAAAATAAAAAGATAAAAAACTTTTGATTTCATGAGACGTTGTACTTTCTTTTAAGGATTGCCAGCGATGCTAAATAGTAAAACACGGGGTCGTAGGGCGCCCTTTCAACATTGTTCATTGATTTAATTTTTGGCAATAGTTGAGCTATGTGTTGGTGATTGAAAAAAGGAATACTTTTAAAGTCTTGTCCCGAAATCGTATCGCAAATCATACTAAAAAGAGGATTGTTATCACCTAGAGTACTAGGAGGAGAGACAAAGGGTTGTTTTAATTTTATTAATACTTCTGGGCAAACATCACCCTCGGCTATTTTTCGTAAAAGATATTTATTCAAGCCCTTTTTATACAACAGCGATGCCGGAAGTCTTTTAGTGACGTTAAATAATTCATGATCTAAAAAAGGAAGCCTTAACTCAACGGCGTGGGCCATATCCAATCTCTCAGCACCGAGTACATATTGAGGAAAATGGGACTTCATCCAAAGATAAAGAACAAGATGAAATGGGGACCTATGGATATTTTCACCAATTGGGAATTGAGCTAGAAATTTTCGGTAAGGATCGGTTTTATTGTTCCTGTTAATAAAACTGTCGTCTTGAAACTGTTGGAGATGCTCATACCGCTCAATAAGTGTTGATGCTAAGTCTGATGGGAAGCCGAGAACTCTTGCAGCCCAGTAGAGAGTCGGGGACAAGTTTTTTATTTTTAAAATTTCATGACTAGGCGTTTTACATAAGCGAGTAAGAATCTTCGCCACATTGACGAGAAGATGTGTTTTGTTCTTCTGGACTGAACTTGTTAGTGCTGCTTGGGAAAAATGATAACCTGCAAATAATTCATCTGCACCTTCTCCACCAAGAACAACTTTGAATCCGGCTTTTTTGACCTCTCGGCTTAAAATAAATCGAGCAGGGCCATGCCCATTATAAAAAGGTGTATCAGATTTTTCTACCGCTTCAGAGAAAACTTCCGCAAAATTTTGATTAGTCACTCGAATAGGATGAAAAGGACTTTGGGCAAACCTACACATGGTACCAGCAAGACCACTTTCATCATAATCTTCGTGATCGAAGGCAATAGTAAATGCCGGGATTTTTTTATTCGTTAAACGATTGGCCATGCCTAAAACAGTTGAAGAATCAACACCTCCACTTAAGTAGCAAGCAATCGGCACATCAGAACGAGTTCTAATCAAAATAGCTTCTTCCATTTTGTTTTTTACCTGCTGAATGACCTCGTCCTCCGATGTATAGTATAGCTCCGATTTTCGTGGGTAGTCGGTATCCCAGTACTGCTTAATTTCAACTTGGTTATTAACAATTCTTAGGAAATGTCCTGGAGGCACTTGAAAAATATTTTTATAGAGAGTTGATGACTCTAAACTGGCAAAATGCATGGATTGATAGACATTCGCCTCATCCCATTCTGCCGGAACTCCGGCCGCAAACAATGCCTTTATTTCAGAAGCTAAAATTATCTGATCGTTGTGGAGTGAATAAAAAAGAGGTTTTATACCAAATCGATCTCTGAAGGCCGTTAATTCATTTTTATTTTGGTCGTAGATTATAAAAGAGAATTCCCCTCTTAGCTTGGAAATGCAATTTAGGCCTAGCTCCTCAAAAAGATGAAGAGCAATTTCACTATCAGAATGTGTTTTAAAAAAATGTCCTTTTAGAATAAGTTCATTTCGGTGTCTCTCAAAATCATAAAATTCACCATTCGCGATTAAAACCAGAGATTGATCTTCGTTATATAGTGGTTGCCCTCCACCCTGTGTATCCATGATTGCCAATCGAACGTGTCCAAGAGCTACTTTCTTCGTTTGATTAAAATAGAACCCCTCTCCATCTGGACCGCGGTGAGCGATGGAGTGCAGAGATGATTCAACTTGAGTTTTTAAAATTTCTCTACTCTTTGAATAGATTGCAACAATTCCACACATGTTTTTCCTAAATGACTAATGTCTTAAATTTCTCACAAGTAAACTTAAGCAGAATCACTGGTTGATTATATTTTACCTTAAAGGAGTCTATTCTGGTTAGCGCTTGCCAGACCTCAACATCCGTTTTGTTTTTAATTCTATTACAATACCTGGCTTTTAACCGTTGCTTGATATCTTGGCGGAGGTTACTGATATGATCAGGGTCTACGTACATCCAGGTCACATCACTGATATAAGTTAGGATAAGTGAACCCCGCATACCAACAGGGACTAAGCTTGACCTCGTATATTCTTTCTTCGAAGTTGAAGCATCCTCTATGACGGTAACTGTCTGATGAAAATTTCTTTCATCGATCCAGTCGAGGAGTCGGTATCCCTGGGCGAGCCCCAGCATCCAAAGCCCACTATAGAAAAAAGTTTGAATCTTTCCGCCTGTATCGGCACTCGCAGATCTGACTTCGGCGACATTGTCTTTTCCCGTAACCCTCTTTGCACTTCGCCATTGATTTTGGGTTAAAGCACATGTCATCGCACCTGTTAAAAAGACGACTGTAAAAAGTGCGAGAAATTTTGCAAACCATTCATTTGGTATAGGAGCTTCAATGACAATGTCATTTTTGGTTTTATATCTACGAAGGAGATCCATTAATTCTTCACGGAAAATAAGTGGAGCCAAAAAAAGACAACCCAAATTAGCAAATGGCACATCGAGGGTTAAAATAATAAAAGCGTGAAAGAATACAAAGGTAACGCCAAGGAGCAATTTTGTCCTACTCCAAGACTTTAAGAAGATAAGAAGTATAAATATCGGTTCAATCGTCAATGCTAGATAATTTGCAACTCTTAACCATGTTTCATGATCTTCAAACATGTAGTTTGAGAACCAACCCATGGGTAGCTTTAAAACAGCAAAGAGGGCAATACCCTCAATCCATAGTCGCGACGAGGTTTTAGAAACTCCGGCAATAAAATAAATGAGAGCAATATTATATAAGAATAAATTAAGGACAAAACTTTCTGTCTTCGTTTCCATCCATCTATTTATTATTCTTCTATCTTTTAACCAAGGTAGTAAGTTTAATGTATTTCCAGTGGGAAGCAAAAAACACCAAAAGAGTAAGAGATGCATAACGACATCATCAACGAACATAACTAGAAATTGGTATCGATAGAGGCAGACGACCATAAGATACAAAACGAAAGCGAAAAACCTGCTGTGCAATCCAATCATCAAAAGAAGGCTAAATAGCATTCCAAAGGCCAAGATTATTTGAACTGTGGCGGTGGACATAGAGGAAGAAAAGAGTGGCTGCCATGTATACCAGAATATTTTCTGTACGACTTGATGATTTATTAAACTGCTTTTACCTAGGAAGTAGGGAGCCTCATAAAAAGCGCGAGCGAAATACAAAAGACTCAATAATCCAGTACCGATTCGAAAGCAATCAAGAGGTATTGCAAAGGATGAATTAGATATGAAATCTCTTCTTTGAATTTTTTGTCCTAATGAGCAAGCTATTAAATCAGTCCTGCATTGAGACGATTTACCATCAGTTGAATTGTTTCATTCCCATTGAATTTATTAATCCCCAACGTGAATTGAATTGAGAGTCCTGATTTTTGAGAATTGAAAAGCTCTTCCGGAGTCGCTTCGTTCCACTTACCGAGATAGTTGAAACTAATTCCCTGAAGAGTTGATTTATCTTTTCCAAAAGTCCATTTGACATGGGCATCTTTGAGGATTTTATATGAAGAGATACGGGCATTTTGCATACGGAAAATCGGTTTCTCGTGACCGGGACCAAAGGGTTCAAGTTTCTCAAGATCTTTCACCAGAGAGGCCGTGATCTCTTCGATACCGACTTCAACATCAAAACTTGTGATTTTTGTGCGAAGAGGAGCAGGGATGGCAGCAAGAAGCTCATTCATTCTTTGTTTGAAGGCACCAAAATTTTCAGTTTTCATTGAAAGCCCTGCAGCTGCTTTATGACCGCCAAACTTAATTAAGAGGTCTTCACACTGCTTGAGCAGATCAAATATATTCAGGGAGCCTGCACTTCGACAGCTCGCTTTAATAGTTCCTTCTTGTTCAGAGTTCGTGAAAACAATCGCCGGCACTTCAAAAGTTTCAACCAGTTTTGAAGCGACAATCCCAATCACACCTTCATGCCAGTGAGGCTGGTAAAGAATATTAATCAGAAGTTCATCGCCATTCATATGATCGACTACATCTTTTTTAGCTTCATTAAAAACTTCGGCCTGAATCACACGGCGGTCGCGGTTAGCGACTTCAAGATGGGCGAAGTGTTCACGAGTTTCGGAAAAATCTTTAGCGATCAGAAGTTTAAGCGCGCGTTCAGGGTGATCAAGTCGCCCTTTTGAATTGATATGAGGGCCGACGTGAAAAGAGATCTTCTCACTTGGGATCATAAACGCTCCATTAAGTTCTTCGGGAGCAAAAAAAGCGCGGATACCAGGATACTGTGTGGTTGGAATTTGTTTTAATCCATGACGAGTCAGGCGCAAATTTAAAGGACACATGGTCGCCAGATCTGAAATGGTTCCAATCGCCACAAATTGAAGAAGAGGGTAGAGACTTGGAATTTCTTTTCCACGTGCCGCGAGATCTTTTTTAATTTGAAGAGCGAGAGCGAACGCCACACCCACACCTGCGAGAGGTTTGAGTGGAGAGTCTGCTGGTTCATCACGGCGGCTTGGATTCACGATCGCAAAAGCTTTCGGTAATTCAGGGGCCCCGTCTTTATGGTGATCAGTAATAATGAGATCGAGTTTCCCAAGAGCGTAATCGGCAGTGGCGGTATTGGTTATCCCGCAGTCCACAGTAATGAGAACTTTTACGTTTCGTTCTACCGCCGTATCAATGGATGAATCATGAATTCCGTAACCTTCAATAAAACGACTCGGTTGGAACATTTCAACGTCTACACCAAGCATCTGGAAAAAATGCCAAAGCAGGGCCACTGAAGTGCAACCATCAACATCGTAATCACCGAAGATGCCGATTTTTTCTCCGGCTTCGATAGCACTTAAAATTCTATGAGAAGATTTTTCGATATCCAGCATCAATGTCAAATCCGGGAGGTCTTTGAGATCCCAGGAGAGCATGGATCTGACTTCATCAGGAGAGAATCCGCGTTTTTTAAAGAGACGAACCAGAACCGGATTGAGTTCTGTGGGAGCTGAGTTTTTTGTGATTTCCATTCTTCAAAACTAACATGGGGGCAGTCACTTTCACCACAAAACAAAGAGACCACGAACTAAATCTTCTTCATCGATTTGTTCGGCAGTGGCGAAGTGATTCTTACATTTTGCGTCTTTAGTTTGGTGAATTTTCTCGAAATAACGGAGTGGAAGGAAGGCCTTGTTGCAATGCGAACAGCGTTCTTGCTCTTGATAAGATTCGTTTAGCTTAAGGCAGCTATGGCACGCTCGTATAAGGAGTTTTTCTTTAGTTTTTGGTTCAATGCTTTTCATAATGGCCCTGCAGTTTGGGTTATTACTGCATGACTATTCGGAGCTGGTGGAGTTTTCTTTACAAAAAATAAGCCCACCCGAAAGGGTGAGCTTTGATGTCGGATATTACATCATTGAGAGTTGTGGTTGAAATTGTTGGCTACCGGCCCCACCGAAGTTAAATCCCATCTGCCCAGTTCCACCAAACTGACCCGTCAGAAGGTTAGCTTGAGTCGAGTAACGAGTATCAAACTCCAAGTATGATTGTGGGTTAACACCCATGATCGGCTGGTACGACAATTGGTGGTTTTGTTGTTGTCCCCAGATATCAAGTGGCTGACTTTGAACTTGAACTTGTTGTGGAGCAAGCGAGTATTGACCCATAGGTGACTGCTGCTGATATTGATAAATCGGCTGCTGAACTTGGGGGTAAGCGTAGTAAGGCGTGAAGGCCGGACGTTGAAGCATCTGCTGCTGCATCGAAAGCATGATATCGATGATCTTGCTCTGATCAGTTGAGAGTTTAGTAATTTGCTCCATCAACGCTTTGTTTTGATCTTCCATCGCACACATACGTTTATCGTAGGCGGCATATTTATCTTCATCTACTTTGGCGACTTCTTTTTTCTCTTTGTCTTTTCCAACTTCGTCTTTTTCAACTTCGTCTTTCGCTACCTCTTTCTTGAGCTTTTCTTTCTGCTTTTTCTCTAATTCAAGACTTTCTTCTTTCAGGACCAGAATTTCGTTATCCATCAAATCGATGAGCATACTTTCCAGAAGAATTTTATTTTCTTTTAAAGAATTTTCGGCAAGTTGTTGTGACAACTCTTGCTCGAAAGATTTTTTGCCAATGAGTTCTTTAAGTTGAACTTCCTGAATCACAAGATCCATAACAATTTCGTTGAGCATCTTCTGTTGAACTTCAAGATCGGCTTTGACCTTGATATCGTGCTTGAATTCTTTTTTCTCTTTAACCACTCTTTCGGAATTAACCTTTGATTTTTCAAAGTACTTATCAAGAGCGATGTTCTTATCTACCGCAAGAGTAGTGAGATCGACTTTCTTTGCGCGTGATTGATATTTAGGATAAGGGCTGTCGTTCAATTCTTCGATCAGATTTGCCGGAGAACGGAAAACTGTCGAGCTTTTGAATTGAGTAGGAGAGATCGACATTAGCGAGAGCAAAGGAATAAGTGCTAGATAATGACGTGACATAAAAACCTCCTGAAAACATTTTTGATCTACTCAGAACATTGCGATACCTGTGCCAAATGGGGCAGTGAGCTACGAGACTGACATAATCCTGACATATTCGCCTGCTTTCGGGGGGTTAATTTGCTTGTCAGGGGTCAAGGGGTTTTTTAAAATAAGGGGTGAAGTGACTACATATTTCACAGGTTCCTGTCAGGATGACTAAATTTTAGACAGTAAAGGGTTTCATGCGTAAGCGCCGAAGTGCCTCGAGGCAGCCGAAAAAAATCAATTTTAACGTGGATCCGAACCACTTCCTTAACCGCGATATCTCTTGGTTGCATTTCAATCGGCGAGTGCTTCACGAGGCTTCTGATGAAAGAAACCCTCTTCTAGAGCGCTTACGTTTTTTGATCATCTTCTCTTCAAATCTAGATGAGTTTGTAATGAAGCGAATTGGTTATCTCAAGCACCAGATCGCTTCAGGATTCACTCATCGCTCAGTTGATGGTCAGACACCTCAGGACCAGCTCAATGCCATTAGAAAACATATCTCCGAAGATCTGATCAAACAGCGAAGCATTTCCCGTGATCTGATTATCGAACTCAAAAAGAAGGAAATCTTCCTTTATGAGTATTCTGAACTCCAGGCCGGAGAGCAAGAATACTGTAATAATTATTTCAAACGTAGAGTGTTTCCTGTTCTGACCCCACTTTCCGTAGATCCAGGGCACCCGTTTCCGTTTATTTCAAATCTTTCTTACTCACTAGGGATGATTCTCAAGAATCCTCAGACTGATACCGTACTCTTTTCTCGCGTAAAAATTCCAGAAGTTATTCCGGGCCTTATTCCTCTGCCTAAAGTCGATGGCGAGAAAAGATTCCGTTTTGTTTCCACTATGACGATCGTTCGCTCAAATCTTCACCTGCTTTATCCGGGCATGGAGATTCAGCAAACTGTTCCTTTCCGTGTTTCACGAAACGCAGATGTGGATCACCGTGAAGATGAAGCTCAAGATCTTTTGATTCTGGTGGAAGAGGGAATTAAAGAAAGACGTCTCGCCGAGTGCGTGCGCTTAGAAATTCATAAAGACACTGATCCATCCATGACGAGCTTTCTGAAAGACTCGCTTGAGATTCTGGATGATGATGTTTACGAAATGGATTTTCCGATCGATTTTGGAATATTAAAAACTATCGTAGATCTGGATCTGCCAGAGTTGAAGTTTAAACCTTGGTCGCCAATTATTCCGAAAGCCTTTGCAGAGAATAGCAATATCTTCACTTTGATCCGCCAGGGCGATATTCTGGTTCATCATCCTTATGAGAGTTTTTCTGGAACAGTGGAGAAATTTATTTCTTCAGCAGCGGAAGATCCTCATGTTTTAACTATCAAAATGACTCTTTACCGGACTGGAGATAATTCTCCGTTTATTAAAAACCTCATCCGAGCAGCAGAGAAAGGCAAACAAGTGGTTGCTCTGGTTGAGTTGAAAGCGCGCTTTGATGAACAACGAAATATTGTTTGGGCACAGAAGCTCGAAGATGCCGGCGTTCATGTGGTGTACGGTATTTTAGGACTTAAAACCCACACTAAGACGACTCTGGTTATCCGTCAGGAAACTGATGGGGAAATTATGAGTTATGCTCACGTGGGGACAGGGAACTATCACTCGCAGACTTCAAACCTCTATACAGATTTAGGTCTTTTAACCTGTAATAAAAAAATCACCGAAGAAGTAATTGAAGTATTCAACTACCTCACGGGTAGTTCGCTTAAAACTGACTACAATGAAATCCTTGTGGCGCCCATTAACATGAAGTCGACCTTCATGAATAAAATCCAGCAAGAGATTAAAAATAAAAAGGCCGGTAAACCAGCGCGAATCATCGCCAAGATGAATGCCATGGAAGATGAAGTCATCACGGAGCTTCTGTATGAAGCCAGCTCTGTTGGAGTAGAAGTGATTCTGATGATTCGCGGTTTTTGTAGTTTAAAACCCGGGATGAAAGGTTTGTCTGAGAATATTAAAGTCTACTCCATCATCGGGCGCTTCCTTGAGCACTCCCGTGTCTTCTATTTTGCCAATGGGTCAGATGTCCATACAGAAGGAGACTTCTATATTGGTTCAGCAGATTGGATGCACCGAAATCTTCACAACCGTGTGGAGTTAATTGTTCCCATTTTTGAGGCTCGACTCAAAGATAAACTCTGGGAGTTTATGGATGTCATCATGCGTGACAACCGTCAGTTGTGGATGCTTAATGAAGATGGCACCTATACTCAGAGAATGCCTATTGAGGGTGAAGAAGAGATTGGTACGCATGTGACCCTAATGAACAAAACCATCCAGCGTGAAAAGGCTTCGTCTCTATGAAAATTATTTTTCTTCGTCACGGAGTGGCCGAAGGTCACTTCTCTATGGATCAGAGTACAGATTTTGAGCGTGTCCTGACTGAGGATGGAATTAAACGTTTAAATAAGACATTTAAACTTTTTAAAAAGCATCAAACCAATATCGATGTTATCTTCTCTTCTCCTCTGGCCCGCGCTATTCAGTCGGCGGAAATTTTCTGGGAACACTATCAGGATGCAGATCTAGAACTCATGAGTGATCTGGATATCCTTGATGACCCTCATCACTTAGTTGAATATATTTCGTTTCTTCCTACCGATGGTGTTTATGCCTTCGTAGGACACGATCCTCACGTCACTAAAGTGATCGCTAGTCTTCTTGCTCTTCATCCTGAGCATGATTTCATGACAATTAAAAAAGGTGGAATCTGCGTGCTTGAAGGCGGGATGTGGGAAGGATTTACGATGGAGCTTCTCTTAAGTCCAAAATTTCTAAATAATATTCTGACCTAGTCTTTAAGAATGAACTCTTTCGGTGGTTTGGCAAGCATCGAAAGAATAATGCCTTCCTTCAGTCCTACTTTTGGTAAGTGAATCTTGTCGAGTTTGAGGCTCTCCATTAAATGATGAGTGAGCATGATGGCCGGAAGAATGACGTCGGCCCGGTTTTGATCAAGTTCTAGGCGTCTGATGCGATCAACGTAGGACATGGAGAGTATCGCTTGCTCCATATGATCAATCTCTTTAAAGAATGCTTCTCGTGAAGATTTACCCATCGTTTTTTTTCTGATCTTTCCAATCCTGCGCAAGTTTCCGCCGGTTCCAACAAAAAGATCTGGTTTTTTAGAACCCAAATGAGTCGCGATAAATTTCAGCATGCGATCCATCTGCTCTTTGATCCGTACTTCGAGTTCTTCCTGTTTGTATTTCAGCAGGCGTATCGTTCCCACATTAAAACTATGAGCACCGAGGATCTTTCCATTCTTGACGATAGTGAGCTCCGTACTTCCTCCTCCAATGTCCATTAAAAGAGCGGTTTTTTTCTCGATAATGGGAAGCTGACCTCGGACAGCACTGTAAATGAGTTTGGCTTCCAGACTACCACGGATGGTTTCAATTTCAATTCCAGTTGCTTCAAGAATTCGTGCCGCTAAAACCGGGCCGTTCTTAGCATCCCTCATCGCCGAGGTGGCCATCGCCCTCGTCTGGGTCACATTATATTCAGCAAAGTTATGCAGGAGTTTAATGAAGGCCTCTTCGGTGAGGGCCATCTTTGCATCGGTGATAGAGCCACTACTAAATACATCTTCGCCTAAACGCAGAGGTTCCCGGAAGTTTTTAATGACTTCGATGGAGTCCCCTGATTTTCTTACGATTACGGCCCTTAGTGCATTGGAACCGAGATCGATGGCGGCAATGGCGACTTGAGCTTGGGTGCGTGTAATGTAGTTCGGCATGGGCCAATTATTACACAGACCGTAGCTAAAAGACCAAAATTAGATTACTAAGCTTATATAAAGTTCACAGGAAAATAGCATGAATATCAGAAGTATGATGGAGCGTTACGGTTTTTTCAAATGCCCTACTCTTAGAGTAGTTAATCCGCGTCTGGGAACTTCTATCATTCCTCTGAGAAAGGGAGATGGAGAAATTCTCTTTTCATTCCTCAAAGAAGAAATCCATGCCCTTCACTTTTCTGGTGATGAAGATGAATTGAGATCGTTTGTAGGCGAGCTCCAGCAAAGACGAGGAGTTGTCGTTCAGAGAATGACCATGTCTGAAGGCCGTACTGACCGCGTGATGAATCTTCACCTTCGTATGCCGGACTTTCAGGAAATTAGACGCGTAATTAGACTCCCACATTAAATCACCCTAACCAGGTAGGAATATGAAATTTACAACACTTGCTTTCGGGACACTCTTTATCCTGAATGCTCATGCTTCTCTTTTTGATTACACCGTTTACACGAAGAAAGGGATCAATGCAGAATGCAGTGATTTCCTTGGGAAAACCGGCTCAAACGCGGCGATTAATCTTCGCGATTTTTTAATCCAGGAAATTGACAGCCAAAAGTGTCCCCTTGAATCATCCAGTTCTGTCACTCTGACTCGTGGGGGAGTGACGACTGATAAAGATAACCGAAAGTTTTCTTGTGTCCGGACAAAAAATCTTTCGGCCAATGGATCAGGTGTTACAGGCCCCGAAACTTACGGCGTACCTTTTAAGCTCTACGATCGTCAAATGGATGATGTTTCTGCCATTCTCTCCAGTGGAGTTGATGCTGATTATTTAAATCTTGATGGTTCAGAGTTTGCTTACAAAAAGAACATTACTCTTAAAGGTTCTACACCAAGAACTTTGATTGTTACTGTGTCGGGTGAAAAAATTAAGATGAATGGTCTTGGAATTAAAATTGAAGGGCATATCGGCCCGCAAAATATTATCTGGCACTTCCCAGACGCAACAGTCATTGAGCTTTCTTATTCTGGTATGAGGCTCTTAGGAATTCCTGGTACGATTCTCGCGCCTAAGGCGAGATTAATTATGAATAATGCTCTGGTTACAGGTGCAGTCTATGTTAATGAATTTGTGGGACTGGCCGATCGTGAAGATTGCTCTAACCGCGTCTCAGGACAAGTGAATCCGGTCTGTCTTCGTTCTCCAATTCCGGCCCTAGGCTGTAAGGCCCCTCGTCGAGGTGGTAAGGGTTAATAATTCTTTAACTTTGGGAGCGGTTGTCTATTTTTTGGCCGCTCTAATCTAAATATAGTAAATCCTACATTCTTCTCCCCAATTCTAATAAGCCGTCACATAATAACCACATGAAATACCTCGTCCTCCTCACATTACTCATGGCCTCTATGGCCCAGGCAGAATCTCTAAAAATTCTCTCGTGGAATATCTATATGATTCCAAAACATGGAGAAGTTTCTTTCACCTACCTCAAAAGTTAATTGGTCGCACCGCTCTTTTGCAACGATGAGAACAGTTAAATTTTTTGAGATGGAGTATGGGGTTCTGCTGAATTCTCTTAAGGCCTGTTTAGCTGAGATGAGAGAAGTCATTCAAGAGAAAAAATTCCAAACCTTGTTTCCCATTGAGATCCGTTTTGTAGAGCAGGATTCATTGTGGCTGGCCCCAAGTTTTGAGCGAAGAGTTGCGTATATTGCAGTTCATACTTATATCAAAGAAGATCCGAAGGCGTATTTTTTTGCGATGGAAAAAATCCTGCAGAAATATAGTGGCAAGGCCCATTGGGGCAAGATGAATACGATGACGGGTGATTATCTTGAGAATAATTATCAGCGCTGGGGAGACTTTAAAGACCTTCGCGAAAAGCTTGATCCTCAAAAGAAATTCCTGAATTCCTATTTGGAAAAACTCTTTTCTTAACTCCACTGCGCCAGCGCAGTGGAGTCGCGTTATTCTTTTTTGAACTGAGCGTAGAATTTATACAAGAAGATAAAACAGATAGAGTTCAGGATGTGCCAGAGAGCGTGTCCCTGAAGAATATGATTATCTTTCACACAAACGATTTCTTTCACATCCAGAGTCCAGATAGTGAAGGCAAGAACAAAAGTTCCAAGTGCTTTAAGAAAGTTGGCATAGAGAGTGCCTTTAACTTTTTTCGAAAGATAGACTTCTGAAAGTAAGAGCAAAATGACTTCGATAGCGAAAAGAATTTCTCCCCACTTGCCCTTAATAATAATCATACTCAAGGCCGAAGCAACTACCAAAGCTGCATAGGTCACCGGAAGACTTTTTTCTTTAATAATTTTAAGGCGCCAGAGGTTGAAACTGAGTAGAAGGCAAGAAAGCATGAACATTGAAGAGACATCAAAGACCTGAAAAAAGAATGTCCAGCTAGCATGGTAAAGGAAAGAGGTTATTCCCACCAGAATCGCTGAAATAGGAAAAAGCAGGTAAATGGATTTTTTATTTTTGATAAGACTTAAAAGATAAATCCCCACAAAAACAAAAGAAATATTAGAAATTGCATTGGCCGGTTGAACCAGCCATGTTCCACAACGAAGCTCTTCGCAGAAGTGCATCGTCGCCATTTCCATTCCATTCCATGAACACATATTTTCCATAGATACTAAAAGGGCCTCCGAAGAGGCCCTTCCTTAACTTACATTTTGATTTTCTTCTGAAGATTTTGATTGATAGCTTCAAGAAAAGCCTCAGTTGTGAGGTATTTATCGGAAGTTACTTTATCGCCGTAGATACAAGCTGCAAGATCCTTCGTCATTTTCCCTTCTTCAACAGTCTGGATACACACGCCTTCAAGAGTTTCGCAGAATGAGATGAGCTCTTTATTCCCATCAAGTTTTCCACGGTGAAGAAGACCACGTGTCCAAGCAAAGATCGAAGCCATTGGGTTCGTCGATGTTGGTTTTCCTTCCTGGTGCATACGGTAGTGACGAGTCACTGTACCGTGAGCAGCCTCTGCTTCAACTGTTTTTCCATCTGGGGTCATGAGCACTGAAGTCATAAGTCCGAGAGATCCGAAACCTTGAGCAACAGTATCAGATTGAACATCACCGTCATAGTTTTTACATGCCCATACATATCCGCCTGACCATTTCATACAAGCTGCAACCATGTCATCAATAAGACGGTGCTCGTAGCTTATGCCTTTAGCTTCAAACTTCTTTTTGTAATCTTTTTCGTAGATATCTTGGAAGATATCCTTGAATTGACCATCGTATTTTTTAAGGATCGTATTTTTAGTCGAAAGATATAGTGGCCAGCCTTTAACTAGCGCCATGTTGAAACAAGACTGAGCGAATCCACGAATAGACTCTTCAGTGTTGTACATACACATTGCTACGCCGTTACCTTTGAAATCATAAACTTCCCACTCTTGAACTTTGCCATCTTCAGCAGTGAAACTCATCTTGAGTTTTCCCTTACCTTTGATAACTGTATCAGTTGCTTTGTACTGGTCACCGAAAGCGTGACGACCGATTACGATCGGTTGAGTCCAGCCAGGAACAAGACGAGGAATATTTTTGATAATGATCGGTTCACGGAAAACAGTTCCATCAAGAATATTTCTGATGGTTCCGTTAGGAGATTTCCACATCTGTTTAAGTTTGAATTCTTCAACACGCTTTTCATCAGGAGTGATGGTCGCACACTTGATTCCAACGTTGTACTTCTTGATGGCTTCAGCAGCTTCAATCGTTACTTTATCGTCAGTCTTGTCACGATTTTCCATTCCAAGATCGTAGTACTTGATATCAAGGTCAAGATAAGGGTTGATCAATTTTTCTTTGATGAAGGTCCAGATGATTCG
>JBBARF010000095.1:0-14317 GCA_040399925.1 Bacteriovoracaceae bacterium
TCATGAGTATCAGTGATATCATAATCAACAGCAATAATTTCTGTGTCGATTAGTAGATCACTGAACTCAGCAAACATAGTTTTATACTTCCATGTTTGACCCATGAAGTAAAGTAGTTTGCGTTTTGGATTAGCTGGTAGCTTGTGGTGTATTTGCACTTGTTACTTCGTCATACATTTCCACAAACTCTTCATGCTCAGCCACAGTTTGAGATAGTGATTGTTTATGATAAACCTTTGCCATCTTATTTACAACTTTACGAGAGAGTTGGTAATTATCAGAAACATCCTTGACGATGTCTTTGATTAGGTCACGTTCTGCTTCGATACGAACCATGGAATTACTAATCTCACGGATGGCACCAAAAATCTTTTTACGATCTTCAATTGAGGAAATGCTCATAATTATGCTTTCTTTCTAAATGAAAAGCCAGTACTACCACCAACAACTCCACCAAGAACTAGTGCAGCACACCATGTGTCAAATGTCAATGGAATTGCCAACGCAGGGAATAATGCGTTCAACGACCAAATAGTGGCACATGGAATCAAAATAATAAATGCCAGTGCAATTGCAAAAATAATTAGATATTTCATAGTTCAAACCTTACTTGTTTTACTGAATCCCAACGGAAAGATCGCCACTCTTGCTTTTCTGTGTCAAACACTCTGGCGGACTCATCGCTGAAGTTTCTAACAGTCGAGCCTTCTTCTTGGACTTTCGGAAGTTTGGCTGAGGGGATTCTGCTTTCATCAAGTGTGCAGAATAGTTCTCGCTCAGAACCATCCTTTTTGGTAAACACAACGCACAGATCTTTTGTATGTTCATCGACTAGTAGTCCTTTAAGCCAAGTTTTAAATTCAGGTGTTTGGTTTGCTTGCATCGTTTGCATTATCAAATCTCGCTTTCAAGTCATTTACAATTGGTGTGAAAAAATCTGCAAATTCTTTATTGGAAAAGAATGTGGTATATCCGCTGTTGACAATCTCATTACCACGTTCATCAGCAAGATACTTGGTAATTGTAAATTCAACAACATCGTATGAGTGGTCTTTGATCTTAATTGTAGTAAGAGCACCACCTCTGCCTATTTCATAGGTATTGTCCATAATTGTCCTTTGTGTGTTTAGATTTGCGTGTGTACTTAACCTTACTCTCAACTACACGCATTCGGTATTTGGGAGTTCGTAGATCCTTTGCTATTGGATCTCTAGGTTTAAGTTTATTATACATTCTTTTTAGTTTAAAGTAAAATTAAATTCTGCAACAAATTACGAGTCATACGTAAGTCCAAGCACTTTCATCATCTTGGACTTTACACGTAAGTTTGGTTGACGATAACGATCAGATGGAGTAAACCCCATCATTGTTGCAACTTCAACCACAGCACCACTACGACAGATACCAGCGTGGCAGTGAACCACTACGTTCATTGCATTTTCTTGAGCACGTTGAAGCAAACGAACAATCTCTACAGCTTGCTCGTCGCTGATCTTTACTTCGTCTTCAAAACAATCGTCATCTTCAGCATCCAAGAACTCGAACTCGTAAACCTCTTTGAAGGGATACTTGATTTTACCGAACTCTGTGGCTGGATCCTGAATGCGGATAAGCATTGCGTTTGGACCAGCATCCATATGGAAGCCAAGTGCAACGTCTTGCTTACTCACGTTCTCAATAAATCTTTGTGCCATATCAATCCCAGCTTTTCTTGTCACCGTATTGTTCATTATAATCATATCCAGCGTGGTACGCTTCAAATTCATCTTCAGCCAGAGCATCCATCCTTATACCAGACATACCACCAACCCCACCTTTGTGTGGATCACGTGGACGACCATAGTAACTGTCAGCAGAACCACGATCGAAAAACGATCCATGTGATTTATCGTATTGTTCAGTTGCCAATTGTGCTTCTTTGTAAGTAATAATCATATCAAGCTCCATAATATTGTGCGTCATCATTTGCCATCTCATCGGCATATGACATCATTTCGTACTGCTTTTCAATCTCAAGACACTCAAGTTGTTCAATAAGTTCATAAACAGTTTGAACAGGAACATTTAGTGTTACTGCAATAAACTTAGGTGACATATCTTCTGCCAACAACTCTTCAATTTCCAACGCTAACTCTGCCATCTTACTCATTATTTTCTCCCAATAGCGTGAACACCAGAATGCATTAACCCCAAGCCAATAATGGCAATCAAAGTCAATACCAATACTGGTGCATCTGGGTCGGCATCAAGACCACCAACAGCACCAAAACAAAGCAATAAACCAAACATAAAACGTATCATAATTAAGTTCCTTTTTCAACCCTAACACAGTTATTATACGCTAAAGTCAAATAAAAGTAAAGCGAAATGTTGAAAAACCCTACTTGCAGTAGGGCTTTCGTAAGTCATTGATTTAGAAAGGTTTTATTTGTTCGCTAGCGGATTGTCTAGGGCTTTTTGGATCTTGCTATCAATTTCTTTGCGTACTTGACGTAGTTCACGCTCTTGTTCTTTTTGGGAATCATTGGCTTCACGTGCAGACTGCTTAGCTGAACGCTCTACTTGTTCAACAACACCTTCTAAACGACGGATGTCATTCTTAAGATCGTTTTTAATATCACGTGTATAATCTGCAGTTTTGCTAGACTCTACTTGAATAACATCTAACTTTTTATAAACTTCTGCCAAATCTGGTGACACATACTCAGCGATCTTTTTCTTCATACCTTGATAGTCTTTATAAACTTCAAAAGTACCATAAAGTCCACCAAGGATAGATGAGACTAATGTTGCAGCTACCATTAGTTTTGCAGGTGTAAATTCATACCCACCAATACTAATAACTGTATCCTTGCTTGCATATTTCTTTACTGCTGCTTCTGCTTCGTCAATCTTTTTATTGACGTCTTTGATTTCTTCTGCCATCTTAAATCCTTTTTAATAATAGTTGTATTTCTATTGGAATTAACTCATTCCAGTGTCTTGCACAGGTATTCATATAACGAACTTGATCACCTTGTTTAGATAATATTTGTGAGTCTTTTTTACAGTTGGGAACTTTACATATTGGAGGAACATATACTGCCATCTCACTTCTCCCTATTGTATTGTGAATCAACCATATCATTATGTAACTTGTCAGTGCCAGTCCACATTCTTAAATTGGCACGATTATCGATGTTCTTTTGATTGTTATAAACTGTATATGGGCGATACCCCACTCCATCTGGAATAATTGTTTTGCCATAAGCATCAAATCCTGGAGTAAATCCCATGGCTTGTATAACTACATTCTGTACTTGCTTTTGAGATTCCATATCTGCAGCTTTACCCATTTCATTTGCTAGTTGCTTTCCAGATTCGACTGCTTTGGCTCGTGCAGCTTCTTGTCGCTTTGCTTGAATCTCTTGTCGAGCAGTTGGTGCTGCTGGTTTATCAGATGACGCTTGAGTAGTATTAGTATTCTGTGACGGAGAACTGCCTCCAGTGCCTTTCGGAGCATCATCTTTTTTATCCTCTTGTTTATTACCATCTCTTGGTTCAGGTCTATCGCCACCACCCTTTGGTTCGTTCTGAGCCATCTGTTGCTGTGGTGGAGGTGGTGCTAACTGAACTGCGCCAGCAGGAGCAGTTGATGAGTTTGCTGATGGCGCTGGAGGAGCAATTGCTTTATCCACATTACTATCACCTGTTTTTGAAACACCAACAGCAACCGCACCATCTGAACCAACTGTGGCTGAAACAGTTGTTGTAGAAACAGGCTGATTGGCAGGATCGTTTCGTGCCACTGTACCTGCAGTTGCTACTATTGATGCTGTACCTTGTTGTTCAAGCACCATCTTAGTTGCATAAGCAGTTGAATAGTTTGGACATGTTCTATCGTATAATCCATCCAACGAACATTGTTGGCTAAAGTATGCTTGCGCATATCCAGGACAGTCTGTTGCATACAATGCACTTATCGTACACTGTTGTGCTTTATAAGCTGCAGCATAACCACTGCACGTTGTCGAGTATAATGGATTTAATGAGCACTGCTGGTCGTGATACGCAGCAGCATATCCACGACAAGTTGTTGAATATAGAGGATTAATACTACACTGTTGATCAAGGTAAGCTGCAGCATATCCTGGACAGTTAGTAGAATATAACGAATTTAATGAACACTGTTGATTTTCATATGCTTGAGCATATCCAGAACAGGTTGTTGAATACAGAGGATTCAATGAGCACTGCTGTTCTAGATATGCAGATTGATATCCAGGACATGCACTAGAAAATAGTGGATTAGCAGAACATTGTTGAGTTTGATATGCAGATTGATATCCAGGACATGTTGGATCGTATAACGCACTTATTGAACACTGCTGAACCGTATACGCTGCTTGATATCCAGGGCATGATGGTGATGATAGTGGATTGATGGTACACATGTCAACTGCACCAGTTCCACCCAATGCTTGCCAGCTAAAAATGTTAGAACTACCTGGAGCTATGTTTATACCTCGACCATGATATGCTTGGAAGAATTCACCCTTTGATAAGTCTCCTGCCATACCAGAAGTTACCATATTCCACTGAACCGATGCGCCAGCAACACGAGTGTCAACTAAGCCAGCACTGTTAATTTTAATTTCAAAACTATTACCACCTTGTGAACTGCAGCATTGACTTAGGTTATACCAACCATAAGTCATTTCGTTATTACCACGCAGATAATATTGATTTTGTCCATTCCATGAATACAAATCTGTATGCATACCATAGATTGTATAATTATAAGCTCGGTTTGTTGTTGTGCGCAAATCTACACCTTCACAGCAAGCACCACCAAGTCCAGACTGATTGGGATCTACAAATGTTACTAAACCATTGGTCATTGCCCAAGAGTTATTGAATACTCTGCCGTAAAACGGAAAGTCAAAACCCAATGGTACGTTATTATAAGAATCATCCCATGTTGTAATATTTACTGCATTTGGATTATTCTTAATTTCCTGAAGTGGTAATGCAGCTGAGCCAGTACCAACTGTTACTGACAATCCAGAACCACCTGGAATTGGTACTGATACTAGAGCACCTGTTCCACCATTAACTGGCGATAAAGTGAAGTCTGTTCCTGGAATTTGAATTTGTGCGTGTGCCACTGAAACACTCAGTGTAACACCAAGCAATAAACTCCACAACAACTTCATTAGTCTTTACTCTTGACTTTTTGTGGTTGACGTTGTGGTTCAGCTTCCCAGATTGCTTTTGCTTGCTCACCGATTTTGCCATCTACTGGGCAAGGTGTACCTGCATTTGACATTGCGGTAAATACACGTTCGTCTTGACACATAATTGATACTGCAGCAACTTTCATGCCCATATCATAAACTGAACGTGCTAGCTTTAAACGCTCGCAGTTTTTATCTGTGACAGTGGCTCCAAAGGAGATACCAAGAATTTGTGTTTGAGCTGCACCTGACATGGCAACTGCGCAAACATCACTGTTGATAATTGTGACTGCAGGAGCAACTGCTGTTGGTGGAGGAGATTTTACTGTTGTTGTGCTATTTGAAGTAGAATCTGTGGTACTTCTACTAGTCGAATCAGTTACGATTGGTTGTGCCAACGTAATGGATGTAGCCATGACAAAAAGCACCGCTGTAGCGATCTTTTTAATCATTTTATTCCCTAATTGTTAATGTGAGACGTATACGGTGCCTCACTACAACTATTTAGGGTTAATTATGTTTTACACTACCTTAGGGGTGGTCTAGGTGGTTTTTCTTGTGTAATTTCTATTTGAATCTGATCATCTACCACAGCTTCATTTTCTAAGTTTATAACTTTCTTAGTTGTGGCGTGTTCAAAGACTTCTAAGGTTGACGTATCTTCTTTAGGCTTACGAAAGAAATTAGAGATTATACTCTTACTTTCTTCTGGTAGTGGTTCTGGTGTTGGTTTAATCTCTGGATTTCCAGCGAAAATCTCCATGGCTGAGTCTTGTTGTTCTCGCTTCATTTGCCAGTTTGCTGCCACTAATAGTAAAACCGCCAGTGGGTCAAATACCAAAACAATCATAATAATAACCCAACGAACTGCCTTTTCCAGTACATCTTCACCAGCCACATCATCGTAGATTAACGCAGCAATATACTTAATGGGACCAACCTCAGCTTCAACTTTTCTTAAGTCAGCAGCAATTGGTGCTCGCTCTTCATTTAATCTGGCGATTCTGGTTTGAGCTGATCCAATTTCAGCAAGAAGTGTGGCTCTTTCCTTTTGCTGTCCTCGTCTAATCTGTAGAGATCTCTCCACTCCTTGCGAGTCAGCACTTCTTCCGATCGTTTGGTCAACTTGTTCATCGAGTTGTTTGATTTGTTTTCGGGCAACATCTATGTTTTCTTTTTCTGTTTTTATTTTCTCATCAAGTATTGATACCTTTGACGCAACATCCCCTGTTGGAACTGCTTGGTCCAAGTGGGCTTTCGATAGATAACCAAAGATACCCATCGAAGTTAGTATCATCAAAATAACTAATGCTGAAGTAAAATAAGACTTCATCAATATTGGAATTTCTTTCCAAGAACGATAAAGCCAAGAAGCTACTACAAGTTTTGCGGCTTCTAGTAGTGAACCCATAATAAAAATTGGAATAACAGCTGCAGCGAAAATAGCCAGCAAACCCATTACAGAGTAATAAGCTGCACAAGCTGATAATGCTATTGCTGTTATAAAAAGTATTTTCGTCATACCTTACCTATGATGTGTGATCCGTGTACTCGTACTGAGATTTGTCCATTATAATATTCAGTTGATTCTAAAACTCTACGGCTAAACTGTTCTCTTGCTTCAACGTAAGAACACTCAGCTTTTGACTTACAGAAATATAAAATTTCTCTGGAGAAATTTTCTCTGCCTAAAGTTTCAATATCTTTATTTAATTCAATGCTTGATCCGTAGTATTCTAACCAGTCTGAATCAATTTTACTGCGAATCTTTTTCTTCTTTTTAGTACCATTTTTAAGTGTAACTGTTTTGGTACTGGTTCTTGAAAACTTAGCAAGTTTCTTACCGATATACTTACGATCGTTTGTTAGATTTGTTATTAGATAGACAAATCCAACGCAATCTTCTGGTAACTCATTAAGTTGTTCGTTATTGTATAACCACATTAGAAAAATTCATAGATGTAAACATCTATTTAGTCTTCTAAGTCTAAGTCCTCTTCTTCATAGATGTCTGCGGAACAAACAGGGCAATAAACGATATCTTCCAATTGATGATCAGTACCCTTTAAAAGTATCTTGCCGTTAGCTCCACATTCCTCGCATTCGAAATGTTTAGTTGTCATTTTTAACCCTTGCTAATTTTAATTTTTCTAGTATCTTAAACCACATCCAACCAATATCAAACTCAAACCAACGTCTGCTTAATTTAGGATTCGCTGGTTCAGCGTGGTGATTGTTGTGAAGTTCTTCACCACCAATAATGATTCCCATTATTGAAATGTTCTTTGAGTTGTCTTTAGTGTTTGTGTTACGATAACCCCACCAATGCCCAACACCATTGACAATACCTGCTGCCCAGAATGGAATCCATATCATTTGAATTCCCCAAATTAACCAACCCCATAGTCCAAACAAAAACAAGTTAATAATTAATAGCAGCATAATTCCTAGTCTGCTATGTTTAGCGTAGATATTATTTTCGATCCAGTCGTCTGGTGTACCAACTCCGTATTGATCAACCATTGCTTTATTTTTACTTGCATCGTTATACAATAAAGCACCACCAAATATAACTCTCCAAATACCATAGACATGAGGTGAATGCGGATCACCTTCTTTCTCGCACATCTGATGATGTTTACGATGAATAGCAACCCACTGCTTTGTTACCATGCCAGTTGTCAACCAAAGCCAAAAACGCATAAAGTGCGCAACTGCTGGATGAAAGACCAATCCTCTGTGCGTTTGACCACGATGAAGGTACAATGTAACACAAACAATGGTAATGTGAGTCATTACCAAAACGTAGATTAGTTCAATCATTATTTCCTTGATGCTAGAACAATTTTACAAATATGCTCTAGTCTTTCTATGTGTTCATAGGCACGCCAAGGACTGGTATCAATAGCTACAACGCCATGTCCCTTAATGCCTACAATGTCGTAGGAGATATTACCTTGTTCATCTAACTCCAAATTACGATGACAATGGTCTGCCAACTCTTGAGAGATTGGTGGAACATCAGGTACGTTCTTTGCTACCTTGGTATACCTACTTAGTTCTGGAAAGTCGTTTGCGATATCACCCAACTCAATTCCAGCATGCATAGCAGCAACACAGTAAGTTGGATGGAAGTGCATTACTACTCGTACGTCATTACTATGTTGTCCCATCATTTTCTGTAAACCAAAGTGTAATGGGATTTCTCCACTTGGTTTAAGGTTACGAGAGATATCAGTATATGTATCTTCTTTCCAACCCCATCGTTCTGCTATTAGACCAGTCTTAGGTTCATTCCAAGATAATGGTGGTTTGATAATGATCTTTTTAAACTGATCAGGTTGCATTGTCTGCTTACGCACACCACTTGGTGTAATGTAAAAGTGATCACGATCGTGATGGCGAATGCTTACGTTACCGTCACGTGATGTGATCCAGTTACGCTTGTAAGCATCTACCATTGTTTCGCAAATAGTTTCTAACATTAAGCAGCTGCTCCCCAAACGTCATCCCAAGAACCAGATAGCGCACCTTTGGCGTAATCAGTTACACGATTCTCAAAGAAGTTACCGTGCACAGGTGCGTTGATCATTTCCTCAACCCATGGTAGTGGATTCTTTTTAACTTTAAAGATACCTTTCATACCAAGACCAATTAGACGACGATCTGCAATATAACGAATGTAAGTTTTAACATCTTCTGGTTTAAGATCACGCATCTCGCCTTCAGCAAATGCTAGATCAATAAACTTGTCTTCAAGTTCTACCATCTTTTCAGCGATAGTATAAATCTTACCTTTGAGTTCATCATTCCAGATCTCTGGGTTTTCTTTGACGTATTCTTTAAACAACTTCATCATATTCTCAGCGTGCATTGTTTCATCAACAATACTCCAAGTAACGATCTGTCCCATACCCTTCATCAAACCATGACGAGGGAAGTTCAACAACATAATGAATGAAGAGAATAGTTGCATACCTTCAGTGAAGGCAGAGAATACAGCAATGTGTGTTGCTGTTGATTCAATAGTACCATTCTTAGAAGAGATGTCAAGAACATAGTCGTGCTTGTCTTTCATCTCTTGGTATTCCATAAACTGAGAATATGTAATCTCAGGTAAACCAAGTGTTTCAATTAGATGAGAATACGCAGCAATGTGTAATGCTTCACGTGCAGCGAAACCCATTAGCATCATACGAACTTCTGGTTGTGGAAAATATGGGAGATAGTTCTTTACATATCCGCCAGCTACGTCAATGTCACCTTGCGTAAAGAAACGAAAGATGTTTGTTAAAAAGGTTTTCTCGTGTGGTGTTAAACTTTTCTTCCATTGCTTAACGTCTTCCATCATAGGTACTTCTGTGTGCAACCAATGTGCTTGCTCGTGCTTTAACCATGCGTCATATGCCCATGGATAGTTGAACGGCTTAAAGTAACTGCGTTCATCCGTCATTTTTGTTTTATTCTTTACCATCTTTATTCCTTGTCTAGTTCTAGTTCTATCATATTATCTTTGATATAAACACCTACAACTTCACGATAACCTTCGTCAGTATTAACAACTACTCTGACTTTTTTATTTGTTTTAGTAATTTCGCCAGAGTTCTTTGGAACTACTGCACACCAATACTTTTTAATTTTATCTGCAATGTCATAGGCATCCATTTTTATTTTCTCTTTTGGTATCTCATTCCAGGTACATATCCATCTGGAACTTTTTCTGTTGGTGATAAGTATAAATTTTGAATTCCATTATTATACCATTTTTTTCCAATAACGTAACTTTTACCTTTGAATGGATTTTTCTCTGGGTGTTTTCTCATAGGATTACCGTCACCCATCATTCTTTTAGATATTTTTTGTTTCGCTTCATCAGTCCACATCATATTATTCTTAGTCTGCCTAACTCGTTGCATTTTTGTATATTCTTTCTTGGCTATTTCGTAAACCCTAGATGTATATTTTCGTTTAGAGTGCGGATCTCTAATCATACACAATAAAGCATAAAATAACTTATGTTCTGAAGGATATATTTTAGTCAAAAGATGATGGGCTATAAAGTGTTCTCTAGCAGTCAACTTAATGAGGTTTTGAGGATCATCAGTTCCACCCATACATCTTGGAATAATGTGGTGACTCTCATAATATTCTTCTTTCAATAGTGCTTGGTTAGACCTACTTTTAATTAGGTTATCGTAAATAGTCTTATAGTTCATATTTTCTCCTATAAGACTATTTAGTAACCTTCACATTTCTGCGAGGGTTAGCCTTGACACGCCAAACATTCATCACCTTCAGCAAGAGATTTTAAATCAATTTCTTTAATGACTTCTCTTTCGATACGCTTCGATACTTTATCTGCTTTGGCAATCTTATCACTACGGCAGTAGTACATAGTCTTCAAACCTTGCTTCCATGCTTGGAAGTGAACAGCATGAATGTATTTAATGTGTGAGTCTGGTCTAAAGAATACGTTAAGTGATTGGGCTTGGTCAATAAACTCTTGGCGATCTGCAGCATGCTGAACTACCCAACGCTGGTCAATCTCCATTGATGTTTTATAAACATCTTTAGTCCACTGATCCATCCACTCAATATGTTGAACAGAACCATCATTGGCGATAATACTACGCCAAACATCATCAGCCCATCCTTCTTTGTGTTTCTTTGATTCTTCTTGAATAATAATATCCAAGAATCGATTTTTATTTAGGTGAGAACCTGATAGAGTATCTTGGCGATAAGCATTGGCACGATAAGGTTCAATGCTAGGACTAGTATTGCCCATAAGAATGGAAGAAGAAGCATTTGGTGCTATCGCCATAAGATGACTAAAGCGATTCCCAGTACCCACTGCGTCCAACGCTTCACCACGCTTAGATCCCAATGATTTGTTTGCCTCATCTAACTTTCCTCTTACGTGTGCAAAGATTTGTTTGTTACGACCAATTGCCATTGGGGATTCCCAAGGTAACTTGTTTTTCTGCAAGTAGGCATGCCAACCCAACGCACCAATGCCGATTGATCGCTCACGCATGGCAGAGTATTTAGCTCTTTTGATACTTGAAGGTGCATGATCAATAAAATACTGAAGAACATTGTCAAGCATTTCTGCAATATCAGCAAGAAAAAGAGGATCTGCTTTCCACTCATCGTAGTACTCCAAATTCAAAGATGACAAACAACAAACAGCAGTACGCTTTTCATCAGTTGGTAGAATGATTTCTGAACACAGGTTTGATTGATGAACCTTTAAACCTTTATCTTTAAGCCACTGTGGTAGCTTACGATTTGATTCATCAATAAAGTGAATGTAAGGCTCACCTGTCATCATACGCATTTCAAGAATACGTTGCCACATTTCTTTGGCAGAAACTGTTTCACGGATTTCATTTGATGCTGGATCAACTAGATTCCAAGAGTCATCAAAATTAGGGTCAATCATAGATTGCTCAACCAACTCCATAAACGCATCTGGAATATTAATGCCATGGTGCAAGTTTAAGCAACGCATATTTTGGTCACCTGTTGGCTTGCGCATCTCCAAGAAATTTATAATATCTGGATGACTAATATCAAGGTAAGCAGCATAAGATCCACGACGAGTACGACCTTGGCGATAAGCCAAACTTGATGCATCGTACATCTTGAGGTGCGGCATAACGCCAGTGCTCTTATCGTCCGCCGAACGAATACCAAAACCGATACCAACGCCACCACCAAGCATACTAAGCCAATTAGTTTCACTAAGATTATCAACTAAACCCTCCGCTGTGTCTTCGATATAATTTAAAAAACAGGAGATCGGTAAACCACGCTTGCTCCGACCGAAGGATAAGATAGGTGTTGAATACGACAACCAGTGTTTGCTGGAATATTCATACAACCTTTGAGCATGGGCAGGATCACTACCAAACTTACTACTAACAAAAGCAAATCTTTCTTGAGGAGATGTTTCGTCATCTTTCATGTAACTTTCTTTTAATCTTATTCTTCCTAGTTCGTCAAACAACGCATCACGAGAATAATCAACCTGTATGCCATGCACAATTTCTTGCATTTAATGCTCCATTTATAGTTATCGTAACTCAATGAAATGTCAGATTTTATAAATAAAGATAGGAGGAATTATGATCTATCTTTACATAAAAACCCATAATATCACTGGGTTGAAATACTTAGGCAAAACCATTCAAGACCCATACACCTATAAAGGATCTGGGAAACGCTGGCTATACCACCTTAAAAAACACGGTAACGATGTCACTACAGAAATTGTAGGACAGTTTACCACCATAGAAGAATTAACAGAAACATCAATTCCTCTATCTAAAAAACTTAACATTGTTGATTCTAAACAATGGGCTAATCTTCGACCAGAATCAGGAGATGGTGGAGACACTTCACAATACATAGATTATTCTAAATTAAATCGTGGTAAAGGTCAATCCTACGAGCAACGATATGGTATCGATAAAGCCAATGAACTAAAACAACTCCGTTCTAAAAAACTATCTGAAACAAGAAAAGGTAAAACCTACGAAGAAATATATGGCGAAGATGAAGGTAAGAAAATGCGAGAGCATCGTTCGGCACAACAATCTAAACTCAACGAAGGTAGAATCCTTTCTGATTCAGCTAAAGATAAAATTCGACAAAAAGCCATTGGACGAATTCAAATAAGATGCTCTTGTGTGGTGTGCAAATCTGAAGTTTCTGTAAACAACATCACAAATCATTACAAGAGACATTAATTATATTCTCCATTATGGGTTTTCAATGCTGGTTTACGACGCAACATATTACCAATTTTATATAACCATGTCCATTGCCACATATGATGAAACCCAATAATAACTCTAAGATATGGTACAATAAAACCTACTGAAATACTATCTGGTTGTAAATTAACATCAACACCAAACCTAAAATGTTCCAGTGTCCAGATGTGAAAGATTAACCAGTGCAATGACCATTTATTTGCATTCCATTCGTCACCAGCACGATACTGAAATCTTGGTACTAGCGGACATGCATCGTTACACCATAATTGGTGCAGTGGATAATGTTCCCACCAATTCAATTCTCTACTACATATCATATCTTCATTCATCACATAAATCCTTCATCATAGGGAATACTTCAGCGATAACTTTAGCGATTTCTCTGGCGATATCAGCATGCTCTTTCTGAGTACCATTCGCCATTCTTAATTCACAGTAATGTACCCAGCTTCTAAGTGTACCATTCATATACAAACGAGAAACAGTCAACCCCTCAGGCAGTACTGCTCTTGCTTGTTCTTTGGCAATGCCATTTCTAACTGCCCAATTATACGTATCAGTTACAGAATCAATAATTTCTTTCTGCCTGCGTTCCCATTCATCTTTTAATATAATATTGCCAATGCTATCATCAATGTCAATACTATTTTGACGATTCTTCGTATCTTGAAGTCGAGCTTCCCTAAGAACGAAAGATAAGTCTTTTGTTGGATCAGCATATCGCTGACTGAATTCTTGAAAACTAAAAGAGCGATGGCGTAAAATTTGGCGAGCAATATCTCGAGTAGTTTCAATTTCGAGACAAGCACTAACCATTTCTAGTGGTGACCAGTGTTTGTGTTTGATTAAATAACGAATTAGCTTGTCAGCTGTTTCAACATTAAATTGATTGCTTGGATTAGAAACTCGTGCGCAGTAAGCTATGAGTTCTTGAGCATCTTTGAGACCTTCTTCATACATAGTAGTGGAGGGCTTGCTATAACTAATTAAATTAACTTTCAATTCTTTCTCCAATTCGCATACTTTAATTTCGCTTCCATACCAGTGAAGGTATTGGTATTTATGAGTTCTAGAATTTCATCAGGCGATCTACCCGATAAAATCATATCGTTAATGTCTTTTTCCTGAACTGAATCAGGATACATAACTACATTATACCCCAAATCGATATATTTTTCAAGTTGCCTTGCTATATCTTTGTTGCGGGGTTCATTGTCCATTACAATCGTTGCATTAGTAAGCAACTGCCGAATAGTAGGGGTGTCAAAACTTGCTCCTGAAACAGCAATTGCGTTTGGAAGAAACAAAGAGTCAATT
>JBBARF010000096.1:0-14283 GCA_040399925.1 Bacteriovoracaceae bacterium
GTCAGATGCTGGGGAGACAATGGTAATGGAGTAGCAGGAATAAATTCTACTATAAGTTATGTGGTAACCCCAACTCTCGTGGTAAAAGCTGATGGCACGAATTTAACGAATGTTACCGCTCTTAGTACGGGGAAATATGGTGGTGCAACCTACTGCGCGCGTACCTCGAACAAAGAAATTTTCTGCTGGGGATATAATTCAACTTTTAATTTAGGTAATGGTACGTTAACTAAATCACTTTATGCGACCAAGATCCCCGGCATTTCTACGGCCGAAACAATTACTGTTTCCCGTTATCATGGATGTACCACACTCACGGATAAATCCATTAAATGCTGGGGAGGAAACTATTTTGGAGAACTAGGTGATAATAGCACCAATTATCTTATTACACCTAATCAAGTTCCGGGTGTGACCAATGCCAGATCTACTTCATATAATCATATAGGGGCCAACTGTGTCCTTAAAACTGACGGGGCAATTAGCTGTTGGGGGACACAAGGTCTGGGCAACGGTAGTGCTGCTAACACCTATTCAGCTACACCCATAGACACGAGCTTCACAGCGGCTAATCCGGCCTCCATGTTGAGCTCTGGAGGCAATTATCAATATGCAGTGGATTCGATTGGGTATATTCAGCAATGGGGCCAGTCAACATTCTTGAGTCCCACTGACTTAGGATTTTTTCAAAATCCAACACAAATCGCAGGAAATTCATCTTCAAGATGCATTTTAAGAAGTGGCACTATTTATTGCTGGGGAGAAGGAACCAGCGGTCAATTGGGTGATGGAGGTGGTACGGATGCAAGTGGTCCAACCACTTCAGTCTTTGGCATAACTGACGCCATTCAAATATCAGCAGGTAATAGTCACTACTGCGCGATACTCTCAGATCGAACCATAAAATGCTGGGGAGAGAATGGCACTAATCAAATTGGCGATGGGACGACAAACGATGCCCTATCCCCATTAACTGTTTACAAAACCGCTGGTGATCTCGGTTCAGGGCCTTTGAGTAATGTGTATCAGCTCGCTTTAAATAATGAAAACTCATGTGCACTCTTGATGGACGGTACAGTAAAATGCTGGGGTCGTAATCTTTCAGGACAGATTGGGGACAACACCGCATTAACTAAGACCTCCCCAACAACAGTTAAAGATGCTGCAGGAACTGGTATCCTCCAAAATGTAACGGCCTTGACCACTGATCGGTCCACTGTGTGCGCCTTAATTGCAAATGGAAGAGTCTATTGCTGGGGTTCAAATACACTCGGAGCAGTCGGAAACGGACGCGGTGAAGGAACATCGGCATCACGAAGGCTTCTACCAACTCCTGTCGCCGGTTTACCACCCATTGCCTCTATCAGCAGTGGTAAGTCTTCATCAATATCAGGATCTCCGATGTGCGCCTCCGCTCTAGATGGCCGACTCTTTTGCTGGGGAGACAATGCTTTATCGGGAGCGGGATATGATGAATCGCAAATTCGTACTGTAAACGGGTTTTAGCAAAAACTGCTACTTTTCAAATACCCCCGAAACTCCCACAATATAAGTATGAATAAAAGAATTGCCATTACTCTCGTGACTCTGGGATTTGGTATTTCTCATGCTGATGAGGTCTATAAGCTCGAACCCGGCGAAAACATTTCGAGTCTCCTCGTGAACAGACTCAAGCACTCAATCATCTACCGCAACAAGTACCTGGATCAAATTTTAAAATACAACAATCTGAATCGTCAGAGTGCTCGTAAACTCAAAATTGGAAAAGAAATTAAAATTCCTTCTGCTGTTGTTGAAGGCATCGCGGCCGAAAAAGCTCCACCGATACCGCAAATTCCAACGCCCATCACAGAAATTGCGCCGACTCAAGAGGCACCCTCAACACCTGCCGAATTTTATCGATGGCTAAGGTTGGCCGGAAAACTTGAAAACCTCGAAGGCAAAAGTGTAGGTAATTTAACACCCTACGATTACAGCTTAGTTATAGCTATACCAACACTTGGATTGGGTTTTGACAGGATAAATAACGGGCATGAACTTTATTCTTCCATTGATGCCAGCTTCGTCAAAGTTGCTGCCGATTCATTGCGAACAGGTCGAGATAGTTTCTTCTTAGCTGAAGGAAATCTCCTCTACCGAAAGCGCGTGAATGAAGATTGGTCCATCGGTGCTCTTGGAAAATATGGCCAGGAAATTTATATTGAAGTCAAAACCAATAAAGAATATGAACTACAAACGCCATGGATTTTTGGAATTGGCCCTCATCTAAGCTACAAGAATCTCGGACTCTCAACTCTTTTTATTCCCTCTCAAAAAATTGTGAGTGATCTGACGACAAAAGAAAATTATAAACTTCTTCTCAATTATAAAATACAACATCATCACAATCACTGGGACCTTGAAGGCTCATACGCGAACATCTCAACCAAAAACAGTGATGCAGGAAATTTAGGGATCAAAGTTCAGTACAATTGGCGATTCTAAATCTTGACCCTGACTAGATCTTTTTACATTTATCACGGTAGCGCTTAAAGCCTTCCTTACATAACCAAGACATCCCATCTTCTGATAATACTGAGTGAGTAGGCATTTTGATTTTTTCGCACTTACTCCGTTTCTGCCAGTGACCTTCCTTGCATTTCCAACCTGGGACCGTAGCAGACGCGACAGCGTGGGTAGGTATTTTTACGCAGTTATTTTCAAACTCGTTATACCCTTCAGGACATTTCGCAATAATGAGATTGGGATAATCAGTAATAATTCCGTCGACTTTCATCTCCATCATTTTTTTCATGTCTTCTTGATTATTCACTGTCCATGGAACAATGATCGCACCCTTCTGGTGGAAGAACTCTACTTCACTGGCCTTAAGCATCGTATAGTCTGGTGAAAAAATCGCCGGCACAAAACCCAACTCATCAATCACACCTTGTGGAGTATAAGGCGTTTCACGAAGGGCCACCAGACGAACGTCAGGATATTTTTCGTGCATATACTTAAGCACACGCCAGTCAAAACTCTGGATCGTAAATCTCTTCGAAGGCAATAGACTTAGAATCTCGGCCATCACCAGATCAGTGAAAACTTTATACTCGGGTTGATAACCATCTTTTTCATCTTCCGGAGTTGATTTGATCTCAACGTTATAATTAAGCGCGCAACCGGAATGTTTAATTTCTTTTTCCATCACCTTCACCAGATCTCTCAAGAGTGGCTTGTGGGCAGCGGTTTTTTGTTGCTGAGTGAAGCGCGGGTGAACTTTGGTTCCGCAATCAATAGCGACGATTTCTCTATAGGTCATGGCATAGAGATTGTAGTTTTTATCTTTAACCGGCTTCTTGGTACTTCCCGTGCACATCTCCTCGTTCAACCAAGGCTCATGACTAACAACGACCTTTTTATCTTTTGAAATGACGACATCCATTTCAAGCGTAGTGATGGGATACTTCATCGCCTCTTTCATCGCTCCGATAGTATTTTCCGGATACAGACCACGGGCACCACGGTGGCCTTGCCAATCAAAATTGGCGTAACTCAAACTTGAAATCATGAAGAGGAATAAAAACTTCATATAGCTCCTAAGAGAAAAAATAAAAGAGTAGGCCCAGAGCGGCCGGAACGGTCTGGATGTAGAGAACTTTTTTTCCAACGGTCATGGAACCCGCAATTCCTGCTACTGCGATACAACTCAAGAAAAAGCACACGGCCCCGTTATCTGAACGTAGAAGTCCCCAGAAAATTCCTATGGCCAAAAATCCGTTGTAGAGTCCTTGATTGAAAGCAAGGGTCTTAGTGGCGTCAGCTCTTTCCTTGGTCATACGGAAGGCCTTAAGCCCTTTGGGAGAGGTCCAAAGAAACATTTCAAGAATCAGAATGTAGAAGTGGAGAAGACCAACAAAAATCGCAACACTGTGAGCGGCCAAGATCATGATAAACCCCTGAGAATATTCTCAGGAATTATATCATCAAATATTAATCCAAACCTAAAAACTGATCGTAGGTACACTCTTCATCGCGTACGCCGCGGTCCTCAATAGAAATCACGCGATCAGCAACAGTCTGAACAAACTCGTGATCGTGAGAGGTAAAGAGTAAGGTGCCCTTAAAATCAATCATCCCTTCGTTGACCGCAGTAATAGTCTCAAGGTCGAGGTGATTGGTAGGGTTATCCATAACCAAAACGTTAGATCCAGAAAGCATCATCTTAGACAGCATGCAACGAACTTTTTCTCCTCCAGAGAGGACGTTACATTTCTTAAGCGCCTCTTCTCCTGAGAAGAGCATCCGGCCTAAGAAACCACGCAAGAACGTTTCAGTCTGATCTTTAGAGTACTGACGAAGCCAGTTGATCAAATCAAGACGGGCATCTTGGAAGAATGAAGAGTTATCATTGGGAAGATAAGCTCGTGTGGTGGTAATCCCCCACTCAAACTTTCCAGCTTCAGGCTCCATCTCTCCCATAATAATTTTAAGCAAGGCCGAAGTCGCCACTTCAGATTTCGCAAGGATAACAGTTTTCTGACCGCGTCTGATCGTAAACGATACATTATTGAGAATTTTTTTTCCTTCAAGACTCCATGTCAGACCTTCAACGCGAAGAAGTTGGTCGCCTGCTTCACGATCGGCCTTAAAGCCCACGTAGGGGTACTTACGTGAAGAAGGCTGGATATCTTCAAGAGTTAGTTTATCGAGCATTTTTTTACGAGACGTTGCCTGCGAAGACTTCGAAGCGTTAGCAGAAAAGCGCTGAATGAATTCTTTAAGATCCTTCATTTTATCTTCAGTCTTTTTGTTTTGATCATTCATCAAGCGCTGAGCGAGTTGAGAAGATTTGTACCAGAAGTCGTAGTTACCAACGTAAAGCTTGATTTTAGAAAAATCGATATCACAAATATGAGTACAGACTTTATTCAAAAAGTGACGGTCATGGGAAACAACCAAGACAGTTGTGTCTTGCTGATCCATGATGAAATTTTCTAGCCACTGGATCGCTTTAATATCTAAATCGTTGGTAGGCTCATCTAGAAGAAGAATTTCTGGTTTACCGAAAAGCGCCTGAGCAAGAAGTACTTTTACTTTCTCTCCACCGGTGAGCTCTTTCATCATCTTGTCGTGAAGATTTTCTTTAATCCCAAGTCCCGCTAGAAGAGAAGAAGCATTGGCCTCGGCCTCCCAACCATTGAGTTCTCCGAATTCAGCTTCAAGATTGGCCGCTCTCTCACCATCTTTTTCAGAAAAATCTTCCTTGGCGTACAAGGCGTCTTTTTCTTTCATGATTTCAACCAGTTTCCCATGACCAAGAATAACAGTATTGAGAACCGTCTCATCTTCGAAGGCAAAATGGTTTTGTTTGAGGATCGCCATACGTTCGCCCGGCGAGATTTCAATGCGACCAGAGGTCGGAGTGATTTCACTACTCAAGATTTTTAGGAAAGTTGATTTACCGGCACCGTTGGCACCGATCACTCCGTAACAGTTTCCAGGCATGAACTTTAGATTCACATCATCAAAAAGAGTACGTCCACCAAACTGAAGACGAATATCATGGGCCGCTAGCATAAATGTTCCTTACGATTTTTTGGGCAATCTACCAAAAAAAATACGATTAGTAACCATCAGAACTGAAGTGCATAAAGTCCTTTTGGACCCCATTAATACTTCCACCCCATTGGAATTTCGTAGAGTTCATGATTTTAATGACGGGACTGGTGGGAGAGATGGATCCGGGAGCTCCGGGAAGGTAGCGCCCACCCTTGATCAGTCTGCAGCCAGGTCCCCAAGATAAACAATGATCATAGAGACCATTACTCTCTTCATTGATATCAATCGCCGCTCCAAAAGCGTGATGAGAAAACTCCGTCCGTCGACCTGAACTATCGGCCTTGCCTTTTGAAATGGAAGTCCGGTACCCAGTTAAAGAGGTAATACGAAAGCCTGCTTTTAACATTTCATTTAAATTCTTTTCTAACATTTCTGCGATATTCCGGCAGACCTTAACCTTGAGACCATTACTGATTTGGATTTCTTGCTGATCTTTTTCACAAGGAGTGCAACCGAAGGGACCCTTTTCATGTTTTTCTAAGACGGCATAAGGTTTATTGATTTTAAAGGGACCATCTGCTCTGCGGGTTTGAGTATTCCAGACTGAATAGGAATACTCGCAGTGGTCCTGACTAAAAACGAGGAAGGGAAAAAGCAGCAAGAAGAAAATCATAGAACTGTAACATCGATTTCAGGAGTCACTTCTTTGTGACCATCTTTAAATTCAACTTCAGCATGGATGAGATGTTTACCTTTTTCCATGGGCCAATCTAGTCCCGCTTCAGTGCTGATTTCGGCCTTACCATTAACGGTCCATTGAACGGATTTTATATCTTTGAGCTGATTGAGTTCAACTTTTAATTTCTGAAGATGGAGTGGGATATTGGGATCAACCGCAAAAATACTTCCAGGAAGTGGGCGCTGAATGGCCACCGGTAGATTTGCCTTAACCAGACTATCTTCAATAATTCTTTCTTCCAAAGGACAAATTTTAGCGACCTGATAATCCAGTGACCATTCAGGATGAGAATCTCGGTGAACTTGGTAAGCATCGGGCAGATGGGCCACTATCACTTTTTCAGAATCCCCGACTTCGCGGCAGTCTCGAACTAAAACTTCTTGATGATACTCGCAAGTGCCCTTGGGTTCAGTTCCTGAAATAAAAAATTCTTCTTTTTTATGCGTGCAAAAGACTCCGGGCATCTCACCTGAGAGCCCACAGACTTCATGACGAACAAGACTCTTGGGCTGTGGCATGGTTCCGATCAATTTATCTTTCATCAAGTAGCGGGCGACTTTGGCCAGAACCGGACCAGCACCGGTAATCCCACTCACCTTTTTCATCGCCTTTTGATCCATATTCCCTACCCAGACCAAAATGGTGAAACGCTGATTGTAGCCAACCGCCCAGTTATCTCTAAAGTCGGTCGAGGTTCCCGTCTTTACTGAAAACTCAAAGGGAAGATCAAAGGGATTTTTTTCGCCAAACTCTTCCCGACGGGCGACCCGATCAGAAAGCACATCTGAAATGAGGTAAGCACTTTCTTCAGTTAATGGAGTCTGAACTAAAACCGATTCATTTTCTTTAAAAAATTTTAACTCTGCTCTCTGACCCATATTAGGAAAACTTGTATAAACCTGTGCCAGTTCTAAGGGAGTCAATTCTACATTCCCGAGTGTTAACCCGACTCCGTAGAAGTCAGCGACCTGAGGCAGACTGAGACCCATGGCCTTGTAAAAATAATGAAGTTCACTCACGCCAACGGCATCGGCCAGGGCCACCGCCGGAAGGTTGAGGGAATTGGCGAGAGCTTCTCTGAAAAGCCTTGGACCAGAAAAATGTTGATTATAGTTACGAGGGAGGAATTGTCCGAGACCAGTTCTATAGTATGAAGGAATATCTGGCAGCACATGGGAAAGAGTCCAACCTTTCTGCAGGGCGAGAGCATAGGTTAGAGGTTTTAGGGCCGAACCTGGTTGGCGTTTGATCTTGAGAGCATCAAACTGTGCTCCGTCAGTGTCCTGCATGTCGTGAGTCCCGAGATAGGCGAGAACTTCACCACTCACGTTTTCCAGAACAACCACGGCACCATGAGAGACCCGCAGGTGGCGGAGTTCTAGGAGCTGATTTTTTAAAACGGCAGCAACTTCTTTTTGTAAATCCAGATCAAGAGTCGTTTCAATCATCCCCTGATGAATATGCGACTCAAAATCTTTTTCTTTCATGATGCTTGAGATGAAGTGGTAGTTATCCCAACTCGTGAAATGATTCCCGAGAACTGGAAAGATTTTTTCTTCGGTCACAAGAAGGTCCGATGAACCTGGGTGGCGGGCGTAAAATTCTTTTAAGAGGGCATTTTTCTTTTTATACAGGAGAGGTCGATTGGACTCACTCATTAAAAATGATGGAGACCGAGGAAGAATGGCAAGGGTCGCCATCTCAGAATCACCCAAGAGGTGAAGCTCTTTACCTAGTAAAACTTCTGAGGCGCGTTTAATTCCGGCAATCCTTTTTCCATAAGGCAGAGAGTTCACGTAGAACTCTAAAATTTCCGCTTTAGTATAATGATTTTCAATTTTCACCGCACCGATCATCGTCTGGATTTTGCCCCAGACAGAACGAGGAGTTTGATGAGAGATACGATACACCTGTTGGGAGATTGTACTGGCACCCGAGACAACTTCAAAAGATTTAAGATTCAACCACGCTGAACGAAGCGTGCCCTTGTAGTCGATCCCCTGATGCTGATAAAAGTTTTTATCTTCAGCCTGAATCAAGAGCTGGCGCAAGACTTCCGGAACCTCGGCGAGTTTAATCCAGTCGTAGCTTGTGCCCTTGATGAAAGACTTGATTCTTGTTCCTTTACGGTCAAGAAAAAGAAAACTCTGGCCGGTGTCAGACGGTGTCGCCAGATGGCCCGGTACCGATTGAACGGCAACGTAGGCACCAGCACCCAGCAAGAGAATAAAAGTAAGAGCAACCAATAAATATTTATTCTTCAACGATCAACTTCCTTCCAACTTCAGTGGCACGAACATCCGGGTAGTACATTTCTTCCACATGAGCTTCTGGCATATTAAACTCGCCGGTCGCAACCGCTTGCACCAGGTACTCCACTTCAGAAATACCTTTTTTTAGCTTACGAGAGTAGAACTGGGCAGCTGTCAGGCGCAGGTCCATATATTCAAATCCAGATCCATGGTAAAAAGGAGATTCCCATTCATAACTCTTCTTCTTTTCCATCAGGGCCGTGGATGCCTGAGAAGCTGTTGCGAGTTGTGTATTAATAGGCTCAAGACATCCGGCCAGTCCATCGCTCAGCATAACCTGATAACGTTCGGCTGGAGCATTCACGGTGAGGTGAATTTTTAAAATATCACTTCGTTTAATCTTGATGGTTGCACCACTCAGATTTTCCCAAGCCTTTTTCCCATCTTTTTCTACCAATTTAGAGATCACTTTCGTAAGTTCAAATCCTTCTTTGGTTTTTGCTCTCGGGGCATAAGGGATCTCATAACGAAGAACTGCTGAGTAGTAGAGTTCTCCATCCTCCTTACTTTGAATGAAGAGATTTTTTGAACCAACCCGGAGAGGCTTCTCTTTAATTTCGAGGGTACTGGTGCGTGCAGTAGTGACAGCCGCCTTACTCACTTCTTCATCATCAACACTGGCGAAAAAAACAGGAGAGATATGAGTTTTTTCAAACTTTTGGACAAAACGGCGAAGACCTTCAAAGCAGAAGATATTTTCCTGAGTGTTGTACCAGTGACCACCATTGAGCTCGAGGAGGATTCCTCTTACCACGCCACTCAAGGCTTCTTTATCATTTGTTTGAGTGACTAGATTTTGTAAAACCGCACAAACGTTTCTGGTGTTCGTAAAGTTCCAGAACTTATTCATATCCGTTTTCGCGGTGAAAGGTTCCTTGTAGGTCGTACGGTTAGCGGTCTGAACTTTAAGTGAATCGATGCGGTCAAAGATCGTTTTTGTTTCCTTCTCAAATCCTTTCTGAGTCGAGAGATAACCACCAAGATAACTTAATCCAAATAGATCCATCCCTAAACGATCCGAGTAGAGTTTTGAAATATGAGTCGCGAGATCTTTTTCTCCCATCTCAGAGAGAACATTTAAAATCAAAGCGCGGGTAGAGTTACGGGCCTCTTTATAGTAATAAATTTCCCAGTACTGCTCACTCACCAGAAGGTTTTTGAGATAGGCCTTGAGTTTATTCATGACCTCTTCATCAACTTTGTAGCCGATTTTTTTCATGGTATTAAAGGCCTGGCCGGTAAAGACCGAAAGATAAACATCTCCGGAATCCGATCCTCCAGGATAATACCTCATTCCTCCACTTGAAACTTGATAGTCTGCGGCTTCATTAAGTAAAGTCTGAACTGAGGTTGAAATCGATCCCTTATCTTCCGGGAATCTGTAAGTCAGAAGATTCTTCATCGCTTCATACTGAACAAGGAAATAGGCCTTGGTTAATTTTTGTTCCCAACATCCATAAGGATAGCCAAGAACATAACGGAACACTTCATCTAATCCTTCAATGGCTGTCGAACTGGTTTTAACCAGAAGTCCAAGACTCTCTGGACGGGCCAAAGAATCAATACTGAGGGGAATCTCTTTTTTATTTTTACCTACCAGACCGTAATCAGAGTAAACGTGCTCAATGGAGTTTTTAAGCACCGGCAGTGTGACCTTGAAAGCATCTTTAGATTTATTTGTCTGGGCCGTGACTAAAATATCCGAATTCACGGGTTCAATAACTTCCAGAGGGAAGAGGGTCGAGTTTTTTCCATCATGAGCAACGAAGAGAGTCTCTTCAGCTTTATTCACTTTGAATTTAGGAGACGATATTTTAACGACTACTTTTTCTTTAGCACCCGAGCGGTTACTAACCACAACCTTGGCGTTAAATTTATCCCCTTCCGTCAGGAAATTCGGCAGCGCCGGTTCAACCATGAGAGACTTGCTGGCAAGAAATTCGTTCTCCCCCATCCCAAAACGATGATTATTATCAACCGCTGAGACAATAATTTTCCAGGTCGTGAGATTATCCGGAATTTTAAACTTAAATTTGTACTGACCACTTTTATCCGTTTCTGCTTGAGGTTCCCAATAGGCGGTATTTTTAAAGTCTGATCTCACTTCAAATCCACCACCACCTCCGGCATTAGCACCTTTTTTCCCAAAGGTTCTGCGACCAATAAGTTGAGTCAGGGTTTGGTAGTTATCGACTCCCAGAGTTTTCAGCGTATAGAACGTATCGAGGATGTCATAATTTTTTTGATATGGACCAGAAACACTCAAGAGGGCCTCATCAATCACTGCGATCGCAAGTTCTCCCTGAACGCCCTTGCCTTTATTATCGTTTAACTGGATTTCAGCTTCCATCATCTGGCCAGGTTCGGCCTGCTTTTTTGATGGAGTGACAACCGCTGTCAGGCGTTTTTCGAGATTGGCCACTTCGATACGTTTGTAACCAATCTTAAAGGCAGGTTTTCCGAGATCGACTTTCCCTTCAATTTTGTCTGAAGTCCTTCCTTTAACAATAACCACCGAGACAAAAAATCCCGGAATCAATTTTTCGTCAGTAATGACTTTTTCATAAAGAAGAACGTTACCCTTGAAACTCACTTTCTCTTTATACAGGATCCCGTCTCTTTCAAAAGTAATGAGTGCTTCAGCATCCTGAAGTGGCGAGATCGCCATGACCTTGAGCTTGTCACCCATTTTGAGTTTTGTTTTTTCTACATTCAAGTTCATGCGGTCATGGTTGGCCGACTCAAAACTCAAAAACTCACCACTGCGGTAAACGTAGCTTGAAACCTTGGTCTCATCCGCTTTGATTTTTTTATCTTTAACACTGGCGTGATATTCATAATAACCAGGCTCTTTAACAACGAGATCACATGATTTGAAGTCAGCGGTAGTTGAGAAGTCACAAGTGGTGATGGTTGTTTCTTCGCGACGGGAATCATAATAGAAATAATTTCCTGAACCCAGACGACGTTCATAGAAATAATCCACACGCACAAGCTTGAGTTGCATTTTAACATCGAGAGCAGGATTTCCGTCCTGACCGATCGCTACCACTTCAGGATTGATAGTTTCACCAGTTTGGTACATCCATTTCTGAAGAGAGATCCCAGGGATATAGATAAAAGGATTTACCATCACGGTCGTGCGACCAGAGACCGCTCCACCATTTTCATCTTTAAATGAAGCTTCAACCACCACGGCACCATAATCATTGGCTTCTTTTTCAAGATTACCCTTCTTAAGTGCAACGTGTCCCTTATCATCACTTTCCACATCAGCACGAGAAAGAACCCGCAGGTCTCCGCCACCTGAATTTTCACCGTAGTATTCCCAGAGAGTAGAAATAGTTGACGGAAAGACAAACCGTTCGTGATCTTCGTTTTTTGGTTTGAAGTTTATTTTTTCAAACATCATCACCATCTCACCCTGGGCACCTTTAACGGCCCCACCTTTAAAGTAGGTAATATCCCCTTCAAAAGTTTTAGGCTTTTCAGTCACGATAACTTTAAAATCAGGCTTTCTGAATTCTTCAACTTGAAAAACAGAATCCAACTGAAGTGTCGTGGCCCCTTCTTGGATGTAGACTGCATAACGACCCAACGGGGCTGCGGTTGGAAGTTCATAATTGAGAACCGCCGTTCCATATTTATTAAGCTCAAGCTCTTTGACTAGGGCTTCATTGCCGCGAGAATCAAAGATCGTAACTTTTACTTTTTTTCCGATGCTTTCGAGTTCTAAGGAATCAGGTTTTTGTTTGCGGATAAAAAACTTCAGATGAACGGTTTCTTTCGGAAGATAGAGAGGTCGATCAGCAACAATATCCGCTACCATAGGCGTTGGATCTTGCCAGTAGTAACCGAGATTAAATTCATAACGGCTGATGCCATTATTCCAGCTAGAATTCCATGCAGCCTCTTTCTTAGAGATGAAGGAGATATCATCACCCTTTTGGGCGACGACACTGAATTGATCATCATTTTTAAAAGTGACTTCTTCAAAGAAGGCGAGACCATCTTTGTCTGTTGATGATTTAAGTTCAGAAATATTGCTTCCGGTGAGTCTTACGGTGACATCTTTAAGTGATTTACCGGTTTTAAGACTAAAGGCCCAGACTAAGACCCCCTGACGACCTTTCTTCACGTGAAGACCAATATCAGTAAACAAGTAGCCAAAAGAAAATTCACGACGAGCTTTCAACTGCACACGTGAGTACTCATCTTTCTGGGTAAAAATCGCCTTCTCAGCGTCCACATACTTTGCATCGACATCAGTAATTTTCATGCGTCCCGAAAAAAGTCCTGCTTTAAAGCTTTTCTCTTTGGCCAGTGCTTTCACATCCAGAGGTCGAAGCTCATTAACGTTAGCTTCTGTTTTCAGAGTATAAGCTTTTTTTAGTATCTGCATGTTGGCCGGCAGTTGAATCTCCGTCAGATCGGCGAGCTTCCTCGGATCATCAACAAAATTATAAAGGAGATCAAAGGCCTTAATGTTCAACGCCGAGAAACCCACTAACCATGGACCATCTCTTTCAATCACTCCAATTTCTTTAACTGGTGAGATTAGAGGTGGATTATCTAAAGTTTCAAGCTGAAAAACCACATCAGACTTAAAGCGGGTCTTGTCCATAAAGGGGTAGCTTTTAGAAATACGAATGAGATAATTTTTCTGAGGACCTGAAAAATTTGAAATAATGATCTGCCCGTAGTCGTAAGTAATTTTGACTTTATCTCTCGGCATGACTGTGACGAAGTCATCAATTTTTAAACTCTTGGTTGAGTCAGACGGGAAATTTATTTTAACTGAATCATTGAATTCACATTTTAAAAATGGAAGCGTGCCTTGAAAAAGTGCCGCTCGCATCTGGTAGTTACCTAAACAGCCCACGTCAAAATCATACTTCCCAATGTTTCCTTCTAAGCTCGAAATAGTTTGGTCCACCAGCATTTTCTGAGTCGGAATATCCGATCCTTGATAATCGCTGTAAGAGAGTGGCTTATTAAAATAGAACACACAAAATTCATTGGCTTGAATGGCAGCGCTAGATTTGATTCTGAACTGAGTGTCTCCCTTGGGATTTTTCATCGGTTCAAAAGTCACGGGGATATCGCGATCAGGACATTGAATAACGCCCGAGCGGCCTTCAGGTTTAACTTTTAAGTTAAGTGTTACGCCAATGACAGGAACATTGTCATTCCAGAGGATATTGTACTTGGTGATCGCCAGACCAGAAGTCCGGAAAGTGTAGCTGTGCTCATTGTTGGTTTTATCTTCGAGCTTGGCGCCTGCAAATCCCATCTTGAGTTTAACTGTGTAGTCACGATTCGGTGTGAGGGGTTTTTTAAGCTTACAGCTGATCGTTTTAAGATTGGGGTAGGTTGGCACACATTCAATGCCGCCAAAATCGAGCTTCGCCCAGTGGTCCGCACGAAAAATTTTATTCTCACCCATCTTAACGATATTTTCAGAGAACTTGAAGACGATGCTGTCGACATTCGGATCCACTTCAACACCTTGGGGACTGAAAGATTCAATCCAAAGCGCTTGAGCGGAAAGAGAAAATAAAAGAATTGATATAGGCAGGAGAACCTTAAACATGAGTCGACCTTTGAAGGTTAAATTTTGATAAGGAATTCTATTTATTTTGGAAGTATAAGGCGTGAAAAATCAGACCAGTTTAACTAAATATTTGTGCA
>JBBARF010000097.1:0-14245 GCA_040399925.1 Bacteriovoracaceae bacterium
TCGACTCTCACACAATTTCTGATCCAAATAATGCCGCTCAAACAGAAATTCTCGTGAAGTGCGAGAATGAAAAATGATCGACATCTACGGCGATCTCAACACTAAAGACCATCTTCCCCACATCACCAGCACTGAGTTGTCTGATGATGCGGTTCTGGTTGAATTAAAAGAGATCAAAGAAAGACTTGGTTCGCGTGTTGTGGTTTTGGGTCACCATTACCAACAAGATGACGTCATCGCTTTCGCCGACATTACAGGTGACTCATTAGAGCTCGCTCGTAAAGCTGCTCAGTTGAAAGAAGCAGAGTATATTATCTTCTGTGGTGTTCATTTCATGGCAGAAACTGCCGACATGCTCACAACCATAGATCAGAAAGTTATTCTTCCAGATTTGAAGGCCGGTTGTTCAATGGCAGACATGGCCAATCGTCGTGAGATTGATGTCGCTTGGAAACACATCTCATCTGTGACTTCTGAAAAGATTGTTCCCATCACCTACATCAATTGCACAGCCGCTCTTAAAAGTTTTGTGGGTGAGAATGGTGGATCTATTTGTACTTCTTCGAACGCGGAAAAAGTTATTACCTGGGGTTTATCTCAAGGTGAAAAACTACTTTTTTTTCCTGATCAGCATTTAGGTCGCAATACTTGTTATAAACTTGGGATCAAGCTTGAAGATATGGTGATCTATGATCCACGTCTGCAGCATGGTGGACTCACTCCAGAGCAGATTCAAAAAGCCAAAGTTATCCTGTGGTATGGATTCTGTTCTGTACATCAGGGTTTCAATGCAGGCCATGTGACTGCTCTCAGAACAAATGAACCAGATAGGACGATTATCGTTCATCCTGAGTGTTCATTTGATGTGGTACAGGGCGCAGATCTTGCGGGTTCAACCTCGTTCATCGTTAACTATATTAAAAACGCTCCCGCCGGATCAAAATTTGCGGTTGGTACTGAAATCAATCTTGTGAATCGTCTGGCAGCTCAATATCCTCAACACGATATTAAATCTCTCTCTCCCTATCAGTGCCTATGCACGACGATGTATCGCATTCGTCCACGCTGGTTACTTGAAAGTTACCGCTCAATTGAAAAGGGCGAACCTTTAAACGTAATCTCAGTTGATGAAAAAACTAAAAAGTTTGCCCTGAGGGCCCTCGATCAAATGCTCCAAATCTCTTAAGGATTTTATGATCTACGCTGATTACAATGGTTCTTCTCCACTTGTTCCTCCAGTGAAGGAGTATTTGAAGAAGAGAATTGAGAGTGATCTTTTTGCAAATCCCAATGCCATTCACACTATGGGACAAAAGATTTATCAAGGAATTGAAAAGTGCCGCGAGATCATCGCAGGGGTTGTAGGTTGTTATCCGGACCAGATTATTTTCAACTCTGGAGCTTCTGAAGGAATCTCTCATGTTCTTCATTCAATTCTGGAATACACTTCTGCTGATAAAAAAATCATCATCACAAGCCGGATTGAGCATGCAGTAATTCCTAAAGCGCTTAAATTCTATCAAGAGCGCCGTGGATTTACGGTTAAGTATTTGGAAGTGGATTCTCAGGGTGTCGTTAAAATTGAAAGCTTAAAAAAACTCATTGAAGAAAATAAAAATACAATTGCCCTCGTTACAGTCATGGCCGCCAATAATGAAACAGGGGTTATTCAAGCCTATCAAGAAATTCAGAAACTTTGTGATGCTCACGCCATTACTTATTTTTCAGACACTACTCAGTTCATCGGAAAAGCTGAATTCAATTTCAAAGAATCGGGACTTGAGTTTGCCATTTGCGCTGGTCATAAGTTAGGCGCCATCAGTGGAAGTGGTTTTGTGATTGCTAAGGATCCTACCCTGCTTCACCCTCTGATTTTTGGAAGTACCCAAGAGCATGGTCATAGGGGCGGCACACAGAACTATATCGGAATCGAAACCCTGGCCGTGGCCATACAATACTTCAATGAAAACAAATCTCGTTTTGCTCAACTGGAGAAAGCCAAATTAAAATTTGAGCACGATGTTCAGTCCTCGTTTCCAGAAGCTTATATCTTTGGCCAGAAAGTTTCTCGACTCGCGGGTACTAGTTTAATCAGTTATCCTGGTATTCACTCCCAAGCCGTTCAAATAGAGTTGGAATCACAGGATATTTTCGTCACAACATCAGCAGCGTGTTCAGACAACCAGCCAGAGACATCTATCGTACTGAAAGAGATGGGAATTAATGATCAGTTAGGACGTGGGGTGATCCGGGTCTCTTTCAATAACGCCTACGGTGAGACAGAATATTCACTGGTGGCACGCGCTCTGAAATCCGCTTACAATAAACTTGGTAAAATAAAATCTTATTAAGTGGATCATATGAATAAATTGCTCATCCTGATTTTTTTCTTAGGTGCCTGTTCATTCAAAAAAAACAATCTCGAAAATCAGACCCAAAAAGGTCATGAAGAACTTTACTCTGAACCTAATGAGATTTCTGAAGCTCCAAAAAATCTGAAAAGAATTGTAATCGCTGCAACCAATGATATGGAAGGAGCTTACGGACCGCAGTCACTGGAATATTCTGATTCAAGTGGTTCTGGTACAATTCAGGCCGGAGGCGTTGACGTTATCTCTTCTTATTTTAGTATCCTTCGAAAAAAATATTCTAATATTTTACTTCTTGATTCTGGCGATATCTTCTCATCAGAGGCGAGCCAATCCGCGACTGTGGGTGAATTCTATTCAGCCTTGGGTTACGATGCTCTCACAATTGGGCTTTCTGACTTTAACGTCAAAGTTCCTAAGGGACAAAATAACAATACAAACTTCTTTAAGTCTTTTGCTAAGACTTCAAAAACGCCTCTTCTTCTCAGTAACCTCTACGATTTAAAATCTGGAATGGTTGTTGAATGGGAAGGGTCCCATGCCTACATCATGAAAGAAATTGATGGAACGAAGGTTGGGATCATCGGTCTTGTGCCGGATGATATTGTTTCTCAGACTCCAGTTGATAACCGCGTAGGGCTTTATGTGGAGAGCATGTTGCAATCAACTCTCCGTCATGCGCGCTTGATGCGCTCACTGGGTGCAGAGATCATTGTGGTGCTAACTCCGCAGGCACTTAACTGTGGAGAGGAAATTGCTTCAAGCTTGAAACTTCCTATTAAAAAAGTAAACTTTGAGCCTAAAGCGAAGAAAGTTTGTGATACCTCAAGCCAATTAGGTGAATACCTTCAACGTCTTCCTCCTCATCTTGTGGATGTGGTGATTGGTGGAAGAAATCATCAGAAAGTCGCTAACTATGTAAACGAAACTCTGGTCTTAAGTAGTTTCGGACAAGGTATGAGCTTTAGTTATGTAGAATTTTTTATCGATAAAGATTCTAAAAAACTCGCCAAAGATAAAACAATTGTCCATCAACCTGTTTTGTTTTGTCGTGAGTTCTTCAAAGAGACTAAAGATTGTTACAACGAAGATACGTCTTTCTCCCACAAAGAGAAGATGCCAGCGACATTTTTAGGAGAAAAGATCACTCCTGATGAAGCGATTTTAAAGATTTTTGAAAACTACCTCAAAAACGCTAGACCATCGAAGAAAAAGACAACTATGAGTCATGAGTTAATTAAAAATTCACTTTCGGCTTTCAGTGCGGATGTGAGTTATTTTAAAGATTCCAATGGCCACACTCAGCTTCTGGTTATTGAGCTTACTAAAAAAGAGATAACGGGAATTCTCGAAGAAGAATTTAACAATGCTCAGGAAGGTTTCTGGATTCCAACTCCTTTTCAAAAGAAGAATAATGAAATCAATATTATTATTGGCAAAGATGACTTGGTAAAAGTCCTTTCGGATCTTGAAACAATTCAGAAACATCATTATCTCAAAAAATACATCACTAACAAAAGCGTTCATCCCTTGATGACCTATTCATTGAATTCAATATTGAAGGATGAATTAGACGAAGTTTCAGTTATTCAGGCAGCAGGGGTAGAACTCTAAAGACAGAAGGCTTCCGCCCCATGACATTGAATGACAAGTCCTTTTGAACAGTAAGCAAAGCTACTATCCTGGTTACAATCAAACTTCTTATTTAATCTCTGCCAGACATATCCTCTGCGACACGCTGGTTGATGTTTCTTTCCGCACTCTAAAACACCACAATATTTAGGACCCTGGGAGCATCCATTAGGGATTTCATACCAGCCCTTGGCACAAGTTCCGCATGTGGATGGACTAAGCTCCTGACAATCATCAGAAATAGCATGGCAGAGTTTTTTCCCAGTTTCTGGAGCTACAGGTTTGGGCTGATTTTCCACAATAACAGAAGAGAGAAAAATCATTAAGCCAGATCTGAATTCGGCTGAAGACATATTCAACTCTGGTTTTATATTTGGTTTTAAGTTGAGTCTTGGAATATCCCACTTCTTTGATTTATAGTCCGGGAACTGCATCGAAAGACTGATGCGTTCAGGAGTGACTGAAAACTCCAGTGTTTTGATATTTTCCCATTTCTCAATACTGTCATCAAAAATATACTTCTCACAAGACTCCGTCGCCGAGATGGTTCTCATGCGCAATACACCAGGAGTTTTTCCGGGAATACGGAAGTATAAACAATCCTTGGCCAATATTCCCCTACCATCCAGAAATGTGACACCAAAAAGTGTCTGCCAAGTGTCCTTAGGTTTAACGATGACTTCATGGTCGTTGTAAAACTCGTGTCTTTCCACAACATCCACAGCACTGGTCCATCTTAAAGTTGGATCAGCAAAAACTAGCGAACTAAAGAGCATAAAGTATAAAGCTATCATGGTGCGACCTCTTCATAACAACGAAAGGCAACCGGACGATTCATCGGCTGGTCTTGCTCACCATTCCACTTTGATCTGTGACCTAGTTCATGCCATTCGCTCTCGGCCGTCTGAAATCTTGAAGAGAGTTTTAAATTTTTCTCAGGTTCAACAAAATTGATGAGAGATTCCGGATAGAAACCTAGAGCAAAATTCATTCCCATCCATGTAGAGGAATCGGTCGTATAAAAATTTTGAGTGCAACCCTGAACCTGCGCTAGCTGACAATCAAGGGGGGTGAGCTGATAGTCTGCATTGATTCGCGCCATTCCCAGAAAAGTTTTACTGTGATCTCGCTGCCAAGGAGTTTGCGGACGAGTCAAACGTTCAGGTTTGGTATTCTTAGAATCAATAGGAGACATAGTGGCAGCATCAAATAGATTCGCCTCTAACACACGTTTCCCTAATGAAGAGCAGTAGGCTTTCTGATCGGCCAAAGAAAGAAGAGCAGGCTCAGGCCATTTTTTGCGATCAATCAACAATTTATCAGATTGCTTATTCTGCAAACGCCACTCGTTGACCCGCTGATTTGAAACGTAAAACTTGTCGATGAAAATATTTCGATCAAAATTATCCCAGATAAAACCTTCGTCCTTGGATTTGGTTTGGTTTTTTCCATAGGCGTAGATTCTTTGCGGGAGGAACGTATCTCGGCAAGTATCAGTTAAAATAACTGAAGTTGAGAGGCCCGGAATTTCTTCCACTTCAAGTTCTACCAAATATCCCTGATGGAAAGGTAAACCTGAATGTTTGCGATCATAAATTTCGTAAAAACGGTGCTCCGTTGAATAATCGAGCAGGGCAGGAAAAGCGGGTCTCGCCTTCACGTGATAAGTCTGACCAAAAACATCGATTTCTAAACCAGGTTTTGTCGTCACTCCGCCCTGCCAGTAGCATTGCCAAAAATGCGGCTGACACTGGTAATAATTTCGTCCGATATTTTTTTCGAAGGCTATTTCATCGGGACAATTGGGTCCAGGGGTCTTAATGAAGCTATCTCCATCTTTCCAGAGCTTCAAAACCTGAGTTTCGGAGGCGCGAATCACCTGAGCAAAAAGCTTTTGAGGCTCTTTTGGTTTTTCTGCATACTCACGGGCCTTGGGGCGCGGCCTGAAGAAAAGCAAAATAATGCCTACTATGCTGAGAGTACCCAAGATCACGATGATCTTTGGTATAATGGAAGTATTCGATTTAGCACTTTTCACAGGATCAGGTTATATGAAATGGATGGAAGAAGTAAATAAAGAAGAAGGCCGTTACATCAGCACTTTGGCCTTCGATGATTACATGAACTTGTTTGAAAAAAATCCTAAAAAAGAAGTCAGACCAACCTGTGTTTATTTACGGGATATGTTTGATCATTTTGGCAAAAATGAAAATGGGAGTTACAAATTATTTTCCAGAGAACATGCCGATGCTCCGGCCGTTTACGGTCAGGTCAAAACTCAAAAAAGAATATATCAATACCTTCAAAACTTTGTAGAAGAAGGTTTTAATAATAAATTCATTCTTCTCATCGGTCCTAATGGTTCATCAAAATCAAGCTTAGTTAAAAAAATCATGCTTTCAGCTGAGGACTATTCGTTTTCAGATGAGGGAACACTTTTCAGCTTTAGCTGGGTCTTCCCCATTGATCAATTTGTTAAAGGATCTTTAGGTCTGGGAGGAGCTATCGGGGAGAGGAATCTTCATTCGTACGCTTTCTTAGAGGATAAAGATATCAGCGCCATTATTACCTCAGAGCTTAAAGATCATCCTTTGCTTTTGATTCCGATCAAGACTCGTCAGGGCCTTATTGAAAGTGCTTTCAAAAATGATCCTACAAAGCTAGAAACAATCCGTAAGTCGTACCTCTATAACGGAGATCTTTCTTCTCGAAATCGTCTCATCTTTGATGCCCTGTTGAAAAACTATAAAGGCAATTACCAGGAAGTTTATAAGCATATCCGTGTGGAAAGAATGTTCATCAACCGTCGATACTCTTTGGGAGCCACGACAATTGAACCACAACTTCACGTTGATGCTCATCTTCAGCAGATCACCATGGATAAGAGACTTGCTTCTCTTCCACCAAGCCTTCAGTCACTGAATCTCTTTTCAATGTCGGGAGAAGTCATCCTTGCTAACCGCGGGATCCTTGAATTCTCAGATCTTCTTAAGCGACCTCTTGATACCTTTAAATATCTATTGATGACGATGGAATCAAAAACCATCAACCTTCAGGGTATTCTGACTGAGCTTGATATTTTCTTTATCGGATCTTCGAACGAAATCCATTTTGCAGCTTTCAAGCAGCATCCAGACTTTAACTCATTCAAGGGTCGCTTCAACTTTCTTAAAGTTCCTTATCTGATGAACTACAAAGAAGAAGAAAAGATCTACGCTGAGCAGATATCAAAACTTAAAGAGCAGTCAAACTTTGAGCCCCACGCCCTGACGGCCCTTTGTCAGTGGTCAATCATGACTCGTATGCGAGCACCAATTTCTAAAAACTTCCGAGATGAAAAACTAGGAAAGATTGCAGAATCACTCTCTCCCATTGAGAAGACTCTCCTCTACGCAGATAAAGAGACCCCAGACTCTTATGATTCTGAATCTCGTCAAATTCTCAAGATGTCAGTAGAAGATGTTTTGAATGAATACGAAAACGATTCTATGTATGAAGGTAAGTTTGGTATTTCTCCACGTGAAGTGAAACAGATCATTTACGATCTGGCCTACAGTAATAACTACGTAACCTTTGTTGAAGTTCTTGAATACCTCAGAACGATGACCGAGAAGAAAGCCGAGTACGACTTTTTGAATATTTCTCATCAGGGTGAATACCATAATCCAAAACGTTTCATCGATCTGATTGAAAATCGTTCGTTGAATATGCTTGATAATGAAGTAAGAGATTCACTTGGTCTGGTGGATGAGCGCTCATACGAAGATTATATTTCTAAATATATCTTGAGCATAAATGCTATCATTAAGGGCGAGAAAGTTAAAAACAACGTGACTGCTAAATTTGAAGCTCCGGATTCATATTTTGTTAAAGAATTTGAAACCAACGTACACATGAATGAAGTACCTGAAAAATTCCGTTCAAGCCTGATTGCCCGTTTGGGAGCTTATTCTCTGGACAACAGAGGCAAGGCGATTGTGTACACTGATGTTTTCAATGATCTTGTGCACCTTCTTCAAGAATCATTCCGCAAAGAGCAGAAAAAGATCATCGATAAGATCGGTCAAAACCTGGTCCTTTTCCAAGCTGAGAAAAATCAAGGCTCTAACCATGGTTTGAGTCAGGAAGTTCGTGAGCAGATTACTAAGATCGTGACCTCTCTTCAGAATAAGTATCACTATTCTGAGAATGGCGCGATTTCATCGCTTCAATATCTGTTACGAATGAGATATGACACTCAGAAATGAGCTTCATCGACAAATCCTTTACTACAGAAAGATACATGGCCTCCTATCCTGTTCTCATTGAACAGGATGGGTGTCGTCTTGATCAGTTCGTCATGTTCTGTATGCCGACCCTCTCCCGACAGTTTCTAAAAAAGAAAATTGAAAAAGGTGAAGTCGTCATTCTAGGGCGAAAGCCTCCTCACAAATCCAGTGTAAAAGTTCATTACGGAGAACGAGTGACCATCACGACTCACAACGATGGTGAGATTGAGGATGAGTTCTGGCGCGGTAAGGCCGTACCAAGAGACCAGGCCCCAACGACCATCTATGAAGATGAGGGACTGATTGTTATCAACAAACCTCCCTTCATGATCACTCATCCTGCTGGAAAAAATCTCTTTTACTGCGCCACTGTCTGGTACGAGACAATTTATAAACATACCATGCATTCGATTCACCGTTTAGATCGTGAAACAACGGGCATCTTAATGCTGGGAAAAAATCCTAAAACCACTCAGAAGATCAGTGCTTTCTTTGAAGAAGATATGGTTCGCAAATGCTACCTCCTTATCGCTCACAAAAAAGAAGGAGCACTCGCCTTTCCATTCACTGCCAAACAGCGCATGGGTCGTGATGAAGGTGCCATTCCACAAGGAATTATCACCACCTATCCAGAAAGTTCGGAAGATGGCAAAGATGCAGAAACTCGTTTTGAATTAATTTTAGAAAAAGACAATTATGTACTAGCGTTAGCTTTTCCTATCACAGGACGACAACATCAAATCCGTGTTCACGCCGCTGCAAATGGTTATCCTCTATTGGGTGATAAACTCTATAACGGTAATTCAGGTGTATTCATGCGCTTTAAAGATCACACACCAACTGATGATGATCATGATCTCATGCAGATACCAAGACAGGCCCTGCATGCTGTGGCCCTCAAACTCCCTTATCCGAAAAGTGACTCGCACTACATCGCCCCTCTTCCCAAAGATCTTTCTGATTGGCTGCACGAAAAACTTAACATCGAACCAAAGCATGTTAATCAATTAGTCGAAGAGCGGATCAAAATTTTCCTTAAGTAGATAATCTAAGTCGTCACTTTTTTAATATAAGTCAGCACTCCCTTGGGTCCTTCGTTCTCTTCACCTTCGAGGATAATGCGGGGTTTGTGCTTTAACTTGTGGAGACAGTGTTTAATGTTGCTGACACCGACTGAGTTATGAAAAAGCTCAAACATACTCTCATCATTCGGAGCATCTCCGAAGAACCAGCAGTTTTCGGCTTTTTTATGGGGACGATATTTTTCAAGGAAATACTTCACACCTAAGAACTTCGAAATATTTCCACACCAAAAGTTGATATGCACATTTGATTTAGAATAATTAATTTTATTCTCATCCATGTAGACCATCGCTGCATCGATTTTCTTTTCTTCCATGATATGAAATTCAATCGCACGATCTGACAAACGTCCAAAACTATCGGCCGACAAAGGAATATGCGGAAACTTCTTCTCTAAACCAATCGTAAACTCTTCCAGACGATCAAGTTCGCCTTGGGGAACCAGCGGCTCTTGAACTATTTCTCCGGAAGCATCTTTATAAACAATCACTCCGCCGCCTTCCATAATGCAGGCCTTGAGCGGAAAATGAGTCAAAAAGAAATGTCCCCATGAGAGTGAGCGGCCAGAAACAATCACGAGTTCATGTTTATGTTTGTGGATATGATCAATGATTTCAAAAAATTCACGAGTGAGTTCACCCTTCGTTGTCAGAGTGCCATCAAAGTCAGAAAAGAAAATCATATTAGTTCCATAACCAGGAAACGAGTCCTGCGATGTAATCTGAGGACGCGCCCCAGTTTTTGTTTGCTTCAACCGAGATCACCATCTTCTCTTCACCCGGAATGCTGAAGGCCGTACCGAGAGTTCCAGATGCACTGTAGATGAAATTATCCTGACCATCTAGCTGAATCCCTACAGGAATTCCTAAGTACGGATAAAACTCAAAACCAGAAATCACAAATCCTTTACGAATAGTTGGTGCTGCACCAACCGTATTGTAATCCTCACCTTCAAATTTCTGATGAAGAAAAAACGGCTTCACTGAAACGCGTGGAATATGTAACTCTTCGCTGATAATCCGCATATCCATTCCACCACCCACCGTGAGTCCCCGAGAGTTCTGCCCACCGGCCACAGAAAGATCCACAATGCGTGCACGATCCATTTCGTGGGTGTAGCGAAAGCCCATGCCCATTTCTTGGCGCTGGCTCATATAGCCCCTCATCTCGGCTGAGACAACTCGGGCCGGACGTGAGAAGGGATAATTCGAAACCCCAATGACCGAAGCCAAGGTGGGTAAACTTAAAAAGAGACCAAAAAGGAGAAGTGTTTTCATTAATTCAATTATCTGCGCATCTCAAAAAATTGCAATTCCAAGTCCATCGGGGCAGCGTCGGGGCAAAAGTGCTAGATTTAAGCAGGAAATCGTTGACTTTGGGATGCTGCGTCCAGTAAATTAACCTTTCTTTGTGGTGGATGTAGTTCAGTTGGTAGAGCGCTAGATTGTGATTCTGGTTGTCGCGGGTTCGAGTCCCGTCATCCACCCCATCTCTTCCCTATCCCTAACTTTTTTTCTGCTCGTAATGAGCGGTTCAGAATTAGAAGGGTTATCAGGGAGCCTTAAATTCAGTCGTGATCTTCGCAAGAAGTGAAAGATACTAAAGCCCAGTTTAACCCACTGGGCTTTTTTTATTTCTAAGGTTGACCCTCACTCTGATGCTGTTAGAATTTTATAATGGTGTTCATTTTCCTCATTCTATTATCATCACTCGTTTTTGCTGAGCCTTGCGGCCCTCATGAAATTTATGTACGTGAACAGTGGATCAAAGCTTACACAAAAAGTAATGGAACAAAAGTATCTGCACATTCACGGGATGCTCACTGTCGAGAGTTAACTCACTTTAACTATTTTGAAGACTCAACAAAGCAGACATTTAAAGGAATAAAAACAACTATTAAAAAATGGACAATAGAAGAAAGAAAGATCATTGAAGCTCATTTAGAAAAAGTTCCTTCTTGGCTTAAAAAATATAAACTAACTGAAATTCTAAGAGGTGATATTGGTGGTAATGCCTTAAATCCTGCAGCAGCAATTCCCTTAACAAGGACGCTGATCATTTTTGATAAATTCTTTAAATCATCTAACAAACAAGACATCATCAATCATGAAATATCACACATCGCTATTCATGACATTGATCCTGACCTAATCGAAGTTTTTAGCAAGGCTTCAGGATGGAGAAAGGATAAAAATGGACATAGAACACCTCCTCAAAAGCTGCTCCTAGAAGATTCTTCAACTGCTATAAGTGAAGATTTGGCGAACCACATAGAAACATACTACTTTTCGAAAGAAAAACTAATGCTCTTTAATCCACTCTCATTTGTAATTATTCAACAAATTATTCAGTCAAAGGAAAATCAATGAACAGATTGATTCAATTTTTCATTATACTATCAATTGCAGGATGCACTTTCTCCAAGACTAAAGATGTAAAGAGCATCGATATATTTGATAAAATTTTACTTGTAATGAAATCTCGAAACTTAGCAGATCTTGAGACTTATTTTGGAAAACCAAAAACAATAGAACTCAGTAGCGGAGATACTGCATTTGATGATTATTACTTCCAAAAGACTAAAGAAAATCCATCTTTAAATGTATTCGTGAATAGAAAAACAAAATCTATATATAGTCTCTCTCTGAATTACGGAGTTAAATTCGATGCATATGCTTATCTAAAAAAACGTTTTAAAGATTATAAATGGATTGAAACAGAACTTCCTATCCGTACAGATCTGGATTATGCAGAAGAAATTCATAGAGTTGAAATTCCAGAGCTCGGAATAACTTTTGAATACGACAATCAAGATCCCTTAAGAAGACCTCAGTCGATTTTCTTTAAATAAATGTTTAAAAGAATAATTTCTTAGAAATAACTATGTGCTTGAATTTTTCGAGATATTCATCTGATTGAAACTCATGACTTCGCCAAATAAGATTTGTAACGATATCAGCACACTGAATATTTCGACAAGAATGGCTTGATTTATGATGAACTTCAAGATGAGAGCTTGAGTTATACGTTCCGGCCAATTCTGTTTTCAAGTAAGAATCAAATGCATAAACCGCTCCCGTACTTGTGATTCTTTGGTCAGCAACAAGAGTGATCTTCGATGTTTCTGCGAGGCTCTCTAAAATGCCAAGCTTTGTCATATAATTATAGAGAGTATTGGTATCTTCTTTAAAAATAGATGAAGTGACGGCTTCTTTTCTTACTGTGATTGAAAAAATCTTGAAGAACTTTGCTTTTTCCACTTCCCTTAAAAGGTATTCAGTAAATTTGGATTTCTCCTCACCATTTAAATTCGTTGATTAGATTTCTTCAGATACAGGAATTTGGCGGTTTTGTTTTTTAGCAAGATACTCTCTAAAACCTTTCATGACCCTTTCAGGTCGATGCAAATCCTCTTCAAGAACAATCACACCAGCGATGGTGAAAAATCTTGATGAACCACCCTTCTGAAATGGTTTATCGAATTTCCAACCAAGATCACCACTCTCATCTAAATAAACAACATACTTATCTAACATTTGGTTCTCAGCTGGAAGTTTAGGCAAAAAAAAACCATGCGACTAAGCATGGTTTTTAAAATGTGGCCCCCAGGACTGACGTACTTACAGTACGCTTATGAGCACGAGTCTCACAGTTAGTCTGGGTCTTACCCACACACTTTACTATCGTCATTTTAGCCGAAAAATCAATAGGCCTTTCAAAACAAACCTACTTTTGCTTGCTTAGGACAGGTTAGTTCTATTCAAAATCAGTGACTTAGCGACGAGATCGACCTCAGTTCAAGTTCACATATGAATTACCGACCCTTTTAGATTAGCTCTTGAAGGAGATGAGCCAATCTCCCCAACATAGACAGAACTAAAAACGAATGGTTTAAAAGGCATATGAACCCTTCATTTTTATTCTTCATATTCTTTATATCCTCATGTGCATCAGCCCAAACAGGCCATTACATATCCTGTAGCCAAGATCCTCAAAAATTAGAAGCAAGGTCACAAGAATTATCTCAAATTGTAAAAGCTGATCAAGATGAAAGAGCAGACTTTCCATCAAAGACTCCTGAGGAAATGCAAGAGATGATGAAACAAGATGTTCTAAGACGTAAAAGGGTTGGGGAGATTTTTGGCTAAGGCTGTTTTTCTAAAGCCCAAGATTTCGCAGCTGCTGCTCTGGTTTACCAACATGGAGATGTTCCAGAACACTTCTTTCAAACGTTTCTGTGGGCCAAAAGAGCAGTCGAATTAGGTGATCCTTCCCAAAAACGAATGGTGGCGTTAGGGATAGATAGATATTTAATCAATATTGGCAAAAAACAGTTATTCGGAAGTCAGGCAACTAAAGGTGACACGTCACCAGATGGCTGCTGGTGCTTACAACAAGTTGAAGAAAGTTTTCCAGATCAATTAAGGAAAAGTCAGACAGGTAAAAATCTTAGCGAAGCTCTGGAATGGGTTCAAGAATTGAATGCTGGAAAAAACTGTCCTTCACAGCAATGTACAAAAGAACTCAAGCCTTCACCTAAGGGAACTGTGCCTGGGTTGTGGTAAACATCTTAATGTTTTAATAAAATGGCTTGAACCGTCCTTGCATGCCATTTTCCTTTCCTTGTTTTCGTAGGGACTTTCATGGCATTCAATACCTCAGCGATCTTCCAATAACTAAACTCTTTTTCCCGCAGCTCATGCATTTTCAGGATGGCTTCCTGCTCTAGCTTATGCTCTGCAATGGTTCTTTGCTTGACCTTCTGGCCATAAGCCAATCCTCGTGTTCTTTTTTGGTTTGTTCCAACCTCTCTAACAGGTATTCCATGTATCTTGAGAGTAAGCGATCCATTAAACCACCAATCTAGATCTTGAACGGCAATAAATCCAAAAA
>JBBARF010000098.1:0-14217 GCA_040399925.1 Bacteriovoracaceae bacterium
ACATATTACGGGACGAGCGCGAAATTAGAAGATGTGGTTAATGGATCGCTTACAGTTAAAGAGCTCTCCAAGTCTTCGCAGGCTCAGTTGGATCCATTTTCTAGTATGGTGGGTGTAAGTGTCCCTCCGGGTACGTTGAATTCTGTTCCCGTTATACTCATGAATTCAAAGTTGGGCCAGTTTGAAGAAATCCAAGGGGGGAGGGCGAGGCACTACCTAAGCAGCATTAGGTTCAATCTCAGTTTGTCCAGCGCTCCCTTCTTCAGACTGATTATAACCCAAGTCTGGAAATTCTTGAGCTATCATTTCTTGAACTAAATCCAGTGAGTTTATGTTTATTGAATTCAGATTTTCGACAAGACTTTGACCAATCTCCCAAACACCTAAAATGGCACAAGACTTATTAACAAGTTTCGGCTGACGAGATGGATCGCTTACGCTTCTCATCCATTTGATCATGCTTTTCAAAAACGTTTTGGAATTTAACTTTAAAAGATGTTTTTAGCTTTTTGATCAAAAGAAAATTCGAAATGTAAGGGAGCAATATTGTTTTAAAATTTTGTCTATTTAAGTTTTGTTGCGTACTTGATATCGGCAATTTTACAGTCATAACCTGAGATTTTTTCTGACTTTAATTTGGGCTTACATGACAAATTAACGAATACCGGAAACGATTGATCTGCATCGGATTTACTTTCAATATACTGCTTAAGTATTACCAAACTACCAGTATCAAGGCGGATGTCAGATGGAAGACTTTTAGCAACCGAGGCAGCGGAGAATAACAATAGAATCAAAGGAAAAAAATTCATATTATTGTCCACTTGCCTTAGAACGAACTTCTTTTCTTTTAGATTCCATCACAAAATCTTGAGATAATTTTTGGAAAGACTCATCTTGATCACAATCTTTAAAGCTTGGGCAATCATCATCAATTGCTTTACAAAAAGCTTTCACTATTTCATTGCTTCCCTTGCAAATTGCTTCCATTTTGCAAAACTTGATGCGTCCACAGCTACTCGAAACAATCGAATAAATTGAAACGCCATCATTAACGACTCGGCAATTATTTGTTTCAGATTCAGTAAACTGATTCTGAGTCGAAACCGCCGACACTCCTTCAAGATGGGCGTCTAGATAATTTGTAGTAGCCACACCATTTTGAAAAAAACCGTCTTTAGAATCCGCGGGTAGCGAAGCAATTAACAATACTTTTTTTGAAACAGGATCACTTGTAAATAAAGCGGTACAGCCATTCTTTAAATTTCGAACTCGGTAAAACCTTTTACCGCTGTAGTCATAAGATGCAACATCTTCATCATAAGAATTTTTGTAATAATTAATTTTTATGTCTTCCTTGGGGCCACCCATAGAGAAGTTAAACAACTTAGTTTCTTTTACAAGTTCTTTTTTGTCCGCCGAAAGCTTAGAAATTTTTTCACCAGTAGATTTTGGTGTGTTGCTGCTTTCCAATTCTATAATATCAAGAAGTTTGACTTGATCATTTTCGAAGCATGCTGAAAACACTTCGATTGAAAAGATTAGTCCCATGAGTATTATCGATTTTTTAAATAAAGAATTCATAATGAACCTCAGTGTGAATACTTCCATTGTAATTATAAAGGATAGGCCGGATTAACGCAATATCCGTATACATCATAAGCAATAAATCCCCCCCCTAGGGAATACTGTCGGCTCAAATATGCCGTCTATTTGGTTGGTTTGACGGGAAAACTAATATCAGCTCGCTTGAAATTTACTGAAACTTCTTCTTAAAGAGGATCTTCAATAATCCTTATCTATTCACCAGCAATTCTTTGATTAAATTTCTTATCATCCACATTTAAATAATAGCGTAAGTACAATTGATGGGTAAGCTATCCATTAACACACAAATCTAGATCTTGACCGTTACCTTTCGCTGTCTCAACCAAGCTATAAATTTTAGCACTACCAATTGCTCCCTCAGGCTTTATCGAGAACATCCAATTCTTGCGGCCGATAATGAACGGACGGATGTGACTTTCAATGTAGTTGTTATCAATCTTATAGTTACCATCCATAAAACAGTTGATTAAGTAATCCCATTCATTTCTGGCATAATTTAAGGCCTTTCCCCTTGCCAAAAATTAGTATTCAAACTTTTGCAGGAATAATCTAAAGCTTTTCAGAGACTTCTTCACCGATGCATTTAAATTCTTCGCCATCAATAGGGCAGATTTTATTTTCAAGATCTATAATAACTTCAACTCGAGGAAGATGTGGTGGCAGCTTCAAACGTTTGCCACGCTTTCTTTGAGTTTCGGGGACTGTAATGACTTCTTCATTGTCTAAAGGTTCGAGGTTAAAAGCCTCAGATTCTACCTCATCAAACATGCCAAGTTTCTCCGAGGAGACTTGTTCAGAGCTTTTACCGAACTGCTTACGACGAAGCAGGCCGACTAGGCCAATCAGCACGTCCTCTTATATTTGTTTCAACATGAGGTTTTATCTTCCAGCACTCGACCCCATCAACGATTCACTTAAGTTCTTTAGTAGAAAGTAGTACGACTTCATCCGTAAATTCTCGAAGCCCCGAGAAAAGATCTTCTTCGATTTTCTTGTACCAAAGAGCAAAGCCAGTTTTTTCATAGTAAAGAATCTTAATTCTTTTACGTCTGTCACAGCCAAAAATTAAGAGAGCAGACCTATAGGCATCCAGATTCATTTCTTCCTGAACTATAGCGCTCAGACTGTTGATGGACTTATGAGTTCGAGAGAAGTTGGCGATTGTCATGTCACTTGATTCGAAGTCTGAGAGTTCTTGGAGATAAACGGCTACTCCGGGTCCATTTAATTCAGACTCCGACTAAGGATTAACGGGCATAACTTTGGGTGGTTGATTGTTCTTGGCCCTCTCCTCAGCTTCTTTTTTCGCCGTTTCTTCGGATTTGAATGCGAGGGTATGCGCAATATAACGATTGATCCCGTAGGGTGGGGGAGCGAGATGATAACTGAGAAGCTTCTTAGTCACACATAGGCCAATCTCGTCATCTTCAAACTCATTTTTAATTAATTTTGCTTCAGATATTTTTCCGTCCTCTTCGACCTTTAAGATATATTCTAATAAACCCTCCATAATCTTTGGTTTATCGGCCAGAAGATCGAAATAGCAAACTTGTAAATCCTTGGCATTGTCTCGGATCGTTTTTAAAAGTACTTTTTCTTTAAATTCTTTTGCTAATTTTCCATCAGCATCACTTCCATAGGAAGCAATTGAAGCTACGGGAGTGGGGTTGGATGACCTTCCTAGGAGTCCTCCAACTAGAAGACCTACGAGTCCGACTAAACCAATAATAACTCCAAGCTTTAGATCAACTTTCAAGTACATCCCTTTTTCTTTCTATCATAAGACTTTTTTTTAAAGAATCAAGCTGATTGATTTTGTCTTTCCGGTAAGCTTGGATGTGATCCTCTAACATCCGTCAGAAAAATGAGAGGCCGCACCTAAACTTCATTCCAGCTAAGTCTTTGGTGATCAGATCAATCGACCCTACAGTTTACGATTTAGAGTTTCACCAATTTCCTGAATCTTCATCAACACAAATCTCAAGTTTTCGTTCTCATTCTTACCAAAAAAAAGCCTTAGCCGATCTTCCACGACTTCTTTGCTTAACGACTTCCCTTCGGATGATACGAGATCAAACCAACCATGAAGGATGAGAAGTAAGACTGATTTTATCCTAAGATCTTTTAATTCTCCGATTGGATATCCATTGCCATGAAAATCCTCATGATGAAGACAGAGAGCATCGACGACGAAGTCTGGCAGGTAGTTAACATGAGTAATCTTCGAAGCGACTTTCTCCCCATGGTAGAGATATTTAGCGATGATTGCATCGTTCACAATCCTATTATCATGTAATGCCTTCACGAGGTTTGTTTCGATGATTCTATTATCCGGAACTTCTAGGTCATGAATGAGACACAAGAAGACCATAAGTATATGTTCAACCGAATTGAATTGGTCTGATTTCTTGGTGAACTGATAGCTTATTACTGCCAGCAACAATGAATGACTTGGATAGAATGGATTACCATTCAGCATTTTTTCGAAATCCTTTTCGATTCCGATGTCGAAGATGAGCTTGATGGCATTTAGCAAAACAGGCGCTACATCTTCGAGCATCTTAAAATCCATTTCGGGATACTCTTTTCGCGTAATAAGCTTGAGCTTATTGTTCATGGAAATCATGTCGGCCGTTAAAGGACCAAGTGTCAGTATCCTAGTATCAATTATCTTTGATGTGAGTTTTTGAAACTTTTCATAATCCGCAAATTTCACATAGAAATATGAAGACTTTATATCAGAAAATTTTTTAACTTCGCTGGCCTTGATGAGGGTACCCTCATTAAAGATTTTGACAAATCTTTCATCTGATAACTTGATCATTACATCAGTAGGAGCTTGGCTAAGGTAGATCAAAAGATTTATATGAAGCGGGATAAATCTCGGATCATATTCTTCATTCAACAGTAAATTGATGACATGCTTATCAAGGCTACTTTTATAGTTAGGTCTTTCGATGTGTAGAATATTTTTATTTGGATAGCTTGGATACATTTTTTGAAGGTAGCTTAAACCTTCCTCAAATTTAATGAAAACGATAAGATTAAAAGAAAGACCTATTTCCATTTGGGCTTTAAGATCTTCAATACTGTAGGCTTCAGAAATATCAAATGATCCATACGAAATTATAGTAAAAGAAATATAATGAGTGAGTTCTGGAATTGTAGAAACGACTAAAACCCGAGGCTTCATGAATTTCGTCGCTTGACCCAAGATGCTTCGAGTTTTGCTTTGAAAGCATCATCTTCCCAAGGCTTCAGCATATAACTCGTGACTCCCTTGGTAATGGCTTCAAGTATCATTCCCTTGTTATTTACTGCGGACAGGATCAAGAAAGGGACAGTTCTATAGACTTCCGAATTTCTTACAAACTCAAGTAAAAATGTGCCGGGAGCTTCCGGCATCTCGTAGTCACAAATGATAAAATCAACTTTATCAAAATTCTCAGGCAGAAGGAGAAAATCTCTCGCTCTCAAAGCCGAATCCGATTCGTACATCTTACCTTCGAATCCAAACTTTTTAAGGGAGGTCTTCACCGCTTTTCTAATAGAAAAGGAATCATCAACAACTAAGAAATTTAAATCGATGGGCATCATGTTTAAATTATAAGTTATCTCGGAGTTTTATCAAGAGCTTACTGGCCAGACTAATCCTGTCAGGGATTGCCTTAAGGTTCTCTCCCCCCCTTAAAACAACGATAAGAATCCCAAAATCTCGACATGATCCCTTCAAACTGCCCGTCCCCCCGAGTGGCCTCTTTGCCCTAGAGAAATGCCAGAGTCTTCTAGCTGTGGTGTCTTGCTTGTCTTTCATTCGGATCCACCACCATGGAGTTCTGAATAGAATGTCGACGCCTCAATTCATTGCCAATTATTTTAGTCAAATCAGGATTGGGCCTACTGATACCTAAAACTTATGCCGTTCAAAGCTACTGATTTAACTAAGAACCATAAGATTAGTAGTCATAAAAAGAAATCCCTATAAAAGATGGTTAAAAGAGGAATCTTATGAAAACAATTTTTTATATGCTAGCTTTGTTTCCCACAACTTCATTCGCGTGGACCGCTGAAGCATTTAAAGAACCCTTGGTTCAAAACATTTACCAAGGAAGAGTCGTCCAGAGTGTCGAGGGAGAAGTCAAGGCACGCATATGTTTCAGAGATAACCAAATGACGACATGTCAGAGCGAATACAGTGAATATTTTTCATGTAAACAGGGGTCAGACGAGTTCATAAATTACGGCGTGACCTGCGAGGAATAAATCCAAACTGCCACAACGAATTTCAACGTTTTGATTTTAACCAATTGAATTTACCGTGAGAAGAGATGAACTCTTTTTAGCAACACCATTTTAGTGAGGCAGTTTGAGCGGAATGCTAGGCAAGGTGAGAGTCGTCACAGATAGTTCATTGGTGGCATCTAGGTGTAGTTCCACCTTACCTTTAAACTCTTGGGCCAATTCATCCATCAGTTTCAAGCCTTCCTTATTCCCAGAAAGTTTTGCATCCTGAACGGTCTTAGAGATAAAACCATTCGCTAGTATCTCGATTTTAAAAGTATCACCGTTTGATTGATTGATGGTCAGGGTGGGGGTAATTGATTTTGTACTTTCAAAGAGGGCATGGGCAATGGCATTTCTTAGAGAATGAATTAAAAATTGAGATAGGCAGCTATAGAGGGCCTTTGGAACTTGGAGGGGAGTAGAATTTTTTTTAATTAAAACTTTTTTATTATAGGACATGGACAAATCGTTAAACCATTTAAGATGCTGGGTCAGGAGGGTTTCAATGTCAAAAGTAGCGGTCGCGTAACTGCTTGAGCTTGGTAGAACATTTTCAAGAAATACTAGGAATTCATCGAATCTTTTCTTCGCCTGAGTGAGCTCTTCAAAAAAAATCTTGGAATTAATTTCAAGGGTCTCGATTTCATGGATCTTATCAAAGAGATCTTTAGGACCATAGTACGAGAAAATACCCTTAAGAGCGTGAAGCTGCCTTTTTTTCTTATCGAAGATTGTTTCTAAACCTTGCAGGCTTTTAAAATAGCTTTGGCATTCTTCCAGAGTAAGAGGGTAGGTCTCGAGATTAGGTAGGATTCTGATGAGGGCCTGAGAATTAATCTTGGTTGCTTGATCTGAAACTTCGAGTCGAACTTGTTTTGTAATATCCTCGACGGCAATTCCGAGACTTAAGGTTTGGCTTTCGGTTGAATTTTCTTCAAATGAGAAAGTTATTTTAAAGTAGCGATTATCTTTTTTGAATTTTTCAGGAGCTATTTCAAGCAAGTCTTGCCGACTGTTTTGGTTGGACTTTAAGAGTTCGAGCCACTGCTTTATCTGGGAATGATTCATGTCTTCAAAATCGAGGTCAAAAATTGAAGTTATGCTGTTGCCTAATAAGCCCAGATTTTGTGAAGACTTTTGGTCAATCTTTCCGTCTAAGTCAATGATAAAAAAGGCAAGACCCAGACTTGAAATGATGAACGAGGTCTTTCGATTAGCAGCGGTGAGTTTATTGGATTTTTCGACGACGAGTTGATCTAAATTTGTATTAATGCTCTGGAGCTCTTTGATTTTGGTTTGATATTTTTTCTGTAGTCGAAACTCTATGCTCACGTCGCGGAAATTAATTAAGTCAGAATCAGGGCCGAGATAACATTTTTTGATCGTACAGAGTTTTTGTTCCCCCGTTCGAGTTTCTATTAGATGCTCACTTTGTAAGGAATAGCTTAAACCCGATGAGTCTAAGAATTTATCGAGCTCTTTGTTAACAACTTCAGCAAGATTGAGTTCTGTTAATTCTAAAAAGGCTTCGTTGGCAAAGCTCACCTTACTGCCGTTAACGACTAAAACGGGTTCCAAAAGTTCTTGAAGCATATCTAAGTTCATTGTTTATCCTCTCTCCTAGAATATATCAGTTTAGGTCATTGAAAAACAACCAGAACTCAATTAGACTTAGATTATGTGGATCATTTTAATCGCGATAATCAATTTGTCATTTGCCAGTGAACTCGTTCTCCCGGAGAGACCGTTTTTAAAAAAGTACCTGGTCACTATCTATGAGAAAAAAACTGAGGAGAAAATTTTTTTCGTTGAATCCAATGATCGGACAATAAAGATTCCTGAGAATCTAAAGGGCACTTATCTTTTAAGTGTCTCGACAGTTGATCTATGGGACCGTGAGGTTCAGGCAGAAAAGAAGGTTGAGATAAGCTTTAATTCGGATACCGGACAAGAAGAGGCGGAGATTGAGGATAAGACGCCATTATTTGATGGAAGACTAGCTTTGCATAATATTGATACTGAGGCGCGGTTTAAAAATAGAGTTAACACTAAGAGCTTTAGAGTCCTTGATCTTGGTGGAAGCTTTAAGACGAGAAAGTACATTCGAAATTCTCGAATATTCGTTCGGCTCTTAAATAATGTTGGCGGTAGTGGAACTTATCGGGCACTTGAAATCTCGCCTTACATCGAAGCTCATAAATCCTACTTTACTCTGCTCTATGGTATTTCCTGGATGGGAAATGAGGTTTCTATTCCGAAGAAAGATAAAAAGATCGACTTGAACATGGCGTCCACGTCTCTACTTCTAGGCGCAGGGGCAAGATTTCAAATTTTTCAAAAGATTTTTTCGGCAAAAGTCGTGAGTGCATTTTCAAATACTCGATTCCGCTACTCGTTGAGTTTGGATTACTTTGGTAGTGAGACAAGCCAAAAGATCATGGTCCCTTTTTTGGGATTTGAGCACATTGAAAATGGAGATGGCAAGAATTTCGTAAGCTCTGAATCCGTTCTTTTTGGCTTTAAAAGTTATTTCTTCTGATTCACCTGAATTTCATTGGCCTTTATAGGATTAAGCTTTGGTGGTAGTCCCATCTGAAACATGTGAGGAGTAGTGTCGTAAGAGATCTTATTCTTGATAAACTGAAGCCTCCATGAATACTGAACTCCGGGCTCTATCTTTAATGCATACGAATCCCTATCTTTTACCGAAATCTTTTCCAAAAGCTTACCACGGCTTTCAATGATCAGGAACTCAGGAAACGGTTCTGATATCTTTTCCCGTTGCCATTTAAGTTCGATAAAAGAGTTTGAACTTTTCCACGCCATTTCAGTTTTATCCTTAGGCATGAGATTTAAATAGTATTCAGACAATAATTCGAAGTTCATAGACTTCGAGCTTGATGCCAGATTTGGTTCAGAATCAATCGTCCAGGAGAATTTTCCTTTACCTTCAAACTTATAGAAATGTTCTTTGAGGGATTTTTTGATGACTATTTTGTTAAGATGATCCCAAATAGTTAAATACAAAGTCTCCTGATTTGGATTTGCCCAACTCAGATATATCGATTTCAAGAGCCGTTGATTATTTGGAGCTATGACTTCAATATAATTTGCCTCGACAATCCTGAACTCAACCCAGTCTGACCATTCACTTGTCATATCTTCGTAACTATTTTGAATCCGGATTCGATTCATTCCCAGAGCGAGATTTTCTTTTACTAAAGACAGAGGTAGTGCGTCTTTGAATTTATCATTTACTAATTCGGCAACTACTGGAGAAGCGGCGTTTAAATTTGTCCCTAGATAGAAGTTCGTTACCTTAAGACTTTGGAAATTTTTAGGAAACAGGATTTGAGGTTTTTGAAGATCTACAATTTCGACAAAGCTTTCCGATTTTGTGCCATTTCGATCAGTGATTGTAATGTAGTCTATCCCAGGGGTTGTGTATCGTAAAATGTATTCAGGCTTTTGAGCATCGACTTGAAGGACTTTCCCCTTTGTTGAGATACTGTAAGGGGGAGCTCCTCCGACGATCTTGAGCTTTAGGGAAACGTCTTCATGTCTGAGTTCAATCAGTTTTTCATTCTGAATGTCAAAATTTAACTGACCAGAGCTGAACTCTTCAGTTGATTGACTTGTTTCAAAGGTTGCTTGCCCTGCGGTAATCACGTCGGATTGACCATTAACTTTGGTGTACTTGATCTTACCCTGAATAACCTCGATTTGATTTTTGTTCGGGCCATTAGTTATAATTCGGACGATGGTGCTTGGAAAAAGAGTCAACTTATTCCCTGATAGGAGATCAATTTTAGCAATGGTTTCCTGTTGGGTATAAATAAACGAGTTATCATCGAGGGACTTATTCTTGAAAGCATCAGTCCACAGGAAATTATCGGGCCCTTTGTATTTGCAGTCACCGCTGCATTTAAGAAGTCTGCCGGATTGGAATAAAATTTGATTTGTAATAAAGACCGTCGACCACGTATGATAGATAGAGATGATTATGAGAAGAATTCCTACGAGGATGAGCCCGGCATCGTTTTTTTCAAGGGACCATCTTTTTGGATACGTAGACATAGGACTATTATGCTGCCTCAGCTGACGAGTTTCAAATATAAAATGGTTTTTTTCGCCCTCATACTGGTTGGCGGATGTTTAGGTATTTTTCTCTTCTACGTGTTGAACTACTTTGAGTCAGATAAAAAAGCTTATATCTTTGAAGAAGCTCACAAGTCAGGACTTGAACTTGGGGATCAACTAAGACGCGAGGTCGATACTCTCAAATCAACTAGTACTTCGATTCAGGCCGGTTTTCTTCCTGACTTCAGGGGCCTCCATAAAGATCTCCTTTCAATCAAGATTAAGGATTTTGGAGGCGAAAAAGTCTTTCTCAACGACGTCTTTTTGAAGAAACTAGGTCTTAAGTACGATCAGCTTAAAGAGAGTCTCCCTAGTGATTCAGTCGGGTTCATCTCTCTGTTAGGAAATGAGAATGGATTTTTAGCTTTAAAAGATTCCCATTCTTCCAGGGCCGTTACTTTGCTTGCCTACCCAAAGTCATTTTTGACTCTGCTCAATAGCAAAACCTCAACGTCATCCATCCTATTTGATGCCAAAACTGGTAAAAAAATATTTTGGAACAAGAATTTTGACTTTGCTTTTAATAAAAGGGATTTCACTACTGATTCTCCTCGCACGTTCGAGGCCAAAATAAATAAAAAGAAATCGATCGTCACTCTTTATCCCATTGATGTTTTAGGTGCCGTTCTTGTAAGTTCATTTGATCTTCAAAAATCAACCCAAACACTTGATGATCTTAAGGCAACCATCATCTGGGCCTGTGTTGGTCTTTTAGGTTTTGGAATTATACTTGCGACTTTTTTTGCGAAGGCCCTAGCGAATCCCATCGAGAGAATGGCGTCTATGGTTCTCGAGGTCACTCAAGGCGATCTTAATGCTAGGGCGGTTATTGAGTCTCGTGACGAGACTGGGATCCTGGGAAGAGGGCTCAATCAAATGATGGATAAGATCCAAAGTCTTATCTCTGAGGTTAAGGAAAAGGTGAGACTGGAAAGTGAGTTAAAACTTGCGAGTCTCGTGCAACGAAATTTTTTCGATCTTGCTCCAGTTAAGACGTCTTCCATTGACTTGGTTGGTGACTATATATCTGCCTCCGAGTGCGCTGGAGACTGGTGGTGCGCCAAGAATTGGGACCAAAAATACGTCATGATGATCGGGGACGCTACTGGACATGGTGCTCACAGCGCACTCTTAACTTCTGCGGTCTTCTCTGCTGTGGCCTGCATGGAAAAAGAGATGATCTCAAGACCCTTATGGTGGGAGCGGCCGGACTTTATTATGGAGCGGCTTAATAAAGTACTCATCTCTATGAGATCAGAACTTATGATGACTTTCTTAATTGGGATTTATGATCCGGATGGAGCTTGCCTTTATCTTTGTAACTCGAGTCATGAGTTCCCAGTGATCATCAGAGGCGATAAGAAGCCGCAACATTTTAACGACATTGATTTTCTCGTCTCTCAAACCTCGCCACGTTTGGGTGAGATTGAATCGCCAACTTTTTATGTCGATCGTTTCCCCATCGAGGCCAGTTCTCGTTTAGTCTTTTATACTGACGGACTCATTGAAGCTCACGCAACTATCGAGAATCCAACGAGTGAGAGGAACTTTATGAAGAAAGTCATCGAAATTTCAACAATCCCTATCAAAGATTGCGTAAATGTTTTGACTCCAAATGCCTCACTTCGGCTCAATGATGATGTTTCTTATTTTGTAGTGGATTTATTGGTTAATCCCTCAGGCCTGAATTTTCTTTTAGAAGATTCTGTTTTTAAGGATATTAAAATGAACAGAACCCCTATTGAAGCACAGCATGGATTCCTCGTGGGGGATTCTGGGGAGATTATGTTCAAGTTTCTAGGTGAAAACCTCTACAACTGGCGCGGATCCTTCAAGTTCACTTCTTCAACCGAAAGAGGAATAGAAATTGATGAAATACTTAAAAGCATAAATCTTCCGAAGCCTCATCTCGCGAATAAAATAAGATTTGTGATCGACGAGTTGATTACTAATGCTCTTACCCATGGAGCTGCTAATGGTGCCCTACTTCACATTGAAAAAACAAGTAAGGGTGTTTGGATTAAAGTTCTGGATCAAAAAGGAGATTTTAACAGAGAGGTGGTCAATAAGCTTTACAGCAGTATCTGGGAGGACTCTCTGACTCCATCGGAGGAATCAAAAAGCGCAGGTATTGGTCTTAGTATGATTTTAAAAATGATTGATCATTTTCTCATATTCCAGCATCCCGGCCACGCGACAGTTGTAGGTTGCTATGTGCCACTTAGTGAAGTCGATGAGATTCAAAGCTTTACCTTCCTATCAGACGTTAAAAATCACATTCAGTTGGATGTTTCTAAACTTCTTTATTAATTTTAAACTGCCCGACTTAAATGGTGCTGAGTGCCTGTTTCGCTCTCGAAAAAAATCCATGATTCTGCACACTTTGCACCTCGAGCAAGCACCCCTGAAAACTCGTTTTCAGGGGTGTCACAACGAATTTCAACGTTTTGATTTTAACCGATTGAATTGAGGCGTGAGTAGAGATGAACTCTTTAAAACAACACCATTTAAGTCGGGCAGTTTGTATTAATCTCAGTATCCAACTCTTTTGGTCGGCTATGGCCGGCCATAGGTTTTGTGAAGTTTAATTCTCTAAGAAATATTTAATTAATGTCGATAACTTAGCTATGAAAGTCCGTCCCCAATTACTCATCTTGCTCATGGCCCTATCGGTCCTGAGCTCTTGCGGCTGGGTGAGGGGAAAAATCACTTTTCCAAATAAGTTTTCTTCACCGTCAGTTTCTAATTTTACGGTGTCTCTCTTTTCACCTTTGAACAATGTTTCAATCGATGACACTCCAGAGTTTTTAGCTTCAGGGCTTCTCTCTGGTGATAGCGTTGAGCTTTTTTCTGATAGCTCTTGCACTCTGTCTCTTGGATCAGAGTCCTTGACCTCGGGCTCAAGTGTGAACGTTCTCACTACTCAGCTTCCTTCTCCATCAGTCAATCAAATTTATGCCGTCGTTTGGAATAATGGATCTCAGAGAATCTCGTGTTTGGATTTAATGATTCGCTATGAAGTTGTGGCCAATGGCCTTAGCTTCAACGCTATTTCTGGAGCAGCAACTACAGGTGCTCCTCTCTCAACTCAACCGGTTGTGCATGTTCTTGATCAATCAAATAATTTGGTTAACTCAGCTTCAGGCACAGTCACTCTGAATGGCTATTCTGATATCAATTGCCAAAATCTTGTTGCGGGTGGGTTAGCTAATTCTCCAAATACCGCTCTGATTAATGCCGGGATCGCAAACTTCGCTGGGGTTATTGTCAACAACGTCACTGTTGCTAGTATCGGAGCAACAGCTCCGGGACTTGGGTCCGCCTGCAGTCAGATCACTTCTAGTGCTCCACTTAATGCGGCACCAGTTGCAAGTAATCTTATCCCGACATCATTTAATGAAGACACGCAAAGTATAATCGGCCTTGTTTATAATGACGCTGATTCAGATCTTGCCTCTGGTTGTACGGTTTCAAATTTAACAAATGTCACGATCACCCAAGCATGCTCATGTACCTTAGGAGCTTGTTCGGTAGGAGTCACTGGATCTCTCAATTATTTTGGTTCTGCGGGATTTGATTACACAGTGACGGCAAATGCACAGACTTCAAATACGGCGAGTGCCTCGGTAACGATTGATCCCGTGGATGATAATCCAACGATTTCTAATGTGACGGATAAGACCACGAGTGAAAACACGCCAACAAGTGCGATCCCTTTTACGATTGGCGATGTTGATAACGTCGAGGCCTGTACGGACGTCGCGGGAGTATCGAGCGATCAAGCGATCGTAGCGAATGCATCGATAGTGATTGCGGGAACAGCACCAAATTGTACCGTCACAATAACTCCTGAGACGGGTGCTAATGGGGCAGTGGATATTACTCTGACCGCGACGGTGGGTGGGTTAACTGGGCAGGATGTGTTTAATTTATTTGTGACCAGTGTTGGTTGGGCGCAAGAAGCGTTTGTGAAGGCGAGTAATAATGGGTCAGCTGATTATTTTGGTATCTCCGTTTCCTTAAGTGGCGATACCTTGGCGGTTGGGGCATATACTGAATCCTCCGAACAAACAACCATTACCAATGGATCCGGAGTCACCGTGGATACCGATGCCTCACCAGCAAGTGGGGCCGTCTACGTCTATAAAAGATCCGGATCAACTTGGGCGCAAGAAGCGTTTGTGA
>JBBARF010000099.1:0-2339 GCA_040399925.1 Bacteriovoracaceae bacterium
TGCAAGAGCGCTTGTTAAAAACCCTAAAGTTATCATTGCGGACGAACCGACTGGTGCTCTTGATCACAATTCACGACTTGAGATTCTCTCCCTGCTTCAAGATTTGAATCAGCAAGGTGTCACAATTATTACGGTTACCCATTCCGATGAAGACGCTCAGGCATCTGGTCGAATTGTCAGAGTTGAACACGGGGAAATTGTTTCGGATACTATCCAAAGAGATCGTTCTAGATTTTTTGGGAAATTACTTAACACTGAAGATAGGTTTAAACTGGAACTTCGGAATAAATCCGTTTTAGAGTATTTGAATCTTAAATTTGGAATAAATTCAAAAGATGATTTTATCTCTTTCTCTAAAAACAACTTAAGCTCAGAAGCAAAATATCTGCTTCTTTCTGATTTTCACCCTGAATGGATGTGTGACAAAACATTAGGAATCATGAATAGTTGGTGGGAAGAAGATGAAGTTATTAAACTTCTAATAATAAAAAATATTCTTAATTCAAGACAAGAATTAAGTCTGACTCAGGTCGATTTCTTCAGTGCACCATGGGACGAGGAAAGCTCTATGTTTTTCTTGAAGAACTTTCATTCTTATCCTGACGAAAAGATTAAGGATGTTTTAAACGTCAGTTTCTTTGTTCAGCATACTTCAAAAAAAGTAAGAGCTTCAAGCATTGAGTTTTTCAAGTCAAAAGGTTTTTTTACAAAATCAGAATTTCTCTTTTTTCTTCCCTCCCAGATTCGCGATACAGACGGAAGAGTTCGCTCAAACATCATTGATTTGATTTCGACGAAGGAAGAAGTCACAGTTGAATATTTAAGTGCTTTTAATCTTGATGAAGATCCCTATCATCGCGCCCGCGCAGCTTGGGCAAATCTCCTCATTATGCGCGGTTTTACATCCCGTGGGCACTCTATATTAGAACCCATGCTATTTTCGAATAATCAAGATCTAATCCTGGCCAGTTGTTGGGTTTATATTCAGGATCCGACTTTCAATCCTTACTTATTTTTAAAGCAAAAAATGGAACAAAATCCAAAACTTGTTCTCTATCTGGATGATATCTTACTCACCTTTACCAGAGCACAGAATCATGCGAAGAAAAGTCGCAAGTTTGTCTTGAAAAATGTCGCGTAATCAATTTTGAATTTACTATGCTGAGAACTAATGTCGGAATGATGAAAGTCACCTTTGATTTTACAAAAAATTTTAGATTTTAGTACGAACTAATTAACAACACGAATTTTTCCATAATCCTTATGTGCTTCTTAGCGCTATATTTGACTATACCTTTCTAATCTTTTGATTTTTTAAAGTTAACCATACGATCATAATCTTTTACCCGGTCTTTATGAGAAATGTAATGAGCTCACGACGGTACCTTTTGCTTTTCGAACGAGACATAAACTGCTCAAAATAAATGGTATTGAGTGTCTGTTTCGCTCTCGAAAAAAAAACATGATTACGCACACTTTACACCTCGAGCAAGCCCCCCTGAAAACGAGTTTTCAGGGGAGCACATCGAATTTCAACGTTTTGATTTTAACCAATTGAATTGTTGCGTAAAAAGAGATGAACTCTTTTCACGCAACACCATTTAAGTTCGGCAGTTTGTAATAGTTTAGATTGATGCTTTTAATAATCCGACCTTTATAAAAAAGGGGGATAAATCTATAACTTACAAAATTACAAAATTACAAAATTATAAAAAAATTATGCAAGTCTAAATGTTATTTCTTCGCAGGTAACCTACTAGATTTGAGTTGCTTGACAGCTTAGCTTAAGTTTTTAGGAGATATTGACGATAATACTACTATCCGATGATAGGAGAATTAAACAGGAGAACGTATGCATAAGATTTTAATGACGGTATTATTTTTAATCGCAGCCCAATCAAGTTTTGCTAAACATTGTAGTGTTCCAAACTCAAATAGTGGTTTTGCAGTTGGAGATAACCCAACTCCAGTAGAAATCTCTAGATGCAATAGTTTAGGCGGTACAATTGTAAGAATGGCCCCTCCAAAGGCATTAGTTCCAACAAAAGGTCTCCGCAAATAAGTATCTCAGATAATTTTTCTAAAAAGATATGCCAGCTCTGTGCTGGCCTATCTTTGTTTTACTTTAACATAAAAAAACTGCCTCGCTTAATTGGTGTTGATGGAAAGAGTTCATCCCTTCTATCGCCTCAATACAATCGTTTGGAATCAAAACTTTGAAATTCGTTGTGACACCACTAAAAACTTGTTTTCAGGGGTGTATGCTCGAGGTGCAATATGCAGAATAATAGATCTTTTTCGAGAGCGAAACAGGCACTCAACATCATTTTTTTTAGATG
>JBBARF010000099.1:2349-13826 GCA_040399925.1 Bacteriovoracaceae bacterium
GTTTTAAAAAACATTCTACCTATGAGACGACTGAAAAAAGGAACAATTCCCAAGTTTTTGAAGATTTGCAATCTTCTGCTCTACTTACTGTTTGAACTCTGGTTAATAATCGACTTTCGTGGAAAACTTCTTTTCCCACTCAAGGCTCTAACTTTCCAAAAACCAGTCCAGGCTTCGGGCACCAAATAAAATTAGTGCCCGGGTGTGATATCTAAGATTTGGTATATTTTTTAAGTAAATTTTCAAGAGATGTGGACTTTTTAGACCGATCAGTCCCTTGAACACAAGTAGGGCCTTTGGTGCACTGAGGAGGATAGATAAGAACTCCATTTTTATTATCACATACTGCGTTTGTGCAACATGGATCAGGTGTGCAATCTAATCTTGCTTTAGAATGAGCAGTTCCTACAATACCCGTAAATAGCATACAAGCGACTAATAGAGTTTTCATTAAACGATCCCCTTGATTAAGTGAAAATTAATTTTACTGCACATAGTAATTTGAGTCAAATGAGGAAAATTAGTGAGCAGATTCAAGATGCAAAGCCTTTAGATGGGCGCCTCAGGCGCCTGTAATCTATCACTAAGTTAATCAGGTAGCTATGAGTTGTTTTTACTATTCACCACTCGTTAATCGCACAATTTATTGTCATGTAGAATTATGGGAATGCTCAGGCATAGACAGAATTATTGGAGTATAGAATGTTTTGTAACCCCTCTCCAAAAAAAAGACTCTTAAAACTTTATGAGACTCTTACGAACTCCTACAAGAGAGCACTTGAGAGTGCTTAAAGAAGTTTAAATGTTATGAGATAGAAATCATTAATTTCTTGTCATAGACTCAAGTTACAGTGTTCATCTTGTGCTTTTTGGATTTGGTAACAACAATTCAAGTGAACCATCGAGAAGTCCTATGAGCATATTGATTTGGATTAAATCTAGCGCTCCAGTTAAATAACCAAAATTTTTAAGTCTCAATGCAAGTATTAATCATCCACAACTGAACCATTTCCTTATTCTGAATACTTGAATTAAGAATTCATATCAAATCTAACGCCATAGCATCAAAAACATGCCCTTTCAATTTTCCGAATTTTAATGGGATAGTTTCAATTGGGTCTTAGTCATCTTCTGAGTGAAACCAGAGAGCTTGCTTGATCCTTGAGATGCCTTATTTAAAGCTGCTAAAAGGACTTCTCCGGCAACGGGAGGCAGAAAGCTTCCCATCATGCTGAGAACAACACAAAATCAGTCTTCGCTTTACAATAATGAGTCAGGTAAACTCTCGTTACTATAAACCGTTGTGGTTCTACTCGTGATAGCAGTGGCCCACCATTTAAACATTGGTCTTTATGTCTGAACAACAAATCATTAACCTCGAAATCAAATTCGCTCATTTAGAGGATTTCACCCGTCAGCTCAATGAAGTCGTCACTCTTCAGCAGTCAACAATTGCTCGGATGGAAAAAGAAATTTTGGATTTAAAGAGAAATATCAATTCAGATGGTGGTGTTCAGGGAAATCGTTCACTTCAGGATGATAAACCGCCCCACTATTAAAAATGGAGCGGTCTTTATTTAGAGACTATTTCTTTTCGTCACATTCACCTTGTGTCCAACAACGCCATCCACTTTCAATATCATAAGTACGTTTTGTCACAGCACTCTTCTCAGAATCAGTACGCTTAAGCGTCGTCTTAATAACTGATCCATCGTCAGCGTGATACTTAATTTTCACGCTTTTAAATTTTTCAGTCCAACTACGTTCTGTTATTTGATCTTTAGCAACCCGAATAAAGCGATATCCATTAGGAAAAGTTGAATTAAACATCTTTTCACCACGGGCGAGGCATTCTTCATAAGACATGGGCTTCCTAGAAACTTCTCCATAATTGGCCCCTTTGTACCAATGATTGGCCTGTAGTTCACAGGTTGGATTTGCATCATCTGCAGTAGCTGAGAATGAAACAATACTTAAAACGAAAAACAAAAATAAACCTTTCATACATCCTCCTGGTTAGGGAATAAATTGTTAACTTTTTTTCATGGTCGCAGACAATAGGATGGATAGGTGAAGTGGTGAAATACTTACAGAGTGAGGTCAATTTCGCGTATGGTTGTCATCAGAGTGCTTTCTCCTTTGAGGGTCTCATGATAGTTTGCGGACACTTTGAAAACCATACCTTTTCTCCTGATTTTGATACTCACTTTTTCATGCGCCAAACGCACGGGTCTCAAATTTGTTGATGATGCTACTGTAGAGGCAACTCTTCGAAGAGAAGCATTGGAGATTGAAGCGCGAGAAAAGGCTCGGTTTGAAGAGGAAAAAAAACAAACTTGGGATAATATCGTAAGTGATGCGCGGGAATCATTCAAAACCATTCAGCCCCTGATTGATCGCAAATGTTTTGCTTGTCACGATACCAAAACGCCGGTCCCCTTCTACGGCAGAGTTTTCAGCTCCAGGAATCCCATTAATTTGCATAGGCTTAATGGAATTAAGGCACTAGATTTTTCAACTCAGTTTCCCTTTGCTGCTCTCGGAAATCCTCCCCAGCTCTCTATCTTAAAGTCATTCAGAACAGCCGTTCTGGATAGAACAATGCCCCTTAAGTCATACAGGACAATCTTTCCTGGTAAAAAAATCTTTAAAGCTGATGAGGAGCTCATCACTGCATGGATTGACCCTCTGATTGAGAGACTTGAAGACTATGAACTACGGTTCACGCCACAACCCCGAAATGCGACGGCCCATACTAGAAAGATCTTTGAGCAGAAATGCTTCCGATGCCATGCTAATGGCAACGATAGAGGAGGATTTGGATCAATGGAGAATCCGGAGGCAATTTTAAGCAGCCGCTACATTACACGTCTGATTGCTGATACCTCATTACTGTTTCAAACTATTGAGAACGGAAAAATGCCTCCCGATCCTAGAGAAGCCCTGACTCAGGATGAACTTAATTCCGTTAGAGATTGGATCGAAAAGAAAGAATAATTTTAAAAGGGGAAAAAGCAAGGATAGAGCGACATGCTAGATTGTCGTTATACTTGTGCATTTTTGGATGTAATTTCCGCATTTGTTCGAACCATCAAATCATTTTCTCATAGGAGTTATAATCACACGTAATTACGAGTGGTTTGCGCATTTATTCAAGAACCTGAAGGGAGAATTAAATAAGGCAATAGGCACTGGAGGCGTACCATAATTTTTAAGAACTCGGTTCACCAAGACAAGGAGGTCTTATGAAAAAGTTATTAATTCCAGCATTCGCTATCACGACCCTTCTCTCAATGGGTTGTGACATGAATAAAAAAACTGCAGATAAAAGAAACGTTTTGGACGACGATAATGGTTTAAGTATGGCCCGTGATGAAGTCCGGACTTCGGCTGCTTCAAGCTACGGAGCGTCTGCTGGCTCAGCCGCTCTGGGTAATGCAATAAATACACCTGTTGTGAGTGAGCCGAAAGTTAAAGCAACAAGTACTAAATCAAAATACCGTCAACCGGCTCGTCCAATAGTCCTTGAATCGGATGAAAGATTACTTATGGAAGAAAATGATTATGATCCCATTCATCGTCAGGCGATGGAAGAAGTTGAGTATAACTCCTACCCTGTTGAGGAGTATGAGAGTGAGGATACAAAACTCGATCGCTTAGAAAAAGAAAATAGCATTTTCTACGGCTATCCATCAGCAACAGGAGCATCAGGTGCTCCCGGATCTGAAGAGTTATCTAGATAAGGACAAGATAAGGTCGGTAGTTATTCCGGCCTTATTATTTTTTACGTTTTCCAGCTCGTTCTTTTTTCACAACCTTATTATTAGCTCTTCTTAGTTTTCTTTCTTCGCGTAATTTCCTCCAACGTCCACGAAGATTTTCCTGGGCCATAAAACCTGGATTATTTTTTAGCTTCGGCTGAAACTTTCTTCTGATGAATTCTTTTTTCTTTCTACTATAACGAAAGCCCTCGTTCGCTTTCACGACTTCCGGAACAAAAGTTTGAACATGAGGCGAATTGACTGTGACTTCTCCTTCGAAAACATCGAGATCAACATCCTCGGCTTCCGCATTAACTTCAAAATCGGTTCCTCGCACGCCAAAACTCACAACGCCAACGTTAACTTCCTGATTAATTTTCTGATTTACGTCCTTATTGATTTGAAGTCGAATAATACCCTTAATGAGTTTTATGATCGAAGTATTTTCTTCCCCCTCCGTGCTCTCTTCAATCAAGGCTTGTGTGATTTGAATTTTAGAATTTTTATTTAAGAGAATTTGGGTCGAAGGATAGAGATAAAACAAAACGATTGAATTATTTGTTTTAATTTCATCCCCTTCCTCAATATCTCCATCAATCACAGGAACAATCTTTCTAGATGCTCTTAGTATCTGGGCATCTCGCTCGCCTTCGATCTTTAGGAATTTCCCTACCTCTGCAAAACCGGAAGTAGAAAGAAGAACTGACATAAGCAGATAAAGCATGAGGGCACCTTAGAAAGTCTTTTCTCTATGATGACGTATTAAGAATAGCTTTGCAATTATCAGCGCTGACTTGCGATGATCTTCTTAGTTGAAAGGCTTAAGAACTCAGCATTATCTACAGGAAAGATTGATAACTTTTCATAATCCAATGGAACAGGGTTACCTAGATAGTGAAAAATTCTTGCTACAAATTTATCCTGTGAGCTACGAGCGCCTGAAGAATTTGTTGTGTGATTCAGGATAGCAAAAGGAATTTCACTATCTGTGTATAAAAGTCCGGCCAAAGCCGAAGCTTGGGCCAGAGTTCCAGTCTTTGCAATAACTGCATCTTTGGCTTCAGGAACTGTTAAGAATCGCTCACGGAATGAACCAAGATCTTTTCCACCTGTGACCGCCATAACCTGACTCATGCTAAGGTTATGTTTTTTTAGACTTGTTTCTAAAAGGGAAATAACCTGAAGAATAGTCCGACAGCTACAAAGATTATCAACTCGTGAGTTAGTTGTTTTTAGCGGGAGACCAGAACCGTTTGTAATTTTAAATGTTTTTGCATCAATTTTATTATGCGCCATATGAGCTGCGTAGCTCGTCGTTCTTGCTGATTCAAGGAATACATTCTGGGCCACATAATTTTTAGACATCACATTCATCGATTTAAGAATGGCGTGAAGCGGTCTTGAGGTATGAGTATAAACAACAGGGTTCTCACTCAGCAATGGATTGACATCCGAGAGAGTAACTTTTGAAGCAGAGATTGAAGGTGGAAGAGATTTTTCAATCTCGAAACCTTCTTCTTCAGCAAATTTCCGTACGGTCGCCCAAGTGACTTTAAGATTTGTTTGAGAATTAAGATAAGTAGCTAAACGTAAGCGCGTATGGACAGGAGTAATATCCATATGACTTGAAAGGGAGATATCATAAAAATGAAAATCAGAGTTAAAAGTCACGCTTTTGAATTGCTTATATCCAAGATCATTTAAAGCACGCATAAGAAGAAGCATTTTTTCTTCTTCAAAATAAGGATCTCTTGAACCTTCAATATGAAGTCTATCCCCAGCTAGATAAACCTTGGTCGTAAAAGTGCGATTTAAGTCCTGGGTATCAGAAGCAAAAAGAGTCGTGAGAACCTTGGTAACCGATGCCAGTCTTTGTAGTTTATCAACCTGGTATCCTTCAACTTTATCCACATCTTTATAACAAAAAGCCTGTTCAGAAATAGTTCCAAGTTTTGCAGCTGCAATCCCCTGCTTAAACTCTGCGATGAGAGAAGCCGGATCTGCCCAAACCTGCGAACTTAATAATGCTATTCCTAAAAGCAGTCTTTTCATTTTTGTATCTCGTTAAAATTTTATTCGTAAACAACAATCACTGTGTCCCAAGAATTTACTTTTTTATTCAGGATATCCCCTGAATTCAAGCTAAGCTGGTCTACATTTACAGAGTTATTAAAGATTTTGCGACGTTTAGCATGAGTTCCATCTGACTTAACTGTAAATCTGCCCGGCTCACTACCCATACCTGTATCCATAACTAACTTTCTAATTTTTTGAGAAATATCTAAACGTGTTCTTACGCAACCACCAGAAGCTTTTGTCCCTAGTTCAGCATAATGTGATTTAGTTGTTGCGTGGATAGCGATCCCACACTCTCTTGCAAAGTTCTGACACATAAAAACAGCGTTCGGCATATCAGCTGCCCAAGTGATTGAGTAATAGTTTTCATAAACACGTTGTGGACGGAAGAAACCTTTAGGAGTTGAGGAGAAGTACTCGCGACCTGATGTCGCAACTTCTTTTTTCTCGCGTCCCGTAGAGATATCAACTGCGTCTTTAGTAAATGTTTCACCAGAATTTAAAGTTGTATAACTTAGTGGAAGAATAGAACCATTCTGGAAAACACGAAGTGTTTGGCCCAATGGATTATTAGCTGATTTGCTACCTTTATTGACTACAATAACCTGTCGGTGAGATTTAACGACATTTTCAATATCTTCTTGCGATGGAATTGTTGAGACATATTCTGATCTTTCATAATTCATGACGGCCTTAAGATCATCTGCAGACATTTCAGATGGACTCATTTGTTCCATCGGTGTCATCCCGTCTTCAAGTGCTTGCTGATCAGTTAGGGCCTTTGCTGAATTAACGGTAAAAGCGGTAAGAAGCACGAAGGCGGTACTAAGAACTGAAATTTTCATAAGGATCTCCTAATGGTTATCAAATTAATGATGAGATCATATGCCCAACCTGAGATGAGATGTTTCTGAATGTAATTATTCTTTCAGGCCGTCTAAATTTTTGACAGTTGAAATCTAGGAAAGAAGAGAAAAAAAATGGGGATAAGATTTTTGGACAGCTTCTACCGGTGAGATTTCACCACCTTGATGATGGAGAAGAAAGAGTGTTCCCGCCATGACCATCCGGTGATCATCCGGCAGCGTAAGATTAACCTTGTGAGTGATTTTTTCAGTTGAGCCCACAATTGTAAGGATATCACCCTTAACTTCCGAAGCTCGGTTGAACTGGGCAAGAAGCTTGATGACTTCCCCCAATCGATCACTTTCTTTATGGACCAGGTTAGCGACACCGCTAAGTGTGTGCTCACCTTTAATATGGGCGAGGAAGAAACCAAGGGCCGGCACTAGGTCAAGACAGTCCTGAACATCTAAATGAATCGCCTGAGGTTTTTTAAGAGGTCTCACCCGTAAACCCTCACCACTCTCTTCTTTAATTGCACCCAATTCGCGCAGTAACGGTAGAAATTTAGCATCGGCCTGGAACCGGTCATAAGCGAGACCGGGCAAGCTTAGTTCCTGATTAATGGCCGCAAAGGCCAGTGGATACGAAGCACTACTCCAGTCCATAGGAACGTTAACATTGTCCTGAGAAGCTACTTCTTTCATCAGCTCCAAAGTCAGGTCCCAGTAGCTTTGAGAGGTTTTCATGAGATAAGGAAGGATCTGAGTCGCTGGATAGGCCAACTGAAGCCCTGAAGCGAACTGAGTGGTGTGAGAGCAATCAACTTCCAGATGCGTTGGTAATATTACCGGACCTTGGAGGTGGAGTAAATTTCCAACAAGACTTACTTTTCCACCTAAGTCACTCATCAGTTGGATAAAAGCAGTCCAAGGCCTGTCCTTCAATCGATCACCAAGTTTCAAGACATAAGGTAGAGAACCTTTCATTAACAGAGAAGCTAAAAATCTCGCAGTCGTGCCACCCTCACCTACATCAATAACAGATGGTGCAGATGTCTCACATTCGGGAAATGAGTTCTTTATAAAAACAGTTGATCCCTGTGACTGGATATCAAGACCCACCTGTTTTAAGGCCTCAACCAGAAATATCACATCAGTTGAGGTGGGGAGATGATGAATTGTTTTAGAATTTTTAGAAATGGCGCCTAAAATCAGTGCACGATTAGCAAAAGACTTTGATCTCGGGATTTCCAGAGATGATTTAAGAGAGCCTTTATTTATTAACAAACTCGTCATGGCTTAAAATCTTTGACTTAAAATCTTTTAGGGGAACTTCCTCAAGATAACAAGAACCAATGTCCTTGACGAGAACTAATCGAATGGAGGAATTTAGCTTCTTTTTATCATGATCAAGATAGGCAAAAAAATCTTTGGTATTAAAACCAGGAAAGTTATTCAATTGAAAATCATCACTCTTGAGTTCAAGCGCCTCTGACATCTTATTCCAGTACGTCATCGCTTCATTCAGCTTCATGACCTGAAACAAATACTTCATCCCCATGATGATCGCCTGACCATGTGGAATCTTTAATGTGGATTCAAAGGCATGGCCCATCGTATGACCGAGGTTAAGCAGCATGCGCTTGCCCTCTTCTCTAAAATCTTCTTCTACCGCTAAATTTTTATAACGGGCACATTCAACGATAATGGTTTCTAGAGGAGCTTTACTAAGAATCAGATCTGCGACATTACGGGATAGAAAACCGTATTTAAGAATTTCACCTTTACCCGACATGAGCTCAGCCTGATTAAGTGTTGAGAGAAAATCACTACAGATGAAAATTTCTTCCGGACTATGAAAAGCGCCTACAAGATTTTTCCCCTGAGGCATGTTAATTGCGACTTTGCCACCGATTGAGCCATCCACCATTCCAAGCAGAGAGGTGGGAACTGAGACCCAACGAATTCCCCGAAGAATGGTCGAAGCAACATATCCCGTGAGATCCGTTGTAGCTCCACCACCAAAAGCATAGAGTTTAGAGCCACGTTGAATTCCTTGTTTCAGAAAAAATTCTAAGGCTTGCCCATACACTTCGAGATTTTTTTGCTCCTCTGGAGCTTTTAACCAGAAGACATCAGGAGAAAATTGTATCCACTGGGGTAAATGATTTTTTACCTTCTGATCAGCGATGGCGTAAAAATGACCATCTCGGAAAGCATCAAGCTCCTTGAAGAGCTCGAGTTTTTTAAGGTATGTTAGTTTGGATTTCATGTTCTCTTATTATCGTCTAAATCGAAGGAAAATGAAGTGAGTCTGGATTGGTTTTTTAAATTAAAAGAGTTCGATTCCTTAACAAAAATGAGAATCAACCACTTAAAGGCAATTAGCGAGCAAGAGAATCGGCTATATTCCCTAAACGACAAGCGTCAGACGAACGTGTTGCAAACAGAAAAGCTCCAGCATGATGCCCATGCTCTACAACATGAGTTGTTTGAAATTGATAAAAAAATGGCCGAATCAGAGACACAAAAGAAGCGTTTGATGGAGATGGGTGGAAGTTCCGACAAAGTCACGGGTTTCAATTTGAAGATTCAAGAACTTGAAAGTCTCTACTTCGAAAAACTAAGCTTGCAAGAGCAGATTGATCAAGAGAGAAGTGATTTAAAACTCTTCTTATCAGGCCTTGATAAAACCATCTTAGAGATCCGAATTGAAGTTGATGAAGAAATTCTTAAAGAAAAAAACAATGTCGTGCAATTGGACCTGAGACTAAGGCTTCTGCTGGAAGAGCTGCCTTCGGATTTTAAAAACATCCTGGAAAAAACGATGGCCCGAAAACTGGCCATCGGGAACTTCACCAGGGTGGATAAAGCCGCCTGTTATTTTTGTAAAAGCCAGCTGTCTAAGATGGAAGAATCTGAAATTGATATGCAGCACTTACTGAAAACCTGCAAAATGTGTCATCGAATCTTTCTCCCTTTTGGCTCCTAAAGGCCTGATCCTGTAATAATTACCCGTGACACCTCCACAGGGCTAACGCTATAAGCATTCTACCGAGATCAGGGGGCTGTCGCCGGCGAGCAATCGCGGGAGGAAAGTCCGGACACCATAGAGCATCGTAGCGGGTAATGCCCGTCCGTCGTGAGGCGAGGACAAGTGCAACAGAAAGTATGTATGGCTTCTTCGGAAGTGCGTAGTGAAACCAGGTAAACTCTACGAGGTGCAAGTCCATGTAGGTGAGCGTTGAGTCGGCTCGAGGAGCTCACGGGTAGGATGCTTGAGCCCATCGGTAACGGTGGGCCTAGAGGAATGATAGTTTAATACAGAATCCGGCTTATTCCTGATCTCGGTTTTTTCAGGCAGCCTTTTGTCTTCAGATTCTTTTTACAAATTCAGTCTGCCTTGATTTACACAATCTTTTTGATCTTCTTATAAAGCACCCAACCAAAACTTAGGAGTTTTAAAATGAAATCATTTATTCTTTCACTTACACTATTAGTGTCTGCATCTTCATTTGCTGGGAAAATGGGTCCTGAAGCCATTGAAATGTTCACTGTTATGAATCACCATCAAGTTCAGGAATGTATGAAGGATGCTCCTGCTAAACTGGTTAACATGACGATTGAAAAAAAGACGGCACGTTGTCCAGGTTGTGTAGAGTATAAAATCACTGGTAATGAAGTTGGAATTGATATCGCTAGACCTGAAAAGACAGTTATCACAATTAAAGGTAAAGCTGTCCCAGGAACTTTTGCTGGTTTCGTTCAGACTTACGATTGTTCAATCAAAAATTAGGTAATTCTCAAGGAGGTCAGCAATGGCCTGCTTACTTTGTAATCTTGGCTAAACCCTTGGTCGTAGCTGTTGAAAGATTCGATTTTGCATCCATAGTAACCCATATAAGTTTTTTCTGTGTCATCTTCTTGAGTTCAGCTTCAGAAATTTTAAGAATAAAATTCGTGATCTTGTACTTCGTGATGCCCGATTTAAAAGAGGTAAGGTCTTTTAGGGCCTTTCCCTTATAAGCAGGATACTGACTCAATTTTTTATCCGTTGTGTGCAGAATAAATGTCGGAACTTCGAACTGACCAGAAAGCCACTCAGAATCTTCTTTTTTATAAACTAGAATTTTATCTTTTTTCAGGACATAAACACGAAGCAAGTGAAGTTCATGCTCTTGGGTTTTTGCTTTTAATTTATCTTCCAATGGAAAATCCAGTGGTCTGGCCTTATTAAAAGCAAAACATTCTTTCTTTAATGGGCATAACTCACAAGCAGCTTTTCTTGACTGACAATAAGTTCGACCTAAATCCATTAAAGCTTCATTCAAGGCCCTGAATGACATCTTTTTATCATTAAAAATTTTGCCCGCATCGAAGAGACGATTAATTTCTTTATGAAGCTTGGGACCCTTAGGTAGTGCAATCCCTACATAGCGAGAGATCACTCTTTCAAGATTGGCATCAAGAGAAAGAGCAGGTCTATCCATTCCAATACTCAATAAAGCATTGGCCGTATAAGGTCCAATCCCAGGAATCTCCTGAAGCACATCCTTATCTTGAGGAAAAACTCCAGCATAGTGACTCACCAATTTCTCGGCAATCTTTTTAAGATTTCTCGCACGACGGTAGTAACCCAGGCCCTTCCAGGCCACAAGCATGTCATGCTCAGTTGCTGATGCAAGAGATTCAAGATCAGGGAATTGCAAAAGGAAACGATCGTAGTGATTCTTCACGGTAGAAACCGTGGTTTGTTGAAGCATGATTTCAGAAACCAGTGTTCTGTAGAGAGAAC
>JBBARF010000100.1:0-13821 GCA_040399925.1 Bacteriovoracaceae bacterium
TCAAGAGTCATGCGAGGGGTGTACTGATATTTAAGACCAATTTCGATTTCCAGTGAAGAAGCACTCTTGCTAGATCCAAAGATGCTGTCATCATCTGTAAAAGTTGGGAAAGGAATAAATTCCGCACCCGCGACAAATCTAAATTCACGGTTCAGGGGTATATTCGCTCGTGTTCCTAAAACAATACCAGAGATAGAATTTTTTCCAAATCCATCTGCTGCCGAAGAATCAAGATCGAATGTATGGTTGGCATAACCACCGTAAATATCAACTTGAGGGCCGTAGAAAAAACCAATAGGAAGGTATTTGTATCCACCCGTGAATTTAAAAGATGAGTTATTTACGTTCACTTTATCTTTATCAGGACTACCTTGATCTTTTTTCTGAGAACCAAGTGACTTTTCAATTTCTAGTGCTGCAAAATATTGGCGAGTAATCCAACCTTCAATTCGGAAATCAATTCCGAAAAGATTACCACTCATACGAGTTGCGCCATTAGGCCCATTTGTATCCGTGCTGGAACTAGATCCAAACATGGCCAATGACAAAACGCCTAAGGTACCAAAAGAGTCATCTTCTTTTTTCTCATCAAGTGTAGGATCATTTATAACGGCTTGTTTCCATTCTTCCAGACGAACCCAATCTCCGACTGCTAATTTTTTATCAGTCTTATAGACCTTAACCATTCCCAGTGCTTGGTTATCTGAAATATTAAACACTTTTCCTTCGGCTAAAACCTCTGTATCCCAATCGACAATTTTTTTGAGAAGCGGGTGTTTTTTGATCGCTATAGGACGCTTAACGATAAATGATTGGCCAATATGAATAGGATAACCTTTACCCACATCCAGAGTTATTTGATCACCAAGAATACCGTTTAATTTGGCATCGTAAGGAATGGTTTTAGAATAAGTATCTAGCCACGTTTTTGCCGTCTGAGTGATTAATTCAATATCGTCACTTGCAACTAAGGTTTTCTCACTAAAATAAATATCTTCACCATTGTCCCCATGGACTTCTAGCTGCAGCTCAACACCCTTAACTTCATTTACAATAACTAAGCGGATGATAGATCCAACTTTTAATTTATCAGCAACAGTCTTGAGAACTTCTTTTTGTTTCAAATACTGGGGAAGATTATCTCGGTAGCGACTAAAAACATTAATTAACCCGGCATTAGATACATAGGTACACCAATTACTTCTCTTTAGTTGAACTTCGAGTTCTTCAAAAACTTTAAATCCTATAGCTCCACCTACGCTGTCAGTAACAGGCAAGAGAGCACAACGTCTCATCGACGACTGTGACCAAGTAGGTAGACTGATAAAAAACAAAGCTATAAAGAAAATTATTTTCATCTGTTTAATGGTATTTCCGGTGGATTTTCAAATATTCGATTTAATTTTGGATTGTCTTTTTCATAAATCTCTACCAGCATGCGTAGCTCATTATTCTCTTCGCGCAATTGGCGAAGCTTAGACTTAAGAAGTTCAGTTTCGAGTTTTATGCGCAAAACCTCTTCTTCTTCACGGAATTTTACCTTTTCTACCGAGTGGGTATAAACAAAGTACTTTCCGTTTTCTTCCTTATATTTCAGAATGTTATTCTTAATATGACGCCTGATCGTTGAGATCGAGACGTTTTTATAGCGTGAATAGTCAGTGATGGATAACCAAACCCCTTCCGTGGCATTCATGGCAATCTCCTTTATTAACCTTTATGATAAAGAATCCGATGAAGATGTGTAAAATCATTTATAAAGTTGAGCAATGAAGTCAGTTGATTTAAACGAACTGAAAAATAAAAAGATCGCCCTCGTCCTTTCAGGAGGAGTGGTGAAAGCAGCTGCCTGGCACTTAGGAGTTACTCATGCACTTGAAGAGTTAGGTTTCCATTTAAAAAGTAACAAAAATTCTTCGCCCGCCCATGATATGAACCAGAGAAGTCTTGAAATTGGGACTTATGTTGGTTCAAGTGCTGGGGCGATGATTTGTGTTTACCTTGCCAGCGGTTACACACCTCAGGATGTTATTCAGGCCACTCTGGGCATCAAGGGTTCTAAACTTCGGGGCATAAATTATAAAGATATGTTCACTATGAGACGTCCGGAACTCAAACTTCCTAAACGTGGGCTCTATCAACCACTAGATGGTTTCCCAAATTTTGTTAAAAGCTTAATGAAGCCTGTTGTTTCACTTCCTGGACTCTTTACAACAGAGGGTGTTCGTAAGTATTTACTTGAAAACGTTATTGAAAATGATCGATTCGAGGATTTTGCAGCAGATCTCTTTATTGTTGCAACTCAACTGGATCATTCAAGAAAAGTTATCTTTTCCAAATATAATTATCCTAATCCTAACCACGATAATACCTCGGTCTATTACACTGGCACGAACGTCTCTCTAGCAGCTGCTGCCAGTATGAGTGTTCCTCCTTTTTATTGTCCGTATCCAATCAAAAACCAACTCACCAATGGGGTTGATTATTATATTGATGGTGAAATTCGAGAGACCTTATCTACTCACGTAGCCGAAGATAATGGTTGTGATGTTATTATCAGTTCATGGACTCATACACCTTATCATTTTCATGACGAGGTTGGATCTTTGGTCAACTACGGCTTACCACCGATTGCTATTCAATCTATCTATCTAATGATTCAAAAAAAAATTATAGCATCGAGGGCCGAAAGGGCGCGCGCTATTGATGTAATGGATACTGTGAACGATTATATGAAATTAGAAAAGTTTTCACAGACTCACCGTCGTGAGATTATGGCGATCCTCCAGAGAAAACTAAACATCAATCCCAAGGTACAGCTTATCGATATTTACCCTGACCATAGTGACTATAAACTCTTCTTTGCGAATTCTTTTTCACTTAATTCAAAAGTTTCAGCACATGCCGTAGAAGCTGGTTATAAGCGTACTATGCAAATCCTGAGTCCTCGATGATTTTTAAATATCTGGTATTATCCATACTCACTGTCTGGTTAGTGACTGCCTCTGATCCATTTTTTGGAATCATGCTCACGACTGAAACTTATATTCCGGATACCAAACCCACGGTACGCGAACATAACTGGATGAAAACCACAGCGTTTGATAAATATCTTCATGATGACGATGAACGAGTCTCTGATACCTTTAAACTCACCCCCTACTATTATCCTACGGTTCAGTTTTGGTTCCTGATTTATACTCAGTTTGAGTCAACCCAGGTTCTGGTTCATGACAAGAACAACCTCTCTATCATTTACAAGATTCTGGATTTCTCTTCTTTCAGAGAAAACCAAATGAATAGAAATATTCATTATGTTCTTCAGCAAAAACTTACCAAAGAAAAAGTTAAGGCAATTAAGCAAACCCTCGCTCATCTTGGTAAAGATCCCTTCTCGCTAAAACCAGAAGCTAAAAACATGTATCGATTGTTAAAAAACGCAGGCGCCCAAATTCCTATAAAGAAGCTGGATAGAAGTGCTTTTTTTAATCAACTTCGAGACAACATCCGTTCTCAGACAGGTCAGAAAGATTTTATCCGAGAGGGTGTCATCCGTTCCTTGCCTTATCAGGGTTTCCTTGGAAATTATTTTAAAGAGAGAGAACTTCCGAAGGAACTTTTGGCAGTTCCATTCTTAGAATCAAGCTTCAATCCTCGAGCGCACTCTAAAGTAAATGCACTAGGGATCTGGCAGTTCATGCCACTAATTGCCAGTTATTATATGCCCAAGCGAAGTGTTATTGATTATCGATCTAATATTGGCGTTGCTTCTATCTCTGCAGCTTTCCTGATGCAGGAAAACTTCAAAATTATGAAAAGCTGGGATTTAGCAGTGACTGCTTATAATTCCGGAACAAAACATCTTTTAAAAACTAAACGTCGGATGGCGTCTTCTGACATCGACCTAGAGGATATCATTAAGGGAAGTGATTCGGATCACTTCGGATTTGCTTCCAAGAATTTCTATAGTGAATTTTTAGCACTCACCTATTCACTGGCGTATCGTGAAGAACTTTTTGAAGGCATTCACAGCCATGACCGACCAGATGTTAATCAAGATCTTCGATTCTTCATGCTTAAGTGTAGTCTTCGCTTAGATAAGAATTTAGATAAAGATGCACTAGATGATGTGGAATTCCATAATCAGCAATTTAAAGACCTAACCAAGACACATCCAAGGGCATCTATAGTAACGACTAAGGGCCAACTTCCATCGAGTAAATTTCTTGAATTAAATTTTAAACAAATTTTAAACAAAAAGCCGAAAGATTGGGAAAGTTTACTTAAGAATCAGAGTTGTTCGACGAGATAAGTATCTGGTGAACAGAAAGTGCTGAGATAGTCAGATGTTCCATCAACATATTCTACTTTTACATTAATTTTACCATCGCGACTGACGACGTTAGCACCTTGGCCTTCGCCTACGATGATAACCTTGCGTGTCTTCTCACTAACTGAATCGTAAAACTTGCCATCTGAATCAAGCATCTGGACACTTGTCATAAGTGATGATTCAACTGACTCACTACCGATATCAACATTTAAAACTTTCTTTTTAAGATTTACCTGAACCAGACAACTTCCAGCGGTTTTATATGATTCGATATATTTTCTAAGGTTTAGAGAAGGCATCGTGATGCTTGAGGTTCCACGGAATCCAGCAAATAGAGTTTCGCCTTGATGATTTAACTCTAGGTAACGTCTTCCACCCAAATGACTGCGATCAAAATCTAGTCTATAGATATTATTTGAAACTTTCGTTGCTGTCTTTTGAGAAGCAAAAATTCTAATCTCACCTGCACCAGTAATCAGAGGAGAATTTTCACGGGCCATCAGATCTTCTTCAAATATTTTCACGTTGTTAGATTTAACATCTTCAAAGAAATTAGAATCAAAAGTAACTTCTCTTTCATGAACGTGAATTATTTTTTGTACCTGTGAATTTTTTTGAGTTTTATAAGTCAGGAGAGCATTACCAGCTTTTACACCCATGAATAATTGATATCGGAAATCTTCTCTCTCCGTGATCTTCATATCTCCATCAAGAAGAATAACTTTTCCAAACGGTACATCCAACTGAGCAAGTTCTGTTTCGTCATCAAGCTCAACCAGGACTGCCCCTACAGGACCAGAACCTTCAAAGTTATGAATTTCATTATTAAAGGTCTCTTCTTCAATCATTGGGACAGAGAGATCATAGAAGTCATTACTAAGAATAAGATCAGTAGAGGTTGGAATGAACCCAGGCTTCAAAATGACCATTGATCTTGTTGTTTTAGTTGTAGAAGAAAGTGATGCTTTGAAAACGACATCTCCAGAACCTGTGTCACCCATTTCAGATGAATCATCCTGGAAACGGATTCTAAAATTGTTTAATTTTTCAAAAGCTTTCAAATTTATTCCAGAAGCCTGGATAGTCACTTCAACATCATTTGCTTTTTCTTCATTTTGAGGAAGTTCTTTAGCAACCAGATGATCTTCACCGGATGGAATTGGCATTCCTTTAGGAACAAAAGGTGTAACAGGAGTAACAGGAGAACTATGGTGAGTAGTCGCCGCTGCAATAGTTGGGATAGTGGTAGCTACTGTCGAAGTTGTTTTAGGAGATATTGCAGAACCTGTTAATTGAGTAGTCACTGGGGTTGTGACCTCAGGACTAGCAACCTTGAGATCTGCGTTGGCTTTTGAGTAGTCAAAAGCAATCAGGTCATCGTCCAGGCGAACTTCTTCATTAACGACAGAAGCGACTTCTGGAGTTGCAATATCTGAAACAGAAACTTCTTCATCTGAATTATCTTGATTAAGTTCTGAAACAATTTGCTCTTCACTTGGTTTAACTTCAGTCGCGGGAACATCTTTCTTAGCAACCGGCTCTACAGGATATTCAAAGAACTCAGGTACCTCTTCTACTGTTGCAGCTTGTGTCGTTGAAACGCTATCTTCTAAAGATGCCACCATCATTGATGAATCTGTCGGTGCTTCTTTAAAATATGAGATAAGATTTGTTTCTAATTCACTATTAATGACAACGGAGTGAAGCTCAATTGTTTCCTGGAAAGGAAGTTCATTCTTCGCTACCACAACATCTTTCAATTTTTTTTCAACTACAGCTGCTACGACAACTGCTTTTTTGATTACAGGCTTCGGTAAAACCTTCGCTATTATCTTTTTCTCTACGGGGATTTTGATTTCAGCAAACGAGATTTCAGGCGTATTCAACTTAAGTGGAATCTCGCTGGAAATTTCAGTTGTCGTGAAGGCAGATAAATAATTTGATGAGAATGAAAACTGGGTATGTTCTGGAGCTGCAAAACGCACGACAACCGTACCCAAAACCAGGTACGAAATAAGCGTTATAAGAGCAAACATACGAGTGAACATTAACTGCATAAGTAGGTTTATTATAATTCAAAGCGCTTTAAATCTCGCACGGCAAAACCAAAAAGACTCATTATTTGCCTAATCATTTCAGATGTTTAGCAATAACCACTGAGTAGTCACGAGTACTCACTGCCCCCATAGGACCAAATAGTGTCTAAAATTTAGACGTTTGGTTTGTATCCTCAAACTGTTTAGGAATTTTGTCAGTTTGATAGACACTGACTAACAATTACACGCTTTTCCCACTAAACATCAACCCCTTAGCTTCAAATCGGCGGCATCAATTTTGCTTATACAGATTCATACAAAGAGGTTCTATGAAAGGTTTAATGATCGTACTTATGGCCCTAGTCAGCTTTGATACCTTCGCTAAGACGGCCTGCTCTCCAGAGGCTCAGCATGAGATTGATTCTCTTCTTTCACAAGTTGAAAGAGCAGAAGACGATATGAAACGTGTTGATCTTGAATTTGAAATTAAGCAAATCTCTTATAATTTCACTAACTGCAGAAAAAGCTCACTTCAACGTGATCTAGCTTCTGTTGACCTTCCTGAAATGGATATCGAAGTTGAAGAAGCTCAGGCCCAAGATGAATCTGAATTAGACTCGGTTCTACGCCATAGATAGAATTTAAAATTAAAACACGTAAAAATAAAAAACCCCGCTTAAAGCGGGGTTTTCTTTTTTTACTTAAGATTCGCGATTCGTAACCTAAGTTCAGCTCTTTCGAGCTTACGGCGGAACTTAATGAGGTCTACATCACTCATTGATTCTTTTCCAGACAATCTATCAAACGCTTTGGCCTTTGCAGACTTAGCTCTTTCGATATCAACGTCTTCGGCTTTCTCAGATGTGAAAGAAAGGATTGTTACAGTGTCTTTTAAAACACGGCATAGACCAGCAGTTACCGAGAAATGTCTTACTCCACTACTTGTTCTGGCAGTAAGAATTCCTGTGCTCAACTCCGTAAGGATATGAGTATGCTCAGGGAGAATATTAATCTCCCCGCGTACTGTTGGAATAACGATGTCGTTACACTCAAGATCTTTAACAACAACACCTTTAGGCGTATTGAGATTGAGTTTAAAGGCTGCTGCCATAATTACTTCCCTTCAGAAAGTTTCTTAGCTTTTTCATGAACCATTTCAAGGTTACCAACAAGGTAGAAAGCTTGTTCAGGAAGGTGATCTACTTCACCAGCAAGAACAGCTTTGAAACCTTTAATAGTATCTTCAATCTTCACGAACTGACCTGTAATACCAGTGAACTGCTCAGCTACGAAGAATGGCTGAGAAAGGAACTTCTGGATCTTACGAGCACGCGCTACGAGTTTTTTATCATCTTCAGACAATTCATCCATACCAAGAATGGCGATGATATCTTGAAGCTCTTTATATTTTTGAAGAACTGACTGAACCTGACGAGCAGTATTGTAGTGCTCCTCACCAACGATATCTGGAGTAAGAATCGTCGAAGAAGAAGAAAGAGGATCTACCGCAGGGTAAATTCCAAGCTCTGCAATCTGACGAGACAATTCAGTAGTTGCATCCAAGTGAGCAAACGTAGTTGCTGGAGCTGGATCGGTATAGTCATCCGCAGGTACGTATACAGCTTGGATGGATGTAATTGATCCATCTTTAGTAGAAGTAATACGCTCTTGCATTGCCCCCATCTCTGTAGAAAGTGTTGGCTGATATCCTACCGCAGAAGGAATACGACCAAGAAGTGCTGACACTTCAGATCCCGCTTGAGTAAAGCGGAAAATGTTATCTACAAAGAAGAGTACGTCTTGTTTTTCTTCATCACGGAAGTATTCCGCAACGGAAAGACCAGTCAAAGCAACACGTGCACGGGCACCAGGTGGCTCATTCATTTGGCCGTAGCACAGAGCAGTTTTTTCAAGAACCCCAGATTCTTTCATTTCGTGCCAAAGATCGTTACCCTCACGAGTACGCTCTCCCACACCTGCGAATACCGAGAATCCTCCGTGTTGAGTAGCGATGTTGTTAATAAGTTCCATAATGAGAACTGTCTTACCTACACCGGCACCACCGAAGAGACCGATTTTTCCGCCTCGAAGATATGGAGCTAGAAGATCGATTACCTTAATACCAGTATAGAAAGCTTCTTTCTTGGTAGATTGGTGAGCGAATTTAGGAGCTTCACGGTGAATTGAGTAAGTCTTCTTGTTTCCAATTGGACCCATTTCATCAACCGGTTCCCCGATTACGTTAATAATACGGCCAAGAGTTTCTCGGCCTACTGGAGCCTGAATAGGTCTTCCTGTATCCGTAACTGTTTGACCACGAGCTAATCCTTCAGTCGCGTCCATAGCAATACATCTCACCATGTTGTTACCGAGGTGGGATGCAACTTCAACTGTGAGATTTCCTTCTCCGCCAGTTAGCGTCTTGTTGGTAATCTTGAGAGCGTTATACAAAGCTGGAAGTTTTCCATGAGAAAACTCAACATCGATAACTGGCCCAAGTACCTGACGAATAACACCTGTGTTTTCCATTTGGTTGGCTCCTTAACCGTTCAGAGATTCAGCACCAGATACAACTTCGATTAACTCGGTTGTAATTCGTGCCTGTCTCATCTTATTCATTTTAAGTGATAGTTTCTTAATAACTTCTTTACTATTTTTCGATGCGTTTTCCATCGCATTCATACGAGATCCATGTTCCGAAGCAATAGCATCTAGAACACAGGTATAAACTGTCGTGAGGTAAACTTCTGGTACCAAAGTATCCAGAATTTTTTCAGCACTAGGCTCATATTTAAAATCGTATGGGTACTTCAACTTGATCGCTTCTTTATCTGATTCAGATACCTGCATCGGAAGAAGTTGTTTAACTGTAGAGTCAAACGCAATCGCTGAGATAAATGAGTTGTAGGCGACGTAGACCTTTCCAACTTCACCAGAGATGAACATGTTTCCAAGTTCATCAGCAATCTTTCTCACTTCTTCATAAGTAGGATCTTGTTTCATGAACGTATAAGTTTTGCCCGAGTTCACTTCTTTTTGAATGAGATCTCTGACTTTCTTACCAATCCAGAAAAACTTAAGGGCTTCGTCTGTATGCTCAGTTGAGAATTTTCTAACAGCTTTTGCGAGCTGAGAATTGTAACCACCACAAAGACCTTTATCTGATGAAATCACCAAAACCACGGCCTGCTTATTATCCTTTGGAAGGAAATATTCATTGCTGTAGTCAGTAGCGAGCGCAGATACAGTTCTAATAGTGCCCTCTAACTCAGTTGAATAAGGACGAAGACCTAAGATACGCAATTGAGCCTTGCTTAGCTTTGCAGCCGAAACAAGTTTCATCGCCTTTGTGATCTTGAAAGTACCCTTGGTACTCTTGATCTTTTTCTTGAGGTCTTTAATATTTGCCATTTGAATTAATCCTTAAAATTAAACCTTGTAGCTAGAAATGAACGACTTGATAGCTTCAACCAGCTTAGATTCGCTGTCTGCAGACATCTGTTGTTCTTTCTTCATCGTCTTCATCAATTCACCCTGACGAGAGTGAAGAGTTGCAAGAAGATCAGATTCAGCATTACGGATTCTGCTAACCGGAATTGTATCAAAGTAGCCTTTAGTAGCTGCGAAGATAGAAACCGATTGATCAATAACATCCATTGGCGAGTACTGGGCTTGCTTAAGAAGTTCAACCAGACGAGCACCACGGTTAAGCTGACGTTGAGTCGCTTCATCGAGATCCGAACCGAATTGAGCGAAAGCTGCAAGTTCGCGGTACTGAGCAAGATCCAAACGAAGAGTGCCAGCAACTTTTTTCATTGCCTTAATCTGCGCAGAACCACCAACTCGAGAAACCGAAAGACCAACGTTAACCGCTGGACGAATACCAGAGTTGAACAAATCTGACTCGAGGTAGATCTGACCATCTGTGATCGAAATTACGTTTGTAGGAATGTACGCAGAAACGTCACCCTCTTGAGTTTCAATGATTGGGAGAGCTGTAAGAGATCCTGCACCCAATTCATCGTTAACTTTACAAGCACGTTCAAGAAGTCTTGAGTGAATGTAGAAAACATCTCCAGGGAATGCTTCACGTCCTGGTGGACGACGAAGAAGGAGTGAAAGCTGACGGTAAGCTTGTGATTGTTTTGTTAAGTCATCGTAGACGATAAGAGCATGCTTACCTTGGTCACGATAGTACTCACCCATTGTGCAACCTGTGTACGGAGCAAGGTACTGAAGTGGAGCCGAGTGAGAAGCAGTAGCTGAAACAATGATTGTATATTCAAGAGCACCAGCTTCGAGAAGCTTTTGGTGAACCTGACGAACAGTAGATTGTTTCTGACCGATAGCTACGTAGATACAAACAACATCTTTACCTTTTTGGTTGATAATGGTGTCTACGGCAACAGCTGTCTTACCAGTCTTACGGTCACCAATGATAAGCTCACGCTGACCACGGCCGATCGGAATCATAGCATCGATAGCTTTAATACCAGTTTGCATAGGCTCGTGAACTGATTTACGAGCAATGATCCCTGGAGCTTTAATTTCTACGTTACGGAACTCAGTCGTTTTAAGTTCGCCCAAACCATCGATAGGCTCTCCGATCGCGTTTACAACACGACCAAGAAGACCGTTACCAACAGGTACTGAAACGATTTTTTCTGTACGCTTAACAGTAGAGCCTTCTTTGATCGATTCATCGTTACCGAGAACCACGATCCCTACGTTATTTGCTTCAAGGTTAAGAACCATTCCTTTAACTCCGCCGTCGAACTCTACGAGCTCTCCTGCGAGAACGTTCTTCAATCCGAACACGCGTGCCACACCATCACCGATAGTGAGAACGGTACCGATTTCATTCATTTGGAGGCGAGATTCAAAGTTAGCAATGCGCTCTTTAATGATCCCTGTAATTTCCTCAGGTCTAATTGATGTACTCATCTAAAATCCCTTCCCTTTTTTGGGTGTATTATTCACCAATAATTGATTGTTTAAATTTCTCTAATTGATTGTCTAAAGAAGCATCTAGTTGCAAATCTTCAACAGTAACTTTGAATCCAGCAGAAACGTTGCCGTTCTGAACGTAATCAAGGTGTGGTTCGCGGCCAAGTTTACTCTTAATGAATGCAGTAATTTTGTTTTTAGTAGCATCATCAATTTCAGCAGTGTTGCCTTCGATAGTGCCCTTGATGAATCCTCGTTTTTCATCATCAATCACGATGATTTCTTTAAAGATCAAAGGAAGAAGACCAATACGTTTCTCGTCGATAAGGAAGTTAACGATATTTGTAGTTACAGGAGAAAGGTTGAGTTTCTTCGCAACATCGGAAAATACGTTTTTCTTCTCATCAAGTGTAAACACTTCAAGAAATAGAACATTTTCAAGTTCGTTAGACCCATTGATCGCTACTGTAAGCTTAGTTAGTTCTTCGGCCATATTAACTTTTTTCTCTTCACCAATTTCAAGAAGTGACTTGGCGTAGACTTTAGCTACTGCTTGCTCTTTCATTCTTATAGTCCTTGGAGAAGTTTCGTAGAAACTTTGCTCTGGTAATCTTTGTTGTTCTTGATTGAAGATTTTGTCTTCTTGATAACTTGATCAAGAAGTTCTGCATTCAAATCATCCATCGCTGACTTTTTATCAGAAAGGATTTTTGAGTTAGCATCGATTTTCAATTTATGCGTTTTTTCTTCGATATCTTTAGCGATGATTTTTTCGAAATGAACAACATCTGAATCAGCTTGGCTTTGAATCAATTTAAGTTCATTAGAAAGATTCGCCATCTTTCTTTCCTGAGTCTCAAGCATGATTTTAGCTTCTTTAGCTTTTAACGATGCTCTTTCAAGGGTGTTTGAAATTTCAGTCGATTTAGTATCGAAATGATTCTTTAGTGGTGTTTTGAGTTTCCAAACCAGGAAACCAACGAGAACTAATACGTTTACTGCAGGAGCAATAAGATCAGAAACTGATCCGTGATGTGCTCCTCCCTCTGAACTAGCGAAGGCCGCCGCTGATAGGGCGATTGTTAGAAAAACAAAAGCTTTTAACGAAGACATAGACTTCCTTATTGAAGAATTTTTTGAACCAAAGACTGAGAAAGCGCTTCAGCTTCAGCAAGGTACTTATCCTTGTTTCCAGCGAGCTCTTTACCAAACTCATTACGAGACTGATCAACGAACTGACCAACTTCTTTCTCAGTCACTTTATAAGTGTCTGTATATTTCTGAGTTATCTTTTGTTTTTTTTCTGTCGATGATCTAAGGGCCGTACGATTAGCTTCATCAATTTTGTTTTTATATTCAGCTTGCATCTTAGAAACATTTTCAATTTTTTCATCAGCAGAACTTTCAAGACCAACAGTATTGGCTTCTCTATTTTCTAAAACAGATTGAAGTTTTCCGAGAAACAATGTTTGAGCCAAAATGAAGAGAACAAGCACAATAATGAATTGAGGCCATAAAGACGAATCGACACCCAATTGAGTGAAAATAGCCTGAACAGTTGCCATGGTTTTACCTTAACTTTATTAATTTTTCTTTAGCCGTAATTTTTTAAGCCTGAGAGGGGATTTCGTCAAGAAAATTGGGGGGTTATTTTTTGTCTTTCATCTTAGTGATACCGTGGAAAATAACTCCTTCCTCAACGATGAGACTTGGACTTGTCACAGTGCCTTCGAATCTCGCGGGGCGTCTTATTTCTACACGAGAAGAAGCTTTAACGGTTCCTTTTACAGAACCAGAAATGATGACGATATTGGCGTTAATGTCAGCGTTTATGACAGCGCCTTCAGAAATAATCAGCGTGTCATTAGAAAAAATACTACCATTTACGTATCCAGCGATACGAACTGTACCGCTGAATGAGAGGTTTCCCTCAAACTTGCAACCCTCTTCGATGATGGCGCAAATATCACTTTTCTTGGCCAAGGAAACTCCGTCTTCTTTATTTCATCAGATAGCTAAATATATCATTGAATTCAGCTTCGTTGCTAAATTTAATGATGAATTCACCTGAACCGGCTTTCTTAGATTTCACATCGAAATGATACCCAGTTTTTTGCTCAAGTTTATTTCTCAGCTGAGTATACTGCTCAGCAAGAAACTTATTCCCTGCGGCAGCCGGTTTTGTTTTCTTTTTAGAATTTTTTGCAAGTTCTTCGAGTTCACGAACTGAAAGACCTTTCGTTACCACTTCATTGGCCAGACGTTTGGTTAATTCATCGTCGTTGATACCCACGAGGATTTTAGCGTGCCCAAAAGACAAAAGTTCTTTTTGGAGCGATACGATCACATCTTTTGGAAGTTTAAGAATTCGAAGGAAGTTTGCGATAGTTGAACGTTCTTTGCCGATCTTCTTGGAAACTTCTTCCTGAGTGAGTTCAAATTCATTCATCAACTGGAAGTAAGCCAAAGCTTCCTCTACACAGTTTAAATCTGAACGTTGGACGT
>JBBARF010000101.1:0-13706 GCA_040399925.1 Bacteriovoracaceae bacterium
AAGATCCGGATCAACTTGGGCGCAAGAAGCGTTTGTGAAAGCGAGTAATAATGGATCAGGTGATAATTTTGGTAACTCCGTCTCCTTAAGTGGGGATACCATGGCGGTTGGGGCGTTTTTTGAAGATTCCGAACAAACCACCATTACCAATGGACCCGGAGTCACCGTGGATACCAATGCCTCACTAGAGAGTGGAGCCGTCTACGTCTATAAAAGATCCGGATCAACTTGGGCGCAAGAAGCGTTTGTGAAAGCGAGTAATAATGGACCAGATGATGGGTTTGGTAACTCCATCTCCTTAAGCGGCGATACCTTGACGGTTGGGGCAGTTGGTGAAGATTCCGCGCAAACAACAATTACTAATGGACCCGGAGTCACCTTGGATACCGATGCCTCATCAGAAAGTGGGGCTGTCTATATCTACCGCAACAACGCTCGTCTATTCGATCCTTCAGACATAAACTACATCATAAGTTCTACGAGTATCAATTTTACATGGAGCAAAGGTGGTACGATGACCGATGGTTACTCTATTGCCTATGCAGCAGGAGCTATCGCTCCGGCGAGTTGTTCTATGTTAAACGATATTGGAAATGTCCTCACTTACAATTTAACTGGTCTAACGAGTAGCACGACCTATAGCTTTAGAATTTGCTCGTATGATGTTGATGATGATTTAAGTGAAGGAGTGAGCTTCACTTTGAGAACATTGCCTTGATCATTGAGGCAGTGCTTGTGCTCTTACTACTTTTACCAGTCAGCGCCTTAAGAATAGGCGAAACTAGTCCTCTATAGGGATCTCCCCCTTTTTTTAGGAATCGGATGACCTTCGGTCTCACTTTTAAAGGAAATCTTCACGACTTTATCTGGGGCAATCAAATACCATTTGTCTTTACGACTGCACTTCACTGTGAGACGACGTTTTTTTCTTTTAATCAATCCTTTCTTTTTTAATTTCTGATAGAGAAGCTCATATTTTAAATTTTATCTGCTCTTCCTTGGCATAAAAACGCCCTCCATTGATAAAACTCCTGCTTAAGATTAACAAGGTTAGGAGTTGAGGTTACATAGGGGTGGGGGATAGAATCGCTCGGGAATAGCGATTCTTTAAGGAATATTTAATTAATGTCGATAATTTAGCTATGAAAGTCAGTCCCCAATTACTCATTTTGCTGATGGCCCTATCGGTCCTAAGTTCTTGCGGCTGGGTGAAGGGAGAAATCACTTTTCCAAATAAGCTTTCTTCATCGTCAGCTTCTCCTATTACGGTGTCTCTCTTTTCACCTTTGAGCAATGTTTCAATCGATGACACTCCAGAGTTTTTAGTTTCAGGGCTTATCTCTGGTGATAGCGTTGAGCTTTTTTCTGATAGCTCTTGCACTCTGTCTCTTGGATCAGAGTCCTTGACCTCGGGCTCAAGTGTGAACGTTCTCACTACTCAGCTTCCTTCTCCATCAGTCAATCAAATTTATGCCGTCGTTTGGAATAATGGATCTCAGAGAATCTCGTGTTTGGATTTAATGATTCGCTATGAAGTTGTGGCCAATGGCCTTAGCTTCAACGCTATTTCTGGAGCAGCAACTACAGGTGCTCCTCTCTCAACTCAACCGGTTGTGCATGTTCTTGATCAATCAAATAATTTGGTTAACTCAGCTTCAGGCACAGTCACTCTGAATGGCTATTCTGATGTCAATTGCCAAAACCTTGTTGCGGGTGGGTTAGATAATTCTACCAATACCGCAACTCTGGCTTCAGGGATCGCAAACTTCGCAGGAGTTATTGTCAACAACGTCACTGTTGCAAGTATCGGGGCCGCTTCTCCGGGCTTTGGACCGGCCTGTAGTCCGGTCACTTCGTCTCTTCCTATTAATCCACCAACCATTAGTTATGCAACGTCAACGGGAACGACTGGAAGCTTTGGAGTCGCGATGTTGGTGACTCCATCGACACTCATTACCAACGGAGCTGCGATCACTAACTGTACCGCAGCTCCAGCTCTACCGGCGTGGGCATCGATCAGTGCTACGACATGTGTGATCAGCGGAACTCCGAATACTCCAATTGCTTCAATCTCCTATACAATTACGGCCACAAACTCTGCGGGGACATCGACGGCACCAGTAACATTAACTGTCGCGGCCCCATCTCCGGCAGTAAGTTATGTGGGCTCTACCGGAACAACGGGGGTTGACACCATCGCGATGTCGATCACACCAACGACTCTTGCAGCGGGAACTTCTGCCTCGGTTGCGAGTTGTGCTCTTGATTCTTCTTCGCCCGCTCTTCCTACGGGGCTTTCAGTTAATAACTCGAGTTGTGTGATTAGCGGAACTCCGACTCAAGTGAAGGCCTTAACGACGTACACGATTCTTTTAACGAACTCATTTGGTGCTACTGCGGCAGCAACAGTTGGGCTCGAGGTCCTCGCTAATACTCCGCTTACTTTTGCCTCGATTACAGTTTCGAACACAAATCCTACAAAAACTCAAACCTATAATTTAACTTACGGGGCAACAAGCACCTACACTGATTACTGCTTACTTGAAAACGATACGACAATAACAAATTGTTCTTGGACGGCAGGAGTATTGCCGGCAACGTATTCAGTCACAGGAGCAGAAAATGCCAAAGTGATCTCAGGCTGGATTAGAGACTCACTTGGACGAAAGTCCGCGAGAGTGGATTCAAATTCAGTAACGCTTGACTTAACCGCACCAACAACCCCAAGTTCTCTTTCCTTGATTTCACCTGCAAGTAGTCCTGGAACTTCTGCGACTCCAACTATTCGCGTTTCAGGAGTAGTAATTGGAAATACAATTGAATTATTTACTGATTCGAGTTGTATCTTACTTGCCCTCAAAGGATCTGGCACTGCTGCTGGCACGACGATTGACATTACTTCAAGTAGTTTATCCCTAGGGGACAATCTACCGTATTACGCCAGGGCCACAGATTTAGCAGGAAACGCTTCTTCCTGTTCAGTTGCGACTGTTACTTATCGTTATGTTTCACTGCCCACGCTCAGCTTTGCATCTGCCACTGGAACTTCAGGCGCAACTGGAGTAACAATGACTGTTACTCCTACGACTTTATCTGCTGGAAGCGGAGCGAGTGTTTCAAGTTGTGCAATTAAAGGTGGAACGACTGCACTTCCCGCGGGACTAAATATTCATAATACCACCTGTGTGATTTCAGGAATTCCCTCTTCCGCGGCATCTCTAGCTACTTATACAATACTTGTTACAAACTCATTTTCTCAAACTGCAGAAGCAACTGTGGATCTTGAAGTCATTTCAAATCTTGCCCTTGCCTCCGTAACAGTAACCAATTCTAATCCAACTAATTCAACGACTTTTAATCTTACTTACGGAACTGTGACTGGTAGCTACACCCATTATTGTATTTTAGAGAATAATACAACCCAAGCTTCTTGTGCCTGGGTAGCTGGAACTTTACCGGCAACAAAAGTCGTAGGCTCTACTGAGGAAGCAAAAGTTCTATCAATTTGGATTCGAGATGTTTCATTAAATGTGAGTACTCGGGTTGATTCATCATCAGTGACACTTTCAGAAACGGGCGCACCTCAAGCAGCGAGCTCACTTGCATGGAGCATCTCTTCGCCGTCTTCTTCGAAATCACTTTCTTTTTCTTGGACAAAGTCGACGAGCTGGGATCTTACTAGCCAAGCAGTGGATATATATTCAACTGCGGATTGTTCAGGTGCGGTGACGACCACTCAGACTTTATCTTCTTCGGCTCAGTCATCAACGTATGCAGGAACTCATTACACGACTTACACATTTAAAGTTCGAAGTATTGATACTCAAGCCCTTAGCACTTCTTCAGCGTGTTCTTCTTCAATGTTAGTTCGTCCCCTTGCCACAATTGTTAAAGCTGTGGGACAGGCGGCAAGTACCACCTCCATGCCCGTTAGCTTTACTATTACTTTTAGCGAGACAATTGATGCCGCTTCGCTTGGTGCCTATCAAATAGAAAACTCAGGAACAGCAACGGGTCTAGAATGGGAAGTGATCGGCGACTGTAGTGTAGATTATTGTGATGGTACTGCTGTTTCTCAAACTCTTAGAGTAAGAAGTGTGACGACAGCAGGGACTGTTATCCCAGTACTTCGGGCTTCGGAAGTATTAACTGCCGAAGATGGAGCAGTTTTCCCCACAGCAACAGGTGAAACTATTACTTACACAGGCACGGTTGGTTATAACACCACCGACCCTTTAAGCTCAAATTTTGTGACCGCCTACGGCACTATTGTCGCAGCAAATGGTTCACTCTATATGCTTTCACGAAAAACAATTGGAGGGTGCTATAGCTTAACAAATTACTGTACGGGGTTTAGTTCAGCTGACACAGATCCTAATACATTCACTGGACTTATTTATAAATATAATTCGGGTCTAGGACAATTTAGACCAATTGTTCCGGCAGGTGTTAGGCTTCCTCATTTTGCACGGTTAAATCAAAGTGTATTTGATAGCAACGATTATGGAACGCTGACAGCCATTGAAAATAATGGAAAGATTTATATCTTCATGCCTTACTCTCCAGATGGACTAGGTGGTTTAGGAAAAGTTTATATTTATGATCCATCCATCGGAGCCGAAGGGACACTCACTCAAGCGAGTGATTATAATACGCTACATTTAAGTGGGATTCCGGTATCGGTTGGGGCAACTATTTACTTTTTTCCTGATGGTCTGAGTAGATACGGCTCCTATAATACTGCCGCTGGCACTAGTAAAACATTTAATGGTACTGGGCAGATGCCGCTTATGCAAAATCAATTAGCCGTTTCTTCAGGTCTCACGATAGATTATAGTCAAATTTTTCCTAATAAGAACGGTACTCTCGTAAGTGACGGAACCAATGTTTATGCTCTTGGATCTGGAAACCTTTCTGGTCTATATAAATTTATGCCAGCTACAAAAGCTTGGGGTGCCCTCAATCCTACCGGAGCAGCTACTTATACTTACCCAGGAATTACTGCGTTTGGATATTTAACAACCAGTTTTGGTTCAGAGATTGTTGCTGTCATATCCGGAGACTTTGATTGTAGCAATCCTTTCAATTTAGGTGACTGTCTACATCCCTTTGGCGGCGGTATGTATGCCTACTCAATTGGCTCCAACACATGGACACTGAGAAATAATACTGTAGGAGGGATAGGCTGGTTTGCTCAATCGACTGTCTCGGGACAATACATTTATTCAGCACCTGAAATTAATCGATGGAGAACATTTGGAGTTGATATGGTAAATCCCGCGACCTATGACTATGTAAACTATGTACAAAAAATCGATGCCAATAACACGACCTCAAGTTTCATTACTATCCAGTATTAGATATTTAAATGGAATAAATCATTATTGAGATATATTTTTTCTAAAACCCAGACGACAAAGAAATAACCCAACGACGATCTTCTTGCTCTCTAAAACCATCCAGTGACCGATCAACGGCATAAGTCGTGAGATCCATAATAAAGGCACTCGATCGAACCCCAATTCCTCCTGAACCCCAACCATCACCAGTCCCCACTCTTAAAAAGAGCCGACGATTAAAATCGAGCTCCATTCCTAGTGCCGCTCTTCGTTTGGCATCCGTATTATAAGAATCACCTATGTCTTTAAGATTGGCCTCCATGTGAAGGCGAAACCGATTTATCTAGGGTGAACAACTTTTTTTCTAGATCCCTTTTACTGACCCTCTTTTTACTCATTTCTGGGTGCAGTGATTTTTTTAAAGCAAAATTTACTGTCGCAAAATCTACAAGTACTTCCACTGTTACTTCTGTCACCATTACTGGCGGAAATTATTTAAACAATGCCACCTTAAATTTAATTTACGATAATCTTTCTTCTGACTTTGATGACTACTGTGTGCTTGAAAATGATACCAATGTATCAAACTGCTTATTCAAGTAGTGGTGCTACCTATATTTATAAACGAACAGGTTCGACATGGGTTCAAGAAGCCTATATCAAGGCCGCTAATGCCAATGCAGGTGACAGTTTTGGAGGCGATGTAAGTATAAGTTGCGACACTCTAGCAGTGGGTGCTGAGTCTGAAGGGAGTAATCAAACAACTATAACCAATGGTAGCACAGCGAGTACAGATAATAGTCTGGGTCAGTCGGGTGCTGTGTATGTTTACAAAAGATCTGGATCCACTTGGGTTCAGGAAGCTTATTTAAAGGCCTCAAATGCCCGAGGATTCACTTTCTTTGGTACTAGGCTCGAGTTAAATGGTAATACCTTAGCAGTGGGAGTTGGTGGAGATGCCAGTAATCAAACCACCATAACAAACGGTACTTCAGCCAGCTTGGATTCATCACTCTCCTTTAGTGGAGCGGTTTTTGTCTATAGACGAACGGGTATTTCCTGGGTTCAAGAAGCCTATGTAAAATCGGCCAACATTGATTCGGGAGATGGTTTTTGTACGCCCTCACTCAGTGGGGATACTCTGGTCGTTGGGGCCCCAGGTGAGGATAGCAATCAAACTTTCATCACGAATGGAGCAACAGCAAGTGCCAATAACTCAAACTCATCCAGCGGTGCAGTTTATATCTACCGGAATAACTCCCGCCTCTATGATCCAGGAAATCTTAGCTACTCATCCTTAGGATCCAGCTCATTGACCCTAACCTGGTCAAGTGCCGGTCGATTGGCAACCGGTTACATGATTGCTTACGATCAGGGGAGCACTCCTCCAGCGAACTGCTCGAGTGGTACACAGGTCAATGCCTTGAATGTTGAAACTTACAATATCACGGGTATCCTGCCTAACACCAATCACAGCTTTAGGGTTTGCGCCTATGATGGATCTGGTCTTTATAGCGAAGGTGTAACCATGTCGTTTTTAACCCTGCCTTAATTTTTTTAAAAGAATCAACGATCCAATCTATAGATACTACCAATATAATAGATTTTCTTGATGAATGTTTCATAACCAGATAGATGAATCGGTCTTCCTAGTCCAGGGAAAGTCTTATTCAGAATGGGACATGAAAGAAATAGAATACCTTTGCATGGTGGAAGTTTTAAGTCGCGGAATGATTGAAGTTCCAAAGGATATTTCGGTTTCTTGTGATTTAAAAGGTGAGAACTGGCCACATCAAAATAAATAAACAATTTCCCGATTATTTTTTGATTTCTTTATTTTACCGCGAAGAATCGCTACAATCCTTCACTTGGTAAATTCTTTGAGAGATTTGAGGTTATCATTAATCAATTTTTTTATTTCGCGTAATTTTTTTCTATCATTCTCTGGAACTTTCAGTTCTTTAACAATCGCCAGAGGAGTTTTACCTTCATTGTTGGTTAAAATAATCTCGGCATTTAGGCCCATCGATAGACCATCTTTTGCATAGACTACTTTATCGGCCAGGACCTGGGCACCACTCATATTTTTATTAATGAGTGATATGTGAAGTGGAGTATTTCCTTGTTTATCCTGAATTAAGTAGGGATTGGCCTCAAGGGATGTTGTATTAAATCTATTTTCTATTTCTAGAATGATCGCAGAATCCGCAAAAGCAGCAAGATGATGCATGATTGTTTTTCCCTGGGAATCCTGGAAATCCATAGGAATCTCACCTAAACTTATAAGCTCTATTATCTTTGCGGTAGATCTTCTTTTTTGATCTATATTCTGAGACTCCTGTGCATTTTTTAGAATCCGGCATTCTTCGAGCAAAGTTGAGAAAACAATATTACGGGCCATGGCCGCAAAGCTATTTAAGGACAAATGTTCTTCTTGTGAGCACAGAGTCGCATCATTTGAATTATTTATAAACCAGAGACTTTGTTGGATCTTTTTGTCCAAAGTGGGAAGGTTTAAGGCCTTTCTTTTTATTTCAATCACCCGAAGCATAGTTAAGTTTTCTTCACTAGGAGGACCAGAAAAATATTTTTTTTCAAGCCCACTAAGATTTGCGGGATAAAATAAATCATGCTCCACGAGATATGAGGCCAGTTCAATATTACCTCTATCTACTGCGCAGGTCAGAAGATCATGTTGCGAATTTTTGAAAATGACTTCTATACCATTAAATTTCCTGATCGTTTCTTTAAGTTTATCCAGCGTATCGATTTGACAAATATTTCTCTTAAGGTCATCCATCTGATCAAATAACGCTATAAGATCTTGAGATTTTTTTTTATCTTTATTATTATTCTTAAAATTTTGAAAAAGAGGGTAAGGCCAGTTTGGATTCACCCACCACTCAAGTCTTTTTTCCTTAGAATCATTCAAGAAGAGAATATTAATTATTTCGGCATCCTGAACACTCGAAACAGTTGAACCTATGAGAGATCTAAGAAATTTATTTTTGTCTGGGATAAAATCAGGATATCCTGGAGACTTTGAAAGCATCTTGAAAATGGGAGTCCTGTTAAAAAAAAAGGCTTTCTTAAAAATATTGAAAGAATTCAATTGATCTTTGTCATACAAAAGAATTTGAATCCCGCGCTTATTTATGACCTTTTGGACTTCATTATCTTTTTTAAAAAAGATCGCCTCCTTTAGAGACTCAAAACATTTTTCATCTGTAACTCTTTGACCACAGATCTCTTGTGCCAAAAGAGAGGAGGAATAAAAAAATAAAATTAAAAAATAATTCATTAAATCTTTATCGACATTCGAGGCCGAAAGCTTGATTAAAAGAGGTTGCTGGCCCGTAACATCTCGTTATTTATATGTCCCAAACTGCCTCACTAAAATGGTGTTAGTGCATTCTCTAGCAGTCTTTGAGGATCCTTGGTCGTACACCAAGTCTTTCGAAAAAGTCGGTTCAGGTTGCTCGCAAAGTCGCGCAAGTATGATTCACAATAAAGAGGGGATCAAATTAAATTCCACTTTTTTAGGCTCCCCCTGTCCCACAACACAACCCCGCTCACTTTTAAATTGGCAGTGCTTAGCTTTTGGAAGATAGGCCGAAATAAAACGTGAGTGTGAAAGTCGCTGAAGAAAATCTCGCGCCACAATTTTTGCAGCGAAACCTTTGGATGAATTTGGAATCTTCATGCCGCTTAAATTTACCGTCTTTGATGATAAAGTCAGGGCATGCGCAGGAGAAGTTTGGGCAATTGTTTTTCATCTCATCCTGACTGCAAGAATTGAGGCGAGATTAGAAATGATAATTGGTTGAATTTAAAGAGTCGTAACGCTTTAAGGAAAACGGATTGATCGACGGGTGGGTATCGAATTCTAATTTACAACACCAATTAAGCGAGGCAGTTTAAACTACCTAGGATATCCGGAAGCACTTTCTCCATCTATAGAAAGTCGTTTAACAACTGCGGTAATCGTAAATGAGAAAGGTATTATTGGAAGTGATTATGCGACAACTATTGATTTAGTGATTGTTTTAATAGAAGAACTTGTAAAGATCCTTTTATTTCAGGCGATACTATTTTTGAGATTCCTATACTCATCAAGAATCCCTCCGATCCAATCCTGAAAACGCTTATTTCAAGACAATCATCAGAAGATTGTATGTGTAAAGTATTGGGATTTCAGAGAGCAGCAGGTGGGACATTGGGAACAACTCTTTATACATTTGACGGGCTTCCTATTTTCAACTAAGAAGGAAGCTGATTGGAGAAAAATTTTCTTCAAGCATCATTATTAAAAAAATCATTTGTTTCTAGGCATCGATCTAAGTCCCTCATCGAAATCTGGGACTTAGATTACAAAGATAGGTTGATTACCCAAGATCGCCTTCCAAGTCATGGATTCAGATCAATTTTTCAAAAAAAGGAATTTTATATGTTGAGGCATCTTTTTTCTATTTTCATGTGCTTTTCTTTTTTGATCTCAACCACCCATGCTTCAACAGGTCCCGAAAATTTGCAGCAGGTTGTTGACGAGTTTATCTTCGCAGTCACTGTTGAATGGGATCAACGAGACGAAGCCTTCCTTGATGAACAGGTTGAATTGCTCTCAAGTAGATTAAGCAGCTTTGCTAATAAGGAAAATAGTGAATACGCGGCTCAAATGGTTCGCGGGCTCGCCAATGATAAGACAGTTGCGCTCTTCCAAAATTATGTTTTCGACTTTAAGAATAAATCGGCGGTAGAAGTTAAAGACTTCATTAAGAAATACATCAAACAAAACTATCAATCGGGTGCTTCCTGGGCCCCTGTAGGTGAGATCATCGGGATTACAATAGGCCTTCTATTTGTTGTCTGGGTCTTCGTGGCTATCATCTATGCGTGCGATAACGAAGGAAACTGCCGCATCATTTCCGGTTAACAATTGGCAAGTGGACTTTAGAAATCCTAATCTTCAATCTGAGAATTCTCATTTTCAATACCAATTAAGCGATGCAGTTTGTATCGACTATAATTCAATCTCAACTGCCCTTTGAATATCTATTATCTGGCAAGGTTATTACACCCTAGCGGAGGGTAGCAAACAGCGAGATGCAAACGCTTCGATAGATGACCAGGAATTATTACCAATCTGCTGATAAACTGAACGGAACCATTGACCCCAATTTGGTCGAGGCGCTGTACAGAACCTTCTAATGAGGTAAGCACCATATTCGGTCGCCTGTCCTTCCGCTAGTAAGTGGTAAAGTGGATTAATTTTACCAGTCCTCTGATTTATAGTGTGAGCTGCATTTCTATAAACGAGTTGATTATGTCCCGCTAGTTTCATCAAAGCTAGGGAGTCAAAGACATTGCCTATTTGATAAGCATCTCCACCAATGGCCGGAGCGGTCAAGGCAGATATGGGAAGACTAGCTTCCAGGGCCGCGTACCCACCGGCCATGAGTTGAAACATTTCAGAGCTTATACTTTTGATTTGGCCATCAGTAATCCCTGTGGCCTTGGCAGTTGGGTTGGATGTCGTTGAAGAAGCAGTAGTTACTACAGTCGACTTTCCAGCCGGCCAGGGCGGGGAGAGTGGATAGGAGAGTTAGGATTAACATGAGAAATCGGTTCATGGGGAGCTTATCGATGAATGAAGGATTTACTTTAAATAAAACAAATTCATGACTAATAGACATTGAAAACTTTAATCTCTTGAGCTGATCGCCCAAGGTTTATACTTTAGTTAATTCGATTTCAATTAAGTGAGAGCAGTTCATGAAAAAATCCTGTCCATAAACTTTCTTCTCGCATGTGCCCAGGATCCCAGACGTAGAACTCCATCATCTCTTATTGCTGAGGCCTATCCATCGTACCCATCGATTGGAGTGCTCCTCGATAGTCCTCCAAAAGTTCCTTCGCATAGGCTCCACTTCTTTTCTTAACAAAATGAAAAAGAATAATTGGATTCTTGTCCGATGTTGCCTGAACCCACATGTAAGAATTACTTTCAGCTTTCTTTCCATCTTCCTTCAAAACCTGAACCTCCGTCTCGTCCATATGTAGGTAATGACTTTTAAGCATCTCCTCACGAGGTAACGTTGTTAATTGCGCAATTTTTTCTCCGACATGAATCATCCATCTCGCCATCCTCTGTCGACTCAGATCAAAACCAATTCTTTTAAAAATCGACTCCTGACGGTAAAGTGGCAAGGCATCAACGTATTTTGCGGCGGCAATATAAGCAAGAACTGAAGCTGAGGCATTAGACTTGGGAATCATTTCTTCCGGTGACGGAGCAGTTGTTAGGGATTCACAGGCAGCACAAGTGTATTTTTTTCTTTATCGTCCAAACGACTCGAACCTTGGCGGGAATAATCTCGAGCTTTTCAGAGACTTCTTCAACGATGCATTTAAGTTCTTTAATAGAAAGTAGTACGACTTCATCCGTAAATTCTTGAGGCCTTGGGAAAAGATCTTCTCCAAGTTTTTTGTAACAGGGGACAAAGCTCGTTTTATCCCTGTAGAGAATTTTAATCCTTTTACGTCTTGTGGAGCCGAATATAAAAAGGGCGGAACTATAGGCATCTAGATTCATTTCTTCTTGAACCATCGCACTCAGACCGTTGGTTGATTTGCGGAAGTCCACTGGCAGACGCCAAAGATGAATAGAGTCAAAAGAACTAAGGGGTCTCATGAAGTGCCTTGATAAAATTGGCGAGCCAAACTGGATCTGGCAAACTTGAAATCGGCAGAGGTTGAAAGATGACTTTAATCAGCGGACTTAGTGGGGCCTGAGGAGTTGGTGCGGGAGTCGCTTGCGACTGAGTTTTGATGATTTTATTTTTCCAGTAATAATTCTGTTGAAGGGAGAATTCATGAGTTCTAGAGAAGTCGGCGATTGTCATGCCACTTGCTTCGAAGTCTGAGATTCTTTTTTTCCAGATTTTTGTTTCGTGGATCGCTTACAGATCATGCAAGATGGAGCCCAAAAGCTTTCATTAATTAAATCCAATTAAGCCATCGTTCATCGAAATAATCTGAGGCGACATCTATCCTGACATAGGGGGGCAGTGACTTAATAAATTGGCAGTAATCACTTTTCAAAGATTAAAGAGTCAAATGGAAGTCTATAAAAAATAGAAGGTTAGAAGTTTTGAACGATTATTTGAAATTTATTATAGATATTTTAAAATACCCATGCATAATTTCTTAAAAAGCTGAAAGGAATAAAATTAATCTACCTTTCTTTTAATATGGAGGTCGAATGAAATTTTTCTTAGCTCTAAGTCTCTGTTTCTGCTCCTTAACTGTATCAACTCATCTTCAATCCGCGACGTTTGGATCTATTAAAGTCCAACCTGTTGCTCCTTCACAAAAGTGCCAATGTGGTAATCTAGGATATGTAGAATTGCTACCTTCTTTGGGTAGAGTTACTTCTGTGACCAATATTCAGTGTAGGTAGATGAAGTCTTTCAGTCTTGCTAGGAATTAAGCTCAATTAAGCTAACTTACTTAAAACTTTTTATCATATAGATAAAAATTATAAAACGGAGAGTTTGAAATGAAAAATGTAAAATGTCTTTTTTTAGCAGCATCAATTTTTTCAATGTCTAGCTTCGCAGTAGCTGGTGCTTTGTCTACTAGTAAACCTATTGCTGGAAAACTTCCTTTGTCTATTAGTAAACCTATAGCTCCAAAACTTCCTTTGTCTACAGCGAAATCCGTTTTTAGTTCTAAGTATGGAAAACCGGTTTCTCCGTCCACTACTTTTGCGGTTTGTGCTAACGGTAATCCTCCAGTTGACGGTCATTGTGGTAGCGGAGGATGCGTAAATGACTGCGGCCAACTAGGGACCGCTTCAGGTGGAATTTGTACCTTTCTTGATAAATCAAGTGAATCTATCAATTAATACCGGACTCAATGGGTTTTATTTCTAATGAACAATGACTTTCGACCTTCGTCAGGATCACTGACGAAGGTTTTTTTTATGATCGGGTAAGCATGAGGGATCACGCCCTCAAACTCCCCATTGAACCGTACTTGAGCTGCTAACTCATACGGATCTTCATAACAAATAGATCCTAACACAATGGCAAATGAACTAAGTTTTTCGTACGGGATCTTTAGTTTCATGGGAACGATCTCTAACCTTATCTTCAGTGTATCCATTTCCTCTCACGACACCCTCGATACCAGGCTTCTCCTGCTCAATATTCTTCGCCATAGCTCCATCACCATGGTTCTAAAACGAACGGGAGAGCTGCCGTTACCGGGCATTCCAAAATAATTTAAATGTCTCCTTATCACAGAATTCAGTGTCTTTCCGGTAACCGTGCGTGAATTTTGAATAGATCTTGATTAATCTAAATT
>JBBARF010000102.1:0-13615 GCA_040399925.1 Bacteriovoracaceae bacterium
TGGGTGTGGCCCGTAAGTCGATGATCATCTCTGAGAGAGAAAAGACAAATACGGCCTACCACGAAGCCGGACATACGCTGGTTGGTATGAACCTTCGTCAAACAGATCCTATTCATAAAGTGTCTATCATTCCTCGTGGCCAGGCGCTTGGAGTGACGATGACTCTTCCGAATGAAGACATGCTCAATCTGACCAAAGAGAAGGGCGAAAACTTTATTTCTTTCCTCATGGGTGGACGTGTAGCTGAAGAGTTAGTTTTCGGTGAGATGACTAACGGAGCTTCAAATGATATCGAGCGCGCCACGGAGCTTGCTCGTAATATGGTTTGTAGTTGGGGTATGAGTGATAAACTCGGACCTGTAAATTACGCGAAATCCAATGGCGGCATGATGTATGGCGGAGAGAGTGTTTCTTTTTCTGATGAAACATCTCGCAAGATTGATCTAGAGATCCAAAGCTTAGTTCAAGTGAACTATGAGATCGCTAAAAATATTCTCAGCCACAATATCGATGCTCTTCATCGTGTCGCTAAAGCTCTCATCCTTTGGGAAACCCTCGATGCTGAACAGATCAGACAAGTTGTTGCTGGTAACGATATCGGTGCCCCTGAGATGACTAAAAAGCCAGCTGAAGTAACATCAACTCCCACTCCACCAGCTGGAACAGTTGTTGGTGCAGGTCCCTTGTTCGGTGCCACTGGTAAACCGACTCCGGCTTAAGAGTTGAATTCTGAAAAACTACGCTTAAAACGAATGGGGGTGATGAATATCACCCCCAATTCATTTTCGGACGGCGGTGAGAACAGCACGCCTGAAAAAATCAAAGAAAAATTCAAAAGTTTTGGGCCCGTTCACGCCATAGACATTGGTGCTGAATCAACAGCTCCGATGAACGCGTCCATCTCAGCTCTAGAGGAGTGGGATCGCCTTAAGATGGTCCTGCCGCTTCTTGAGGGCTTTAAGTGTACCGTGAGTGCCGACACCTATCATCCGGAAACCATTCATCAGCTCGTTAAATTTTGGAAGGATCACAAGATGATTCATCCTCTTTTCTGGAATGATGTTTCAGGAAAGTTTGATGGAGCCGTTCGCGATTTCTTAAAAGAAGGGGACCGCTTCCATTATGTGCTTTGCCACAACCGCGCGCCTACCCGTGAGCTTACCGGTAAGCATATGGAGTATGTTAGTAAAGATGAAGGTCGCCTTGAAGAAGAGCTGATGGATTTCTTCGGACCTCACAAAAATGACAAAGTTATTTTTGATCCTTGTTTAGGCTTTTCAAAAACCTATGATGAGAACTGGTTTATTCTTGATCACTTTTCGAGGTTTCAAAAGATCATGAAGCATGACCGATGGTTGCTTGGGTTTTCACGAAAATCTTTTTTAAAGAAGAAATTTGGAACTGAGGATAAATCGGATTTAGATAAGCTTCATGGTGAGGTTTTGAAAAAGACGATACAGAAAGCTGTTGGAGAGTTATGGGTGAGATCTCACAGACCCGAACTTATCTAATTAATAGATGTTACTTCCTCTGGAGGAAGTGAGAGAAACCCATGAATTCACGAATCAAAAATTTAAAAAAAGAAACTCTTTCAGATAACTGGGCCGTTCTAAGCAAAGTCACCTATGACTATCTCAATAATCAGGGAATCTGGACCAAACAAATTCGGGAATCCTATGACCGAGGTGATGGCGCCACTATTTTATTATATGATCCTAAAAGAAAAACCGTCATTCTTACTTCGCAGTTTCGTCTACCGACATTCATGAATAAAAATGAATCAGGTCTTATGATTGAAGCCGTTGCAGGCAAAGTCGATGAAGACAGTCCTGAAGGGTGTGTGATCAGAGAATCAGAAGAAGAAGTCGGTTATAAAATTAAAAGTGTCACAAAAATTTTCGAAGCTTACATGTCACCAGGATCAGTGACGGAGATGATCCATTTTTTTATCGCTGACTATGATTCCAGTATGCGGGTTCATGCAGGTGGGGGTCTAGATAGTGAGCAGGAAGATATCGAAGTCCTGGAAGTTGCCTTTGAAGAGGCCATGGGCTGGATAGAAAAGGGAGTGCTGAAGGATGGTAAGACCATTATGCTCCTTCAGCATTTAAAAATTAGAGAGCTTTCAAGGCCTCAATCAACGTAATCCGTGTTACATCTTCTCCACGGCATTCATTATTCTTGCACTCTTTAGGCTTTAAGCAATTGCGCAGGAAAGGCCTGTGATAATCCTCTTCCCCACGAACCAGAATCCCTTCAACTTCGAATGTATTGGAATTAAAAACGGCCGAGCCAGAGTTCCCACTAAAGGTATCAAGGTTGGCCACAAAGAAGTTTGTGGTGAGTGAACGAACAGTCGCTCCATCGGCGATTTTTGTTGGAAGTCCAGCCGGGTGACCAATCACAACCAGAGGATCATTGGCCGCAATCTCGCCTGATTTACGAAAGGTCAGGGGAGTGCGATCAGTAACCGCACGATCAAGTTCAACCACAGCGTAATCGGCCTTCGTTGAATTATCCAATTTGCGTTCGATAATTTTAGTACATGAATAAATAGAGCTCGCAGAAATATTAAATGATGTCTGGTAAGCCGAATCAACTTTGTAATCAAAAACCCAGCGATACTTTTTGCAATCACTCTCTGATGTTATACAGTGTCCGGCCGTCACGAGATATTTATCAGAAACGAGGAATCCGGAACAGTTCGCAGCGGTTTTCTGATCAACGAAGCGCTCTCTTTTGCAAAGATTTTTATCTCTCAGGATATTTCCACCGACATCAAAACTACCCAAGGCATTCATCAGCAGAGTTGTATGAGGAATCATAGCGGCCGTTGATTTGGCGAGCTCTACAAAATGGGGATTGGCCGACTCATAAACATCCACGCGGTTGTCCTCTCCGTAGACCACATCAGAGACACTGGCCTGGAGCGTGGTCGACACAATTAAAATGAGAGCAGGCCACAGCATGTACTATCCTTTTGGTGAATGAATGATTGGGTTTTAGTTTTTGGGCCTTAAGTCGTAAATAGGAAAGGCAATGGCTTCACGCATTAAGTTTGCTTTTTGTAATGAAGGCCCGATATACTTTCCCTATGCGACTAGCGGGACTGACCCTTGAGACCGAATTTTTTGAAGATTACCTCTCATTTTTGACAGAGGTGCTCGAACTAGAGCTTCAAGAGCTCACGGACATATCCATGCGTTTGGATTTGCAAAACACTTGGCTCGAGATTAAAAAAGTTCCATCTGCTCATCAGGTAGCGACCAATGTAGAGTTTGCTCTGAATAAAAATGAGTATGAAAACATGGTTCATAAGGTGAGTTTTTTCTACTACCGCAAAGGTCCATCGCGCTTTCTTTTCCTCGGTGCCGATGATCAAAAATGCCAATTAGCTGACCCCGACGGTCGGTTATGGCGATTCCAATTAGAAAATTATTTCGATATCCGCCCATCTTTGTAAGAAACTGTTAGTTTACGGATTTAATCAACTTGCGCAAAAATCTTTAAGTTCTTTAAAACCTGTTCTGGAAAAGGATTTCCGATGAAATGTATTATCCTCGCTTCTCTCCTCGTTACAACAAGTGTCTTCGCTCAGAACAAAGTTATCTATGGTGATGATAACCGCGTAGACGTTTTTGAATCGACGAACTCAGCATTCGTTGAGCTTTCTAAGTCGACAGCTGCGATGATCGCTGGCTCAAGCCTTAAGACAGTAAACGGTGAAGTTGAAATCTCTGGATCAACTCTTCAAGCTCGTGGCATTTGCGCTAAAGAAAGATTCTCTAAGCAAATCTCAGCTGCTAACTGTTCTGGATTCCTAGTTTCTGAAAACATCATGGTTACTGCTGGTCACTGTATTAAAGATGCTGCTGACTGTGCTTCATACAAATGGGTCTTTGATTATAAAGTTGATGCTGCTGACCAAGGCAAATTAACGGTTCAGAGCTCAAGCGTTTACTCTTGTACTAAAATCCTAGCTCGCAAGCTGGAGAACTTTGGTAAAGATGACTACGCCATGTTTGAGATTGACCGTAAGGTTACTGACCGTCGTCCACTTTCATTCAGAAAAACGGGTAAAGTTGCTAAAGGCGACGCGATCGTAGTTATCGGTCACCCAACAGGCCTTCCAACTAAGATTGCTGACGGCGCTAACGTTCGTTCACTCTCTGGAAAATACTTCACAGCGAATCTTGATACATACGGCGGGAACTCAGGTTCAGCGGTCATCAACGTTAAAACTTCTGAAGTTGAAGGTATTCTGGTTCGTGGCGAAAATGACTACGTACGTGATTCAGCTTTAGGCTGCATGGTATCAAACGTTTGCAAGAATGATGGTTGTCGCGGCGAAGAGGTTACGTTCATCACGAACATCCCTGGACTTAAAAATATTCGTTAATTCTTTTTAAGATTTATTTCACGGAAAACCCCTCGTCAGAGGGGTTTTTTATTGGGACACTTTTAAGTACGAACTTATAAGGAGAACTACCATGAAATGGATTTCACTCGCTCTCTTGTTTGGTGCATTCACGTCTCAAGCATCAACAATTGCAGTTATCGACTCAGGCCTTGATTACAACCATGAAATGATTGTTCCGAATCTTTGGACTAATACTAATGAAGTTTTAGACAACAGAGACAACGATGGTAACGGCTACCAAGACGATATCAATGGTTGGAACTTTGCTGAACAAAATGCTCAGATCATTGATTATAAATATCTTGGAACATTCTCACCGGATTGCTCAAAGTACTTTGATATTCAAGGTAAGCGTTTTTTAAATCTCGCTACAGAAGAAGAGATGGCCTGGATCAAAGCTAAGGTTGCTGATCCAAAATTCATCAAAGAGATGGGTAAGTTTGGTAACTTCGTTCACGGAACTCACGTTGCGGGAATTTCGATCAAAGGAACTCAGAACAAAGCGATGGGAATTAAATTGATTCCTACAGAAATAAAACTCTGGGCCCGTGATCTTGCTATGAATGCAAAATCAGTCAGTGTTGATCGTTGGTCGCTCCTCGAAACAGCTTTTGATGCTCTTGCTGGTCAACAAATGAAAATGCTCACGGATATTGCGAAGTTTGCGGCCGGACATAAAATTGATGTTGCAAACGGATCTTTCGGTACAGGTTTCAACCAGTCAAAAATGATTACTGATAATGCTTTTAAAATCGTATTCTTCAGAAAGCCAACAGATGAAGAGTCTAAGCGTGCAGCTTCTATGTTTATCAACGCCCTCGTAAGAAATGGTCAATCATTCGTTAGTGCAGCTCCGGATATGCTCTTTGTCTTTGCTGCTGGTAACGATGGTTTGTCTAACGATGAGTTCGGAACAAGTCCTGCTAACATCAAAGCTGATAACGTGATCACAGTGGGTGCTACTTACAAAGATGAATTCTTTGCTCCTTTTTCTAACTACGGTGTGAAGATGGTTGATGTTGCAGCTCCAGGGATGCTCATTAAATCTGCTATTCCAGGTAACGAGTACCTTTCAGTTTCAGGAACTTCACAAGCCTCTCCCTACGTTGCTAATCTTGCTGGCCAGGTCAAAGCTACTAACCCTCGCTTGAAGCCACTTGAGATCAAAAAAATTCTCATGGGAACAGTTGATAAGAAGGCCTTCCTCACTGATAAAGTGGCCGCTGGTGGGATCGTAAACATGGAGCGTGCCGTTGTTGCTGCTCAGTTGTCTAAGACTCTTCCTCTTGTTGATGCAATCACTCGTGCTAAGAACTCGGTTAAGACAACTCCGTCTTTGTCGACGAAAACTCATGTTGATGCTGCTTCAGTCAGGCCAATCCCTATGTCTCCGATGTTCCGTTAATTTAAATCATCCAGCGCACCTTCGGGTGCGCTTTTGCCAACTATCCTTGCTATCTTTTCTGATATAATCCCCCTAATCCACTCAAAACCTAGGTGTCCTTGCCGTTCTCACGCAAGCTGTATTCTTTAAACATGAGCTTTGAAGAGGTCTGCATGAAACTAGCGACCTTTAGGAAAGGAAAGAACCTGAGCCTCGTAGGAGATCAGGATCTTGAATTTGATGAAGTTGAGCCTATTAAAAACTAATAGAGCAGAATTGAATCTCTATATTCTCTGAATTCGTTTTGATTGGGTTTCATGATCGCCTGATAATCGTCCTCTGATCCACGCTTCTCCACCCAAAGTCTTAACTGGTCCGTGCCATTGATAAGATCAACCGGTGCTTTATGAAATTCATACTCATAAGGAGGCTCTTTCCATTTATACTCAGAACCCAGCTCATGATACATTTCGCGCAGAAGATATTGGCACAGGCGCCAAGGCTCAAAAGTTTTTCGATCTGTCACGTGAATCTGGTATCCACCACAGGCACGACCTGCGTGTTTCTGGAAAGTAGGAAGGAAAACCAGAGGACGAAGAACAAATCCTTTAAGATTTGCTTTAGCAAGAACAGGTTTTAATTTTTCATGGAAACCAAAAGCTTCAATTTTCGGGTGTCCAAGAATCTCTAGAGAACGAGTCGTGCCACGTCCTTCTGAAATATTTGTTCCTTCATAAAGAACCGTGCCCACAAAAGTATAGGCCGTATCAATGGTTGGGAGATTGGGAGAGGGAATGACCCACGGAAGACCGGTGTCCTCATAAGACATGCTTCTTTTCCAGCCTTTCATTTCAATGACTGTTAGATTTGCACCCTGACCACCCCAGAATTTTTTATGCATGATCGCGACCTCACCCATAGTGAGTCCATGACGAACAGGCAGCGGATGGCGACCAACAAAAGAGGCGAATTTCAGGTCAAGAATATTTCCCTCGAGAGTTATCCCATCGATAGGATTCGGACGATCAAGAATGACAACTTCGATGCCTTTTTTCTTACAGGCCTCCACCAGAAGGGTCATGGTGTAGATGTAAGTATAAATTCTGGTCCCAACGTCTTGCAGATCCACAAAAATATGATCAAGTCCTTCCAGCATTTCATCTGTAGGAATACGAGTTTCTGAATAGAGTGAATAAACCGGAAGACCAAAAAACGGGTGAGTGTAGTGAGTGGTCTCAACCATATTGTCTTGGACGTCTGTTACAAAACCATGCTGAGGGCCGAAGATTTTTTTGAGTTGAGTTCCGAAGACACGTTTGAGAGCTAGGAGACCGTGCTCGAGATCTTTAGTGACTGAGGCACTGTGGCAGAGGTAGCCGATATTGCCTTTGAATTTTGTCTGCAGGTCTTTTTCAGTAAGTAAGCGCTCGAGCCCAGTAAGAACCATCTTTCATCTCCACGAAGTTTAAGTAAGAATATTTTAAAGAGCAAAGAGAAGATACGCAACGAGAGACTGCGCCAGCGAAGTCAAATTAGTGTCAAATCTTTGTCGCTCCAGGTTGATTGATCTATCCCTAGTATCTCTGTTACTATTTATCTACACCAACGCCACGGAGGCCAGATGAAGCAGTACCACGATCTCATGAAAAGAGTGCTCGCCGAAGGTGTCAAAAAAGAAGACCGCACGGGCACTGGAACCATCTCTGTTTTTGGTCATCAGATGCGCTTTAATCTTGCGGAAGGTTTCCCTCTCGTCACCACTAAAAAATGTCACATGAAGTCCATCATTCATGAACTCCTCTGGTTTTTGAAAGGGGATCCGAATATAAAATATCTCAAAGACAATGGCGTTTCTATTTGGAATGAATGGGCCGATGAGAATGGAAACTTGGGACCGGTGTATGGAGTTCAGTGGAGAAGCTGGAAAACTCCTGAGGGTGGATCTATTGATCAAATCACCAATGTCGTGAACATGATTAAAAAAAATCCGGACTCTCGCAGACTCATCGTTTCTGCCTGGAACGTGGCCGATGTTGATAAGATGGCTTTGCCTCCTTGCCATACTTTTTTCCAATTCTATGTCGCTAACAATAAACTTTCTTGTCAGCTCTATCAGCGATCAGCGGATATCTTTTTAGGAGTTCCTTTTAATATCGCAAGCTACGCGCTTTTCACGATGATGGTGGCCCAGGTTTGTGACCTCGAGCTGGGAGATTTTGTTCATACGATGGGGGACGCTCATTTATATGTGAATCATCTCGAGCAAACTCAGGAGCAACTCAAACGCACACCGCATGCTCTTCCGACGATGAAGATTAATCCGGACATTAAAAATATCTTTGATTTTAAATTTGAGGACTTTGAGCTGCATAACTATGTAGCTGACCCTCACATCAAAGCACCAGTGGCGGTATAACATGAGAATTTCATTTATCGTGGCGAAATCTGAAGACAACGTGATCGGCATTAACAACAAGCTTCCTTGGCACCTTAAGGATGACCTTCAAAACTTTAAGAAGATCACCATGGGTCACCATATTCTCATGGGAAGAAAGACCTTTGAATCTATCGGTAAAAGCCTCCCCGGTCGCATGAGTTTTGTGATTTCAAGTGATCCTAAACCAAATTCAGATAATGTTTTTTGGTTCACTTCCATTTTTCGTGCGATCAAACAGGCCGAAAGAAATGGAGAGTCAGAACTTTTCATCATCGGTGGGGAAAAAATATTTAAATACGCTATTTCTTTGGTTGATCGCATCTATCTCACGGAAGTGAAAGGGCAAATCAAAGGGGATACCTACTTTCCTCAACTCTCTTTGAAGAACTGGAAGAAGATCAGTGAGCAGCATTTTACAAAAAATGCTGACAATGATTTTGATTTTACTTTTCAAATCCTCGATCGACGCTAGTCGCCATGGTTGCGTTTTGACTCCAGAAAAACGAATTTAAACCACTATTTAGGTTCCATATTTCTGTTTATTTCAGTAATGTTGAGGCATTAAATTTAACAACTCACATCTGGAGCTCCCTGTGAAATCGACGCTATTCTTTCTATTGCTCAGTATGGTTACAGTGCTTGTTTCATGCCAAAACAAAGGCAAAGAAACGATCATGATCGGTAACTACGGTTCTATGACTGGTGCTGAAGCTACATTCGGGATCTCTACTCGTGACGGAATTATTCTCGCGATGGAAGAGTGGAATAAAAATGGTGGTCTACTTGGAAAACAAATCGAGCTCAAAGCTTACGATAACCAAGGTAAACCAGAAGAAGCTCGTCTTTCGGTAGAAAAACTTATCAACATCGATAACGTTGTAGCTGTTCTTGGAGAAGTTGCTTCTACAAGATCACTTGCTGCTGCTCCTGTTGCTCAACAATATAAAGTTCCGATGATCTCTCCATCATCTACGAACCCACTTGTTACACAAAAAGGTGATTACATCTTCCGTGTGTGTTTCATCGATCCGTTCCAGGGTCAGGTTATGGCGAAATTCGCTGCAAACTCTCTCAAACTTAAAAAGGGTGCGATCCTTCGTGACTCTAAATCAGACTATTCTATGGGTCTGGCCGATTATTTCACAGCTACTATCAAAGAGCTGGGCGGAACAATCATCGCTGACGAAAAATATGTTTCTGGTGACGTAGATTTCAAAGCTCAATTGACTTCAATCAAACAAAAAAATCCTGATTTCATTTTCATTCCTGGTTATTACACAGAAGTAGGATTGATTGCTCGTCAGGCACGTGAGCAAGGGATTAAAGTTCCTCTTATGGGTGGAGACGGATGGGATTCTGATAAACTTACTGAGATCGGTGGGAAATCAATCGATGGTGCTTACTTCTCAAATCACTACACTCAAGAAGATCCACGTCCGGTTGTTAAATCTTTCATTGATAACTACAAAACTCGTTTCGGTTCAATTCCAAACGGTCTAGCAGCTGCTGGTTACGATGCTGCTGTTATTACTTTCCAAGCAATCAAGACGGCCAACTCTGTTGAAGGGAAAGCAATTAGAGATGCTCTTGCTGCAACTAAAGACTTCGTAGGCGTAACTGGTCAAATCACGATCAATGAAAATCGTGATGCCACTAAGTCTGCTGTTGTTCTTCAAGTTCAAGGCACAAACTTCAAATACGTAGAAACTGTAAATCCGTAATAAGTTACTCAAAGGATTCTCGTGAACGAATTTTTACAGCACACCATCAATGGTCTGGCGCTCGGGAGTATTTATGCTCTCGTGGCCCTTGGATACACCATGGTTTTCGGTGTGCTTCAGCTGATCAACTTCGCCCATGGTGACATCTTCATGATGGGCTCGTTTGTTGGTCTTTATTTTATCCGCTTTGTTATCCCTAATGCTGAGCCTTCTTTATTTACTGCAATCATGGTGATTATCGCCGCGATGGTAGGAAGTGCTATCATTGGCGTGGCCATTGAGAAATTTGCCTACCGACCTCTTCGTAAAGCTCCGAGAATTAACATTCTCATCACTGCTATCGGTGTGAGCTTACTTCTTGAGTACGGTGGACAGCTCGTCTTTGGAGCTTCTCCGCAGTTCTTTCCGGATATCCTCCCTCGTACCAACGTTGATATCGGTGGGGACATCATCCTCGATTCTAACCAGATTACGATCTTTTTAGTTTCGGTAGTGCTCATGTACGTTCTCCAGTACATCGTTTTCAAAACTCAGTTTGGTCGTGCCATGCGCGCGATCTCCCACAGTCTTGAAACAGCAAACCTTATCGGGATTAACGTGAACAAAGTGATCCTCATCACTTTTATCATTGGTTCATCTCTGGCAGGAGCAGCCGGTGTTCTTTACGGTGTGGCCTATCCCAAAATCGATCCTCTTCTTGGACTTCTCCCAGGACTTAAAGCGTTTATCGCGGCGGTTCTTGGTGGTATCGGGAACATTACTGGTGCAGTTATTGGTGCCATCATCCTAGGTCTCTCTGAGACATATGTTGCCGGTTACATCAGCTCGACTTATCGTGATGCTTTCGCTTTTCTCATCCTGATCCTTGTTCTTCTCTTAAGGCCTGCGGGTCTTTTAGGTACGAAGAAAATTGAGAAGGTATAAGATGACTAAGAAGTTTAACAAAACAGTTCTTCTTTTTATCGGATTTACTCTTGGTGCTGTGGTTTTAAATTTTGTCATGAGCGGATTCTCATTTGCTCCAGCAGATTTATTCATCAATAAGCCAGGTCGTTTTACTGGTCTGATTTCTCCTTATTATTATTCTGTGTTGATCCTCTTAGGGATCAACATCATTTTATCAGTGTCGCTCGCTCTCCTTAACGGGATGACGGGACTCTTTACTATGGGCCACGCAGGCTTTATGGCCATCGGTGCTTATACTTCTGCTTCAGTAGTGAGCTTTCTTTTACCTGAAGCCCACTTCATCGTTCAGTTGATCGTAGGAAGTCTTTCGGCCGGAGCAGCTGCTGCCTTGGTAGGATTTTTCATCGGAACAAGTTGTCTACGTTTGAACGGGGATTACCTCGGGATGGTGACGTTAGGTTTCGGAGAAATTATCCGTATCGTTTTACTTAACATTGATGCTGTTGGTGGTGCTCGTGGGATGACTGATATTCCGGTTTATATGAATCTTGGATCAGTTCTTCTTCTCACTATCCTCACGATCCTAATTATCAAACGTATCTCGTTTGGTCGTCTGGGACGGGCGATGCTTGCGATTAAAGAAAACGAAATGGCCGCCAACATGATGGGGATTAACCCATTGGCAATTAAAGTGAAGGCCTTTGTGATTTCAAGTTTCCTTGCAGGAATTGCTGGATCATTCTTTGCTCACTCTGAGGGCTATCTCTCGACTCAAACATTCACGTTTACTAAGAGCTTTGAAATTATCGCCATGAACGTAGTAGGAGGCCTTGGAAGTCTTTCTGGTTCGATTCTTGGTGCTGGTATTCTTACTATTTTACCAGAGGCCCTTCGTAAGCTTCAGGATTTAACGGGTATTGATATTCGAATGATCATCTACGCATTAACGATGGTCTTAATTATGATTCTTCGTCCGCAAGGACTCATGGGAAATAGGGAGTGGAAGTGGCTTTCCTCGAAGTAACAAACATGTCTTTGGAGTTCGGAGGGGTTAAGGCGTGTCAGAACGTCAACCTGACTCTTGAACCCGGAATCTTGTACGGATTGATCGGTCCCAATGGTGCCGGTAAATCAACGATCTTTAACGTTCTCACTGGAATCTATGCTCCTACAACGGGAGACGTAAAACTAGGTGGGGAATCTTTAGTGGGCAAAAAGCCCTTTGAGATCGCTCAACTTGGGATCGGACGGACATTTCAGAACATCCGTCTTTTTAAAGAACTCACTGTCCTTGAAAATGTGATGACGGCGTTCTATTCGTCATCAACTTCAAATCTCAACGATATGATTTTTGAAACGAAATTCTTCCACAAAGAAGAGGATGAAGTTCGCGCCAAATCGATGGAGCTTTTAAAAGTTATGGGGATCGCTGATCTTCATGATGTTCCGGCCGGAGGTCTTCCTTACGGAAAACAAAGAAAACTCGAGATCGCTCGTGCTCTCGGGCTAAATCCAAAGCTCTTGCTTTTGGATGAGCCAGCTGCGGGTTTAAATCCTTCTGAAACACGCGAACTCACTAACCTTATCCGCGATATCCAAAAGGCCCGTAACATCACGGTTCTTCTCATTGAGCACGATATGGGTCTAGTGATGAATATCTGTGAAAAAATTTATGTACTCGTTCAAGGCCAGCTGGTTTGCGAAGGCAAAGCAGAAGTGGTTCAGAATGATAAACGAGTGATCGAAGCTTACCTTGGTGTGGATTAATTATGAGCGAAAATAAGTTAATTGTTGATAACCTTCAGGTCAATTTCGGAAACGTTCAGGCCCTTAAAGGTATTTCATTCAAAGTTCCTCAAGGAAAAATAGTCTCTTTGATTGGTGCCAACGGCGCCGGTAAAACAACAACTCTTAAAGCGATCTCCGGTAACGTGACCTCTGTTGGAAATGTAATTTTTAACGGCAAGCCCATCACTGGTCTTGAGTCATACCAACTCGTTGGTGATGGTCTTATTCACTGTCCAGAAGGCCGAGGTATTTTTCCTAACCTTACAGTGATGGAAAACCTCCAGCTCGGAGTTGTCGGACGCCATTCTGCCAAAGTTAACTTTAATAAAAATCTTGAAATCGGTTTCTCTTTATTTCCACGTTTGAAAGAACGCGTAAATCAAATGGCCGGAACTCTTTCTGGTGGTGAGCAACAGATGCTTGCAATCGCCCGTGCACTGGTGGGTGAACCGGAACTTCTTCTCTTGGATGAACCATCTTTGGGACTAGCTCCCTTAGTTGTAAAACTCATTTTCGAAATTATCGTAAAGATCAATGCTGAAAACAAAGTAACGGTTCTTCTGGTTGAACAGAATGCCAAACAAGCACTAAAAATCTCAGATTATGCTTACGTTCTAGAGACAGGTAAAATTCTTCTTGAAGGGAAGGGCTCTGATCTTCTCAATAATGAAGACGTGAAAAAGATTTATCTCGGAGAGCACTAATCTAAATCGGTGGGTCATTCTCAGGGTTTTCTTAAAACTTCGTTACCCTTAATTTTCTATACTGGATCAGGATCAGACCATGTGAATGCAGCTGCCTCAATCGAAGCAAAAAAAACAAATTCAAAAACTGATTTGAGTATCTATAAATCTTAATATTATTCAAGCTTTATATATTATTTGATTCTAGCTCTTAATCACATCGATTTTCACTGGGGTGTATGCAAACGATGGATCAATTTAAACAATGGAGATGAT
>JBBARF010000103.1:0-13539 GCA_040399925.1 Bacteriovoracaceae bacterium
CAGCGGGTATTACTTCCAAGGGGAACTTTTTAGATAGCTTTAGTTCTGGTCTTGCGACATCCAGAATCCGCATTAAAAAATAAGAACAGTTATCATCTACAAAATAATAATCAAAAAAACCATTATTTTCCAGCTCCCACACATGTCTCAATAGCGTATCGATTTCATCTTTTGTAAGTGTTAGTGGGTACTCAAAAAGATCACGGCTTTCTGAATGATTGTATTCATTTACCTTGAGAAAGTAGGGCATAATACTGAACTGCCCTCGATACATACCGAAGAGACCCTTCAGACCAAACATCAATCCATTTGTTTCTGAAGTGATCGCAAGGTAGTTTACGGCATAATCTGAAATTTTATTTTCAGCACTAGTATTAATTTTTAAGAAAGTATGACCAAAAATAGAAGCAGGATTATTTGGGTAGTAACTCGCAAAAATCAGAGAAATGCTCTCTGGGTTCAACCCCTTAAGCCAATCTTCTAGCTCTGCACATTTATCATTTGAAGTGACTTGGTAGTGCTTTGATAGAAATTTCATTCTTGCGGGATAGGCACAAGCAAAGGGAAGTTTTAAGCGACCATAAGTTTTGGTTCCACTTACAGCTGCGAGACTTGCTTTAAGTTCAGCTTCCGGATCACTGACTCCGCCCTGATCTAAAAAAAACTGAGGGGAATCGAGTAGGGAGCGTTGACCTTTAAAGTGGAGGAGATTCAACCATTCAGGTAAATGGGCCGTGTCGACAGCCAAGGCTTCGAGGCATAAAAAAAGGGGAAGCCAAAGCTTCCCCCATGTGAGTATCTGAATTAGAGACTGGCGTAAGTGCATCGACCGCTTAGAGCAGGAGCTTCTTTCATCATTTTTTTCACGTTATCTAGCATTTGAATTGGAGAAACATCAGATTTTGGAAATATAGTTTCGTATTTTTCTTTCGTCATTTTTGAAAATTCTGGTTTAAGAGTTTCCGGACATCCCAAAGCATCCGCGAAGATCGAAACGTACTCGCCCTTACCTTGTGCCATTTCAACTTTGAGTTCTTCAATGTTGGCTTCGGCATAATAAACAGGGGCCATATCGCGTTTTACGATACTGTGTTGAGAACAACCAGATGTTCCAGACGTGATACCAAAAAGTTGTGACGAGAAAGACTGGTTAGTCGTCAGTCTGAAAAGAGCTGAAACAATTGAATTATCTTTCCAGATAAGGGAACCAAGTCCACAACCAGTAGAGCTATCAGCAAGAACTGGTAGGCTAACGAGTCCAACAAATAGGGCGATTAAGAGTGATTTCATTTTTCCTCCATGAAAGGTCAGTTTTCTATCTCTTAATTATAAAGAAGAAATGAAATTCGTAGGAAATTTCTTAAGTTACGAATATTTTCCTGATCGAATCTGTTAGGTATTGGGAGGGGAAGGGAATTTTCTTAATCTATTCGTGAGACCTTTAAGAAAATTTCTCAAAAACTGATCTCCACATTGTCTAAAATGAGGATGATCTTCTTTGCGGAAAAGGGCGCCGACTTCGGATTTAGAAACGTCGAACTCGGCTTCTCTTAGAATCGTGATGATATCATCATCTTTAAGTTCGAAGGCGACTCTTAATTTTTTTAACACAGTATTATTCGTTACTGGAAGTGGGACATACATTTTTGGACGAGATTCATCTTTGCCACGCTTAAAATAAACCAGACCATTCAAAAAATGGCCAAGAATTCTATGGCTGCATTCCTCAAAACCCGCATCATCTTCTTTTTTTAAATACGTCGTCATCTCTTCGGGAGTTACGACAAGTCCATCGAGCTTAAAGATCTCAATCATTTGGGTTTCAGGAGCGTTCATCATGAAGCGGATGCTTCGAAGAATATCATTATTTAGCATAGAGGTATCCTAGCATAAAATTTTGAATTAACATCTCTATATCGGATTGAGGTTTCCAATAGGTAGTCAATTGGGACAGGACTTCAGCAGATTGTGGTACCAGAGTTTATCAGTGACGATGCTTTACTAATAAGAGGATATCTATGGAAATACCATTTTCAGAAGCTTGCGAGAGAAACAAGGCCCCAATCCTTCAGGTTCTTCTTGAGAATATCTATCCCACTGATCGCAGAGTTTTGGAAATTGGTGCAGGCACAGGTCAACATGCCATTTATTTTGCTCAGAAATTTCCTCAGGTAGAATGGTACCCGTCAGATCTTCCGGCCAATATGCTGGGACTTAATATGGCGTTCTCTGATGCGCGAGTTAAAAATATTCAAAAACCTGTTCGTTTGGATGTGAGTAAGGATGATTTTCCCAAAGTTAAGTTTGATGTGGTCTTCACTGCAAATACTCTACACATCATGCACTGGAAAGATTGCAAGGCTTTTATGAAGCTTCTTGGTCACCGTTTGAGAGAAGATTCTCGGGCTATCTTTTATGGCCCCTTTAAATACAATGGTGAATTTACTTCACTGAGTAACGCTTTATTCGATGAGACTCTAAAAGCTCGAGATCCTTTAAGTGGGATTCGTGCCTTCGAAGACATCAATGGGAACATGATTAAGAATGGTTTTGCGCTAGTTGAAGATTACGAAATGCCCGCCAATAACCGGACTTTAGTCTATAGAAGACTTAAGTTCGTTGCTCACTAAAAACTGCAACAGGAGACCAATGAAGATCAAGTGATACTTTAGTGCTTTAAACCGCGTTTTTAAGTCGGAAAATAGTCTATCTAGTACAGAATCGGCTCATAACTATTGCAATTAATTTAATAGCTGCCAAAATCATACTAAGAATCGACTTGAAGTCAGTTTTTAGGAAGCCATGGATTTGGCGGAGTAAAGTGCAATGAAGTATCTCTTATTATTTTTGATAACCCTTCCTGCATACGCAGCCCTCTCTCCCGCCATGGTTAAAGAAAGTGCATTGAAATATCACCCAACAATACTGGCAGCGATAGAAAAAATGCGAGCAGGTCAAGAAGCTGTCACCGGTGCAAGAGGTGCTTTTGATACTAATGTTGTTTCTAACTATAGAAGACAAACCAAGCATCCCTGGAATACAACCTTGTCTCGGACCCAACTCGAAAAACCACTAGGTGTAGCAAATTCTAAAATTTATATAGGTGCAGAGCAAATCAGCAATCCAACAGGTTTTCTTGCTCCAATTTACAATACGGGAAATCCACAAAATCAAACCGGAAATTATTCTGTAATAGGCCTTCAGGCCTCCTTATGGAAAAATCTCCTTCTTGATCCTCATAGAGCTGCTCTTAAAAATGCGAAGTATAATGCAACTATCGCGAAAGCGGATAAAGAATTAACGATCTTGGATGTTGGGAGATTTGGACAACTTGCTTACTGGGAGTGGGTCACGGCTCAAAGAGTGAAAAATGTTTATGAAGAACTCCTAAAAAATGGTGAAACTCGAAATGAGTACTTAGTTGCTCGTAAGTCAAAAGGCGATGTCGCTCAAATCCTTGTTACAGAAAATGAACAATATATTGCAAGTCGAAAAGGCTCACTTCAAGCCGCCAAAGAAAGACTTCTGCGAGCTGAATTCGCTCTCTCCCTCTTTTACCGAGATGAAAATGGCCAGCCCATCATTCCCATCTCGACAGATAGTTTTGAAGACTATCCTAGTAACCTGGCAGTGCTTTTGGAAAAACTCGATCTCGATTCAAATATCGATGAGTTGATCAAAAAACGTCCTGACATGAAAACCCTTTCTCTTAAAGTAGAAAAATCTGAGGTTAATCTCGAGCTTGCAAAACAAGATTTAAAACCTCAAATCGATATTACAACGGAGTATTTTCAAAGATCTAATTCTCATCCAAATATACCTCGAGACTACTTAATGGTGATGGCACAAGTGAGCATCCCCATAGAAAGAAATTTAGGGAATGGTCATATTGCAGCCGCTCGTGCTAACCAGATGGTCGCTCAAAAAGAGATGAGTTTCGGGCAACAGTCTTATAAGTTTGAAGTGATGGCGCTTCGACAAACTTTGTTCCTACAATTAGAGCAAGTGACTCAATCTGAAATTGAATTTACGAAATCAAAAGAACTCGTTATTTCTGAAACATATAAGTTAAAGACTGGTGGCGGGAATTTGTTTTTAGTGAATATCAGAGAACAAGCCCAGGCCAGTGCCGAAGCTTCTTTTCACGAATCGCGCTTGGCATTTATGAATACACTTCTTAGCTATCAAGCAATCGTGAGTACAATCGACTAAGCTAGACTCAATTCTTCAATGAGGGCCGGTATTCAGTCCTCAAGTTCTGCTACTGAAAAACCTGCTTTCTTAGCTCTGTCGACATTCATATAAAAATCTTCTGATATTCCGAATGGGGAAGGCGTGTCGTCAATTCCACCATAAGTAAATTTTTTACCTACGACCTGTTCAATACGATTCATTAATTCTCTCAGTGTCCACGCATTCGGCGATCCAATATTGAAAACTTGTTTTGGTTTGTCTTTACACAACCACGCCAGCGCTCGAGCAGCATCCTGGGCATGAAGGAATGAAAATTTTGCGTCTAGTTTAGGGAAATAAAGCTTTTGGTTTATTTTAACGGCTGTGACATGGGTGAGGAGACGATGTGTGTAGTCGTCATGACTTACATCACTGGATTGAATAAGAGACAAATGTCATTTTAATTACACTTGATTTGGCACTTAATTTATTGGAATCTATCGTTAATCATTTAGCGAGGGACTTATGGTTACACCAATATTTGTAGCAATTCTTAGTTTGCTCTTCGTTTTTCTAACGGTTAGAACGCTCCGTCTACGGAGGCGTTTCAGAATCGCTGTCGGAGATTCCGGCAACCTTGAAATGCTTCGCGCTGTTCGCGCCCACGGAAATTTTGCTGAATACGTGCCTTTAACCTTGTTACTTATCTATTTTGTAGAACAAGTACATGGTCACTCGTGGCTTATTTACGCCTTAGGGAGCGTCCTTACTTTAGGCAGAATGAGCCACTCATATGGTGTGAGTCAGTTAAATGAAAACTTTTTCTTTCGTGTTTTTGGAATGGCATGCACACTCAGTACAATTGGCTTCTCAGCTTTTTATCTTCTTTTCTCAAGATTTTTTGATTTTATGAAGTAATCCCGCCCAACTGTTCAGGCCATCTTTTTTTCCGATCAGAAATTTAAGAACGAGTTGTTAGGATAGTGATCTAGCAAGTATCTACGGTGTGGAAACAAGATTGTTAAATCAGTCAGTTTCTCGAAATGGCGATCGATTTCCATCTGATTTTGCCTTAAGAGTTTCTGAGACAGAATGGGAAAACTTGATATCACAAAATGTGATTTCAAGTTATGTACATGGAGGACGAAGGAAATTGCTAAATGTTTTTACTGAGCAGTGCGTTTCAATGATGTGTTCTGGTGATTGGCTCATTTTAATCTCATTTGAAAAAAATCCACATGGGTCTTCTTAAGGGATCTTCATTGTCGTATTGAAATGTCATGCCTAATTCGGGAATGTCCACTTTATAGAGATCTTCTTCAACGTCTACGGCCTTTGATGGAACAGCTGTTTCAATCCATTTGTAGTCTTTGAATCGCTTTTTTAAATACGCATAAGCATCAAAACTTACCAAGTAAGTGAGTGCAATTGTGGTAATCTTTTGACTCTTTTTATTTACGAATACATTGATAGGCATTTGTTCTTTTTTCTGATCATAATAATATTGGTCCGAGTTGGTGTCAGACGTGTCAACTCTGTATGGTTCTCAAAGAATTGCTGAAAGCTCTTTTGGATCATTTAATTTTTTCAGATGGAGGATTTTATCAAACTCATCAGCTTTTTTCTGAGCCGGCGGTGATGTTTTACAGCTTATAAGCATGAATAAAATAAGAAAAATTATTTTCATCGTTCATTTTCCTTTGAGTCAATTACTTTTTTTATGACTAAAAATGCAAGAGAGTTAAAAGTCATCAGTCTATTTGAATCTGTATAATATGATTCAATAGAGTTTGTAAGATCTTCATTCACTGAATCTTTAGAGTCATCCATAAGAAGTTTTGATGGATGAATAAGTTTATTGTTTTCGTTGAAGCTCCATCCTGATGCACGTGCAAATTCAAATTTTAATTCGGGATCAATACTAGGCAAGGCAATGTGGGCCATTTCGTGGATAATAACAGCTCTTTTATCTTGTTCTTAAAAAAGCGATCAAATATTAACAAAGTTCTGGTTGACGCAACACAACCTCCAGGATTATCAAGATGTCCTCCAATGTCTCCTCGAAGAATTTCTTTTAAGTAATACCTGCTTAACCAAGGTGGTATAAGTGCAAGGTTCTCCTCAACAGCTTTTTTCTCAATTGTATTCCATTTCTTTATTTTCGGTTTAATATTTTTGAATGTCTGTTTGGTAGAATCTTGAAAGTAATTTGATCTTTCAACTTCTCTAAAGTGAGCATCTCGAGGGTGTGCTGATACTTTTGTACCGTTAAGTTTCGTGTAGGAATCAATCCATTGCTCGCGAATATAAATCTTAAGGTTTACAAGGAAATGCAAAAGCAGCAGTCATGAATAAGAATAAAAAGATAACTGGCATTAATTAATGGTATCAGTTGCGTCAGTATGGTCAATTTAAACGGTTGAAATAAAAAAGCCCAGTGGGTTAAACTGGGCTTTAGTATCTTTCACTTCTTGCGAAGATCATGACTGAATTGAAGGCTCTCTAAAACATCTATTTTTTTAACTGCTCATTTAAGAGAGGAAAAAAATAAGAGCGATATGGAATAAGTGGGGTCCCATTTGACAGTGGAGACAAACGTGAGCCATCTACTATTTCTGCCACAAAATTTTCTAATTTGAATTAATTGACTTCATAAAAATGATAACGATTAACAGAATTATATCTCTAGAGGTATCTTCAATAATATCGAATACTTATTCATTCACCTCAAATTTGAGGTGAACCAAATATATCATACCATTGGAGATTTCATGATCCCTAAATTTAACTTCGAAGTTCCTTTCGAAACAAAACCTCCTAGGCTTAAAGATTTGGTTAATCGCCATATGATGGGCCAGGTCTGGATTCGTGACACACCATTTGGACCAGTTACAGACTCTCTGACTTTATCGGAAAAGTTTAACGTACGGCATGACAATATTTTGAGAGCAATTAAAAAGTGTCAGAATGAGCTGTCTCACAATACAAGTTATAGATTAGACAAAAATATCATTGAAAATTTTTATTTTGCTGGTGCAAAAGGCAAAGAAAGAAAAGAACGAAAAGTAGATGTTACAGAGTTTGGATTAGCCCTACTCCTTTTATATATTAATAGTCCAAAAGCTCGCCAAATTTCTGCTGAAATTCTGTATAGATTTTTAGTACTCAAGACTTACGTTACGGGATTGAACGAAAGACAAATTGGAGCGATCAAAGGGTACTATAGGAATCAGATTGAATAAATAAGTTCAATTCAAAAAAATGCCAAGTGGGTTAAGCTAGGCTCTTAGTATTATTCACTTCTTTCGAGGATCGAAACTGAATTTAAAATGGGGTATCAGTCGATCCAGGGGACAATCATAGACAAACCCCTCGTCTTACCACAATAATATATCTGTGAATTCTATTCACTTAAGCATTTAAAGGTAGGTATTTTTGAACTGTATTCTTTTCATTTACACTCTTTTGTTTTCTTTGAATGTTGCTGCCGAATCCCTCCAAGAAAAAAACAAAAAGGTGGTTGTTGATTTTTATGAAATGGCCTTTAATCAACACAAACCCACTGAAGCGGCTAAAAAATATTTTGGTCCAAAATATATCCAGCACAATCCGCATGTACCTAACGGAGCATCAGCGTTTTATAACTTTTTTGAAAGCTATTTTAAAAAGAATCCTCAGGCCCATGTCTTAATTAAACGAGCTATTGCTGATGGAGATTTAGTTGCGCTTCATCTTCATAGCAAATCTACCAAAAAAGACCTAGGTCTAGCTGTGGTTGATATCTTTAGATTAGAGAATGGAAAAATTGTCGAACATTTTGATGTTGTTCAGTCTATACCTGAGAAGACTGCCAACGGTAATACAATGTTTGATGGGTCGAATGAGAAATAAGTCTTAGAATAAAAAAAGTCCAGTGGGTTAAACTGGGCTTTAGTATTTTTCACTTCTAACTAATTAATTTCATGACCTGAGGTTATATTTTATTGGAAATAAAATCCATGTCGAAAAGGTGTACATTAGAGTGTCCCATCTAACTGAAATCTAGTAGTGTCGAGGATTGCTCAACTTCACCTGCTTGTGAGCACAAGCAGCTATGATAATAAGTAAGGGATATACGACCAGGGGAGTGTTCAAATAGATTCCTTGAAATAAAAATGTCCAGTGGACTTTAGTATTCTTCTAATTAAAGAAGATCCACATAGGTCTTCTTAATGGGTCTTGATTATCATACTCAAAGGTTATTCCAAGCTCAGGAAGCTCAACTTTATATTTATCTTCTTCGATATCTGAAGTCGTTCCTGGCATTTCGGTTTCAATCCATTTGTTGTTCTTAAAGCGTTTCTTTAAAAAATTATATGCATCGAAATTAACCCAGTAAGGCATAGAAGTTCCCAATACTTTCCCCGAAGATTTACTTACAGATGTTGAAAAGTCCTTATAAGCATACTCTTCACTGATATCATCTTCGGGTTTTATTTCTAGAGGTTGGCCAAAAGTTTTAATTAACTCATCTTTGGTCGCGACTTTTTGAACATGGATAATTTTGTCAAAAATATCCCTCGAGCTATCAGTATGAGATAACTGAGATGAGCATCCAAAAGAAAACACTAGTAAGGTTAAAATAAAAATCTTCATTTGGGTTCTCTCTTTTTAATTATTCCCCCTATGAAGGAGTAGCTGGCAGGATTGAGTTTTTTCAGAAGAGTTGGATTTGAATAATACAACTCAATATGGTTTGCATAGTCTTCGCTTACCGATTCCGACGAATCAGGAATGATTAAGGTTTTGGGAGGTATTTTGATTCTCTTTTTTCGATCAATGATCCATCCAGAAGACTTAGCAAAGCCAGCCATCTCTTCATTGGTTAAATCCATAATAGTAAGATGACCTACTTCATGTATAAGCACAGCAAGCTTATTTGGAGCTTCAAAAAATTTATCAAATACAATTAGAGTTCTTGTAAGAGGTATTCCAGCAGCGGGATTGTGAGCATTACCTCCGACATCACCTCTAAGTTCTTCTCCAAGTCTATAATTTTTGAGCCATTGCGGAAGTTTCGCAAGATATTCCTCAACTACTTTTTTTTCTTCTGGTTTCCATTTTTTTATATTTGTTTTTATTTTTTTGAAGGTTTGAGTTGTTGAATCTTGATAATAGTTGAAGCGAGTTAATTCTCGGCAATGAGCTTTCCTGGTGTGGGCCCTGACATTTGTACTGTCGGTTTTAGTGTATGACTCGATCCACTGTTCACGGACATAAATTTCATGAGGGCCGCAAAGCTCAGCAAAAGCGAGTGATGAGAATAGAATGAGGAAAATAAACGCCATTATAAAATTCTAACAGCATCAGGATGGAGGTCAACTTTAGAAATAAAAAAAGCCCAGTGGGTTAAACTGGGCTTTGGTATCTTTCACTTCTTGCGAAGATCACGACTGAATTTAAGGCTCCCTAATAATCCTTCTAATCCTGAACCGCTCATTACGAGCGGAAAAAAAAGTTAGGGATAGGGAATAAGTGGGGTGGCGCTCGATCCTGGAGACAATCGTATACACTACCTACTATTTGCCACAGCCAAGCAAGAGGTTAAGTCTTTGAAATAAAGATGGTTTCTTCGATTTAGTGCCACAAAGAACTATCTGTTAGGACTTAGGATTATTTTTCTTTCAGGAACCAATAGACGCCTTTGATGTCTTCTTTTAGCTCAGAAATGATAAACAGAAGGGCTAGTTCATCTATTTGCTCTATCATGCCGACAACCCAGGCAATGTAAAACAGCCACTCATTCGGCTCATAGAAGAAGCAAGCAACAATAAACAGACTGGCCGTTAGTGCCGATAGTTTTGCCGAATACGTATGGAAAGCTGTTTCGCGTCTAAACTTTATAAATGAAACAACTGGCTGTAGGAAATACAGAATCATTAAGATCCAGGTCTCCCAAATGTGCGCTTGAATAAATTCAGGATAGAACCAAACTACACTAAAGAAACCGGCAAGCAAAAGAACTGCATCGCCAATGGAGTCGAGCCTGGAACCCATCTTAGAACTAACCTTGAAATATCGAGCTGCCTTTCCATCCAGGTAATCGGTTGCCATGCCAATCAACATGATCATTCCTGTTTCAAATTTCAGACCAAGAAGGGTTGTAGCAACTACAATCGGAGCAGCGATCATGCGTGAGCAACTAATCCAATCTGCAACATTTAGTTTTTTCAATTGATTAAGCATAAGTAATTTTAGACTAAATTAACAGTTATCAAGTGTCAAAAAAGTTTAAATCCTTAGACTTACAAGGCATCAGACCGCTATTATTGAGGAATGAATCACTCTGAATCTCACTTACAAAGAACACTTGGTCCCGTCATGCTTTGGGGCTTGGGTGTGGGCTACGTTATCTCCGGAATGTACTTCGGTTGGAATCTTGGGTTACCCGCAGGTGGAACTCTGGGGATGGCGATCTCCACGATCTTCATCTCGCTCATGTACGTGTTCTTTACATTCAGCTACTGCGAACTCGCTTGCGCGATTCCAAAGGCTGGCGGCGTATTTGACTACGCAAACCGCGCCCTGGGTACGGATTTGGGATTCATTGCAGGAATTGCCCAACTGATCGAGTTTGTGTTTGCACCGCCAGCGATTGCTTTTGCGATCGCTGCTTACTTCCACGAATTTTTCCCGAACATCCCGATCATTGCCATTGCTACCGGAGCTTTTGTGATTTTCACATCTCTCAATATCTTCGGCGTGAAGGCAGCTGCGCGCTTTGAGTTGTTCATCACCATTTTTGCTGTGCTTGAATTGCTGATATTCGCGGGCGTGACTCTTCCTCACTTTGATTCCACTCACCTCGCCACCAATGCGCTCCCAAATGGAGTGACCGGAATCTTCGCATCCATTCCATTTGCGATCTGGTTTTTCTTGGGCATTGAAGGCGTGGCAAACGTGGCGGAAGAAACCATCAATCCACAGAAAAATATTTTAAAAGGATTCGGCTGGGCGATCTTTACTCTTGTGGTTCTTTGTTTTCTTACTTTCGTTTCTTCGATCGGCGTGAACGGCTGGGAAGCAATCGTGTATCCGACTCCGGGTGCTGCTCCTTCAGACTCCCCACTTCCACTCGCACTTTCTCACATCGTGGGTAAAGATAATTATCTATATCACTTGCTCCTCACGATCGGGCTTTTCGGACTCGTGGCATCTTTCCACGGAATCATTCTCGCTGCAGGCCGCGTGACTTACGAATTCGGCAGAGTCGGATACTTCCCGAGAATTTTAGGTGAAACTCACCCTAAATTTAAAACTCCAACCAAGGCACTAGTCTTGAACATGATTGTAGGAATAGGCGCTCTTCTCACCGGCAAAACCGCTGAAATCATCACGATTGCCTGTTTTGGAGCGATTACGCTTTATATCTTCGGCCTAATAACTTTCTTCATTCTCCGGAAGAATGAGCCGAATCTTCCACGTCCGTTCGTAGCTCAGCTTTATCCATGGGTGCAGATCTTTGCGCTCGTCGTGGCGATAGTGAGTTTCATCTCGATGATGATCTTCAACCTGACGTTGGGATTGATTTATCTCAGCGTAATGCTACTTGCCTACCTCTGGTATAAATTCTTTATCGGTGATGCAGAGAAAAAGGCTGTAGCCGGTTAACCCTACTCCATATCTTTCAAAATGGTTGGGGTGCAAGGATTTGATCATCAGAGTTATGGAGACTAAACAGCAGAAATAAAAAAAGCCCAGTGGGTTAAACTGGGCTTTAGTATTTTTCACTTCTTGCGAAGATCGAAACTGAATTTAAAAATGGGGTAACCAATCTACCCTATCCCCAACTTTTTTCCGCCAGAACGACTGTTTTGAAGTATCTCAAGATCCATGGAATACCCGTCAGGGAGACTGGAACCAACCAGAAAAGGGTGAGGGGATTGGCCTACGGACAAAAGATGAAGGAGAGAAGCCTTGCGGAGCACAAGCGTGAACAGGAAGCCATTCTCAAAATGCGTGAGTTGCGGAAGAAGGGATTTAGTTTCTGGAAGATTGCGGATGTTCTGAACACTATGAAGGTGCCTACGAAGACTCGCAAGGGGAGGTGGCTAGCGAAAACTGTGCAGGCCATATTGTTTAAAAAATGAATGACCATCTTTCAAACAAGAAATTTAAGAGCTAGTAACAGTCATCGTGATTTATTAAGTGAGATGTTAATGATATTTGGGCCAGAAAACACCCTGAGAATTTAGGGAAGGTTTCTGGTGGAGAAAGGCGTCGCAACCTTTATCAATCTCCACCAGTTTTTTAATTCTAGCAAAGTTAAAGGTTTTCACAAGCTAGAAATTTTTCCAAATCAATAGACTCAACTTTATCCTACTTAATAACTTATTCTTACTTAAAATATTGAAATGACAGCTCTTTATCGGCAAACAATCTTGTTTATGATATCTGGCTGTGAAGCCAGGACCTCTTCCATTGCTCCTAAATATTTAGGATCTGAGACGAGGCTAAATAAGTCACTTCTCTCCATTTCATCCATTGTATTACAGTGGTCGGAAGTCATTAGGACAGTTGAGGCGTCTTTAAATAAATTGATTAAATGTCGCAAATTTTGTGCGGTCTTAATTTCCTTCCAAGCCGTGGGTTGGTCTCTTTTTACCTGGGCCAAGTAAGATTTGGCAAAAAAAAGAAATCCTAAAACTCCATAACGCTGTTCTAGATCTTGTCCATTCCCTTTTATTCTTTGTTCTATTTTTAATCCATGAATATACCCATTAAGTTCGGTGACGATACCTTTAGTGAATGAATAAGACGCAAGCATAGATGTATCATTTATGTAACCCTCCAAAAAAGATTGAAGCATATGAGAATCATCAGAAAGAATGTTGGTATAATTTGTCTTTAAAAAATTTAAAATGACTGTCTTTGGCTTAGGAGATTTCTTAAGCTGCATCTCTCCATTCCTTTGACCAGATATTAAATATTGATTGAATTTTATATTCTTTGGATTGGAAAACCACTTTTCAAGCTCAACTTGGTTTACACCTGCCGGAACACCTAAATCTTCAAAATGTGTTGCTTCATGGATGACTATTTCCATTCCATAAGTTGAAGAATTGCAATCAATAAATTGATGGGTCGATGTGTGGCGATTGAAAATGAATTTTTCACTATCATCTTTTAAAGTCTGATAAGCAGCTTCATTGCATCCGTCATGTTGAGAGAGTTCAGCTCCAAAGCTAGACAGGGAAATGAGTAGGGTAATGGCCAATAAAGTTAAGACAGTTAAGTTTTTCATATTGGGATTCTAACAAGTTTTCGAAAATAAAAAAGCCCAGTGGGTTAAACTGGGCTTTAGTATTTTTCACTTCTTGCGAAGAT
>JBBARF010000104.1:0-13489 GCA_040399925.1 Bacteriovoracaceae bacterium
TCTCGGAGGATAAATGGAAGATATAAACTTTCTTCATCAAAGTTTTGATGGCTCTCTTTCTACTCAGTTTCCACCTATTATTATCGTTGAAGACGACAAGCTTCTCGGCATGAGTCTTCGTAAGTACCTCGAGCAAACGCTAAAGATGCCGGTGCTTCTTTTTAGTAGCTCAGAAGATTGTTTGAACAACTTCGCCAAGGGCCACCCTAAAGAAAATCCATTCTGTTTGATCTCAGATATCAGTCTTGAGCAAGGCTCGGACGGACTCCTCCTCATTGATATTCTCAAAGAGCGTGGGTTTGAATTTGTTTCTATCGTGATGACGGGATTTGCCAGTATCGAAACCGCCATTGCCGCTACTAAGAAAGGTGTTTTCCATTACCTTACAAAACCATTTGAATTAGAAAATCTTAAGCGTCTTGTAATCGAAGCGATGCAGACGAAACTCGGTACTAATCTTCCAAGAGAACTTCTTATGGAAGGCGAGGGTGTTTTCACCTCTGAGCTTCGTCCTCGTGCGCTTTCAAAACTTAAAATTGATCGCCCAACAGTTGAAGATCAATTTGAAGGCATGATCGGTAGATCGCGAGCGATGAAAGATGTTTTTGAAAGAATTGGAAAAGTCGCTAAAACCGATTCTACCATTCTTATCATGGGACCTTCGGGAACTGGTAAAGAGCTGGTTGCTTCTGCCATTCATAAACTTTCGGCACGTTCGACAAAAAATAGAATCTCAGTAAACTGCGGCGCTATCCCTGGTGAACTTCTTGAAAGTGAGCTCTTCGGTCACGTGAAAGGCGCCTTTACTGGTGCTATTTCAAACCGTAAGGGTCGTTTTGAATTGGCCCAGAATGGAACGATCTTCCTTGATGAAATCGGTGATATGCCACTTCTTCTTCAAGTTAAGCTTCTCCGTGTTCTTCAGGAAAAAGTAATTGAGCCTGTTGGTTCTTCTGAAAACTTTAAAATTGATGCCCGGGTTATTACAGCTACTCACCGTGATCTTGAAAAAGCCGTGGCGGAAGGGAAGTTCAGAGAAGATCTATTCTATCGTCTGAATGTTATTCCTATACGTATGCCGGCATTGAAAGAAAGACGTGAGGATATTCCTCTTCTTATCTCTCACTTCCTCGATCGTTTTGTTTCTGGCGATAGATCAAATGAAATCTCGTTTGCAAGTCTTACGATGGATCTTCTGATGGGCTATGACTGGCCAGGGAACGTCCGAGAGCTTGAAAACGTGATTGAGCGCCTAGTTATTCTTCGTGGTGGAAATGAAATCCTTCCAGAAGATCTTCCAGCGAAAATCTTCCGTTCTAACCCTCTGGTCACTCAACACTACAAAACATTGTTTGAGTTGCCTGAAGTCGGAGTGGACCTTAAACAAATTCTTTCTGATATTGAAGACTCTTTGATTATGCAGGCGATGAACCGCACGCGTGGGAATAAGAACCAAGCTTCAAAACTTCTCGCTTTGAACAGAACAACTCTGATTGAAAAAATGAAGAAGAAGAATTTAGAAATCTCAGAACGTTAAATAAATCTCTAAAACCTGAACACGGGTGACGATATCGTTTGCCCGTGTGGTTTGTTCCTCGTATCGCTGCTCAAACTTACAAGCACTCGTCATATACACACTTCTTGAAAACGTTCCATTCTCTTTTTTCTTAACGTAACCACAAAAGAAAGTTTTATTTTGATGAGTCAGGACAATGTTTCCTGTTTCCGAATCAAAAGTTAGTTGGCTGAGAAGAACAGAATTATCACGTGGTAAGTACTCACTCAAAAAGCCTGAAGAGAGTTTTACGTTTACTCCGGCTTCAAGTGTTATGTGATCAAAAATCAATTCAGGTTCAATACGATCATAAGTAAAAAGATCTTTTGATCCAATATCCATGACTTTAATTTCCCCAGCAAAGAGCGAAAAAGCTGAGAACATAAAAACTACAAAAAGAGTGATTTTCATTGGGAGACTATCTCAAAAAGCTTTGAGGACGGTTAGAGGGGTTGGCAATTCTACAGGGTCGTATAAATTGTAAGCATTCTGGCCAGGTGTTCGTAATACTTGAGAAAAGTGTCACTTTGTACCCAGAGAGGAATGTAAGAAGCATGAGTTTTGTAGGTGAAATTGAGATTTTTCTTACTGTTAAATGCCTAAGCCGGTATGGCCAAAAAGCACCTTTGACGACTTAAGCTTCCTTGATTATTTCTATAGTATAACAGGAGTATGTGAAATGAATTCCGTGAATTCTGTATTGTGGGTAAGTGCTTTAATGATCGCTGTGCTTTTAGTAAGCCTTCGCTACATTACTCTCTAATCTTCCACTCTTTTCTTTTCAGATTTTTTGATCGACTCACGAATAAAATATTTAATCACACTATTCCTTTGTGCTCCTCCAAGAAGTGCCCGAAGTTCTTCGTGAATACTGTCACTGTAGATTAATGAGTTCATCGTTCCTGGACCATTTTCAATGCGGCCCATGACTCTCTCCATGGATCCTGAAGCGCTATTGAGTTTGGCCATAGTCGAATTTACGTTTTTAACCATGCCACTCATCTTAGCGTCTTTGAGATCTCTGGTGACCTGCTCCAGATTGAAAGCGGCCTTGCTGACTGAATCCACGGTCTGTATCAGCTTCTTACCATCGTCCATATTCAACAGAATGTTATCAATACGAAGGAGAATTCGTTCTGCTACGGTGGCAATGGATTCACCTTTTACAAGGATTTGTTTGAAATCAGTTCCGCCTTCAGAAAAGAGATAATCCTTTTCCGGATTAAACGCGGGAGCACTTTTAGTCCCATTAATGACTTCGAGAAATTTATCACCCACCAAACCTGCGCTTGAAATGGCGACTTTAGAATCCTGCTTGATCCACTTAAGCTCTTCTTCCTGAATCGTGAGCGTCACCTGAACTTCATCTTCAGAGAGAATCTGAATATCAGAAACAGTACCGACTCGGATACCTTTGAGTTCAACTGATGAACCAGTTTTAAGATTGGAGACATTCGTGAGTCGCGCGCGGATATCAACCTTACTAGCGAAGATGGAATTTTCTTTTCCGATGCTGATGACCATAACGGCAAGGACCGCAGTCATTACAGTAACAAAAATTCCGACTTTAACTAAATTCTTCTGATCTTTTTTCCGGCTTCTCATATATTCCTTATTCGTCAGCTATGTGGAACGTTTTCACAAAAATATCTTCACTGGCATCAAACTCAGCAATAGTCCCGGTAAAGTGGATAACTCCCTCTTTTAAAATAAGAAGGCGATCACATACTTTCTTGGCGACTGGGATATCATGAGTCACAAGGATTCCAGCAAATCCTTGATGTTTAAATCTTCTTATAACTTCAATAACCATATCAACATTCATCGGATCGAGACCGGCAGTAGGTTCATCATATAAAAGGATGTCTGGATCTAATGCCATTGAGCGGGCAAGACCCACTCGCTTTTGCATACCGCCTGAAAGCTCAGAAGGCATCTTACTGATCGCATCTTCCATATTCACGATTTTAAGGATCTCTTTGACTTTAATACTAATTTCACGCTCTTGTAGACGAGTGTGCTCGAAAAGGGGATAGGCGATATTTTCAAAAACATTGACTGAATCGAAGAGGGCACCATTTTGAAACGAGTAAGATATTTTTTTCCTGACTTCGTAGAGTTGTTTTTCAGAGAGATTATCAATTCGGTTACCACGGTAGAAAATTTCACCAGCGTCTATGTCTTCTAGGCCAATGATGGAGCGAAGAAGAACTGATTTACCGGTCCCCGAGTGACCCAGCAAACCAAGGGTTTCACCTTGATTCAAATAGAAACTGACGTTCTTATGAATCATCTTTGATTCAAAATTCTTCGCCATGTTTTTAACTTCGAGAATTTTATCCATATTAATTAAACATCAGGATAAGGATTTTACTTAAAAAGAAATCTGAAACTAAAATGATGGTCGAAGTTGTAACCACAACCCAGGTTGTGGCCTTACCTACACCCTTCGTTCCTTCCTGCGGCTGGAAGCCACGGTAGCAAGCCAGGAGTGAAATAATGAGTGCAAAGATCGCACATTTGGCCATACTTCCAAAAACGTCAGTTAGACGAATTGTGGTAAGAACCTTGTTCATATAGAAACCAAAAGGAATGTTGAATTCGATTTTAGCGATAACAAATCCACCTAGAATTCCACAGAAGGCGGAAAGAGTTCCTAGCAGGTGAAGTGAAAGAATCGCTGCTATAACTCTTGGAACGACCAGCACTCGCATGGGATTTGTTCCTAACGCGCGAATCGCATCGATCTGACTAGTCACATTCATCGCAGCGAGCTCTGCACTTATTCCTGAACCGATACGACCTGCTATTAGAAGAGAGGTAAAGATAGGGGCAAGCTCTCTTAACAGAGACAAGGAAACGATGGCCGGAACATAGAGTGTTCCTCCAAATCTTTCTAAACCATAGCCGAACTGTAACGTCATCACGAGACCGGTAACAGTTCCAATGACTATAGATATACCAAGAGAGCCGATACCGAGTTGAATGATTTGTTCTAAAAGGCGACCCCAATAAAAGGGACGGCTAAAGGTGCAGGCGATACATTCTCTTAGCATGAGAACAATATCTCCCGTGATACGAAAGTTTTCTCGTAACCCTTCTAATTTCATTTAAACACCACAGCTCGAAGGAATTGATCGAACTCCGGATCATTACTTTCAGGTTTAGAAAGTGGAGCAATAGAGACAAAGTCAAAATAACAATTGTTTCGCCTGGTATTAAGAAGACTCAATCCGACTTTCACACCATCGACAGTACCGTTGCCTTCAAGGCGATAGGCTTCACGGTCATGGAAGGTGGTGAAGGCACCTTTTTGGTAGTCAAATTTGCTCATGGTGCGGACAGTTTTTTTTGCCAGCTCATCTAGGCCTTGTTCTTGGAATTCGTTACAGAAGCTATTAGATAGCAGAATGCGGCCATTCTTTTTGTTTTCCCAGACATAATCGGATCTCTCATCTTTTCTCATCTCCCAATCTTGGGATGAAAAATTGATCATATATTGTGAGTTTTTAGCGCTCTTGTTGGCATCTTTGCCTCCGAAAAAGAGAGAGCAGCTACTCAAGAATAGAAGAAAGAAAATATGCATAAACCAAACCACTTTTCACAGGTACTATCGATCTCTCTATTTTAAGTCATTGTTATAATTCTGCATATGATGATTGTGTCAAACACTCGACAGGACATTTTTGCCGGTAGGTAAAATATGTCTTTCGGAAAATCAAAAGCCCTGTAGAATAGGAAAAAAGCGCCACATGGATGTGGTGAAACTCGGCAAGACAGGAAGTCTTACTTTGAAATATTCGAAACTCTTATTAATGACTCTTCTAGCGGCCAGCGTTTTCGCCGCGACGTCAGTTTTAGCTGACATCATTAATCAGGAAAGTTTCAAAACCCATCTTCGTTGGAATCTGTTAGTACCCCGCGAACAACTTTTTGTCGTTAAACGTGATCAGACACTTTTCATTGAGACGGTGAATCTCGATCTATTTGAAAAACTGGCGGGGGAACTCGCAGTGATCAAATCAAATGGTCAATATATAGAGAGTATCGGTTACACCAAAGAAAATTTCCCGTCCCGTCCTGCAACTATAACAGTTAAACTCCGTGACCCTTCAGTTGAACTATTCTCTTTTTATCGTGATGCTGACAAAAAATACATTCTAGATTTCTGGATCAATACGGATCTGATTTCTGAGAAAACGGCAGCCTTCAAAAAGCCTCTGGCGCTGCCGATAGAAGAGAAAATTGTTGTGGCAAAGCCGGTTAAGAAAGAGACACCGACCAAAAACGATCTTCTCACGCGTAAAAGCCCTCTCCTTCCGGTTGTAGAAGTGGTCAAGGATGATAAGACAAAAATCAATTCTGAATTTCGTGATTTTCGTTATGGAGCGACGTTCATCTGGGATTACCCTCCGATGATCCCGCAACTCGAAAAAGATATTAATTTAGCTTCAAAAATTCCTGATTCTCTCTTTCCAATCAAAGATCGTGAACAACTGGATGATGCTAAAGAAGCACATATGCAGCTAACTATTAACTTTTATCGTGAAGAGAAGTGGGGGCTTATGCATAAGTCCATCACACTCTATGAGAAGAAGTACGGTCGAGATAATAACAATGTGACTAATGAGTTTCTAAGAGCGAATGCTCTTCTCAAAGGTAATCTCGCTAAACCAAACCGTGGTATCACTCAGTCTGCGATGGTTATTCTCTCTAATATTAAAGACCTGACTGAAGATTACGAACTCAAATCCGCTATCCTTCGTTATCTAATCCAATACAACGTCGATATGAAGGACAATGTTAAAACGTTGGAACTTTCTAAACAGCTCTATGTCGAATCCCGCGGAGCTTTTGACCAGACGATGGTGATTCAATCGGCGCTGACGATTCTTCACTCTCTGGCAGAACTCAAACAGATCGATAATATTGAGCTCTTTTTGAATGAAAACAAAAAAATTCAAAGCATTCTTCCTCCTCAGATGGGTCTGGCGTACTCGACTTACGCTCTTCTTGCGAAGGGTGAAACTAAAGAAATAATTAAGCGCTACAAAGCTGTAGAAAAATCTCTGGTTAAGCCAATACACCCTGCAATTCTCTACAACCTTGCCGAAAGTTATTTCCGCCACGCTGATTATGATTCTGCCATTAAAGTTTATGATGAATTTATTGCTTCTTATTCATATCTCATGCAAGCGCCGTTTGCTCGTCTGAGACTTGCTATCGCCTATGAACTAATGGATCGTTCTGCCACTGAAAATCTGGTGCTCTATCGTAATGCGATTGATCGCTCGACTTCGGCTGAGGCCCGTTACGAAGCCAAACTTCGTTATGTTGCTCTCAGACTGACTCGTAAATTAAAGCCAACTGAAGATGACAAAGAGACAGGGATTTTCCTTGAGCAATCTCCGGATGAGTCGAAAGCTCTTAATCAAAATTTGAAAAAATTACTTTGGTTAGTACGTCTTCGTCTTTTCATCTCTATTAAAGAATACGACAAGGCACTTGCCTACCTCACAACCATTCCTCTGGATTCTTTGAAGCCTGCTGAACGCAGAGTTTTCGAGGGTGACGGAGCCGAAGTGGTTTTCGGGATGATTCAGGACGCTTATTTAAAAGAAGACTACGCCAAGGTTGTAAAAATCTGGGAAACATATAAAGACAAGTATGAGACGAAAGTTGCTAAGAACCCTTATATGAACTTCGTTGCATGTGATGCCTTTATTAAGCTTGGACTTTATAAGAGCTACGATCGTGCGATGGTTCACTTAAAGAGTGCGCAAACAAGCGAAGAGCGTACTTTTCCTATCTGGGTTGACCGTTTGAAGAACACAAATTTAGATGAAATGGTAGAAGAGCTTTCTATCATTCGCTTAATTTCTGACCAAAAGTGGACCGAGGCTGGAGCTAAGTTGGCCTCTGCTCCAGTGTCACTTAGGGACTCAATTAACTATCCTTTTTACACAGGTCTCGTCACATTTAACCAAAAAGACTTCACCCAAGCGGTCATAGAATTTGAAAAAGTGATGGTAAAACAGAACCCTAAAAACCATCTGACACCAAGACAAACAGCCGACCTTCTCATGGGTTACGTTGAGTCTTTGTATCAACTAAAAGACCAGGATCGCTTCAAAACTGTTGTTCGCGCATTAAGTTCAGATATAAACAAGTCAACTTCGGCCCCGATCTTGAATGTATCGGAACGAGTTAACTACCTCCTCATAGAAGCCTATGCCGGAGAGGATGTCCCGGACTGGAAGGAACTTGAAACAATGACTTACGGATTTCGAGAAAAGTTTCAAAAATCTCCTTACACCGCACGCATTGGTTACCTTTATGGCCTATCATTGATTAAGAATGGTAAGGCAAAGGATGGCCGCGAAGTTCTAAGCTCTTTAACAAACGATACAAGTGTTCCTTCTCACATTAAGGAAATGGCAAGAAGTGAACTGGCGACATTACAATTGGTAGAAAAAAAATTATAGGCGAACCAACTAACAACGGACAGGAGGTCTAATGTTATCTCAAGGTTTAGTACTCGTAGGAAATCACCCAAAATTTAACCATGCTTTGGAGACCGCACGTAATGTGTCTGTTACCAAAACTCCAGTCTTGATTGCTGGTGAAGCTGGATCTGGAAAGAAGGCCCTTGGGTCTTACATTCACCAGAACTCAGTAAGAAAGAATGGTCGCCTTGAGATCGTGGATTGCAGCTTTGACAGTGCTACTGTTGAAAAGCTAGTTCTCGGTTACCGTGATGAGGAGAGTGGCAAGTTCAACCGTGGCGTACTAGAAGTTGCCAACGGTGGTACGGTAATTTTTGCCAACATTGATGCGCTGGATGATAATTTTCAGAAACGCCTCTATACTATTCTTCAAGAGCTACCTGACTATGAGCTTGATGTTCGCATCCTTGCAACAACTTCGAAAAATCTTTCTAAGTTGGTTGGTGCTGGTAAATTTTCTCGCGCTTTATTCACTTACTTCAGCGGCGCTCAGATCGACATGATCGCTCTCCGTGAAAGAGGAACAGACGTGGAATTGATCGCTCGTCACTTCATCAACGAATACGCTTCCGAAATGGAATCTGGCGATATTCAACTTGCTGATGAAGCTGCTCGTAAGCTTTCTGACTACAACTGGTCACAAAATCTTTCAGAACTTAAAACTTTCATTCGCAAAACTTGCTCTAGCATGGAATCTTCAGTTCTTGATCTTCAAGCAATTGAAAACGGCGAGCGCAAAGTTGAATTCTCTACATCAGAAATCGATGAAGACGGATTCAAACTTATGTCACTGAAAGATGCTGAAAAACTTCTCATCAAAAAAGCATTGGTATTCACTTCTGAGAACAGAACTCAAGCTGCAAAAATCCTTGGTGTTTCTATTCGTACATTGAGAAATAAAATCAATGAATACAGATCTGAAGGTACGACTTACTTTATTAACTTACGTTAATTGATCCGAGGCAAGCATGGATGTGAGTGACAAAACATTACAGGCGCTAACGTCAGCGCTGAACTTCCGCGAAATGAGAAACGAACTTATTTCAACGAACATCGCTAACGCTAATACTCCTGGTTTCAAGGCCAAGAAGTTAGACTTCGAAGAAGCATTAGCGCGTGCCCTGGATGTTGATGGTCAGATGCAGATGAATACAACAGATGGAAAACATCACGATGTGGGAAATGGCGGTTTCAATAATCTTGATCCTGAAGTCTATGACAATCCGAATGGAGTTGTATCAGAATCCGGGAATACTGTAGATGTTGAAGCCGAGATGGCAACGATGGCAGAAAACAAACTGATGTACGATGCTTTAGTTCAGCTGATTAACAAAAAGATGGGCATTATGAAATATGCCCTCAACAGTGAAAGGTAATTAAATGGATTTACTTTCTAGCTTACGAATTAGTGCCAGCGGTCTGGCAGCGCAAAGAAAGAGAATGGAAGCCCATTCTTCTAACATTGCGAACGCACAAACTACCCGTACAGCTGAAGGTGGTCCTTATCGTCGTAAGGAAGTTGTTTTCGGGTCGGAGCCGGCCCGCGATACTTTCTCTGAAATTCTCGAAGGTGAGTTAGCGGAAAATGCACAAACCGTTCACGCCACCGAAGTCGTGCATTCAGATAAAGTTGTCTATAAGCATGATCCTACACACCCTGATGCGAACTCAGAAGGGTATGTAGCTATGCCGGATATCAACCCTATGGTTGAGATGGCGAACATGATTGAAGCGCAGAGAGCATACGAATCGAACGTGACTGCGATCAATACGACTAAACAGATGGCGATGAAGTCCCTTGAAATTGGTCGCGGAAACTAATTAAGGATTAAAGAATGGCTATTAAAGACATTTCAGGCTTTCAACAGACACTCGGTAAGGCAGATGCCCGCGGGTGGTCTCGTTCGGTCGATAATGAATTTGGTAAAGGTTTTGGTGGAATCGAAGGCGGCAGTGGTGCAGAAGGCACCAAGAGCTTCGGTGAATTTTTACAGGACTCCATTGGGAAAGTGAATTCTATTCAGAATGATGCTAACGTTGCTATGGAGAAGTTAGCGAGTGGAGAGTCTCAGAATTTGCATGAGACTTTACTCGCGGTAGAGAAAGCCGACATTGCTTTCAGAACCATGAACCAGGTTCGTACGAAAGTGATTGATGCTTACAAAGAAATAATGAAAATGCAGATCTAATTAACCAGGATGGTTAATTCGTCTTTAGAATCAGGAGGATTCTTTTGAATAGCTTTTTAACACAAACAATTCAGAACTTTGTCGACTTTTTCAAGTCGCTGGATATGACCCGTAGATTGGGTCTCATCGGCGTTACTGGACTCCTGATGGCGATCATGGCGGGGATTATTATCTGGTCTAGTAAGACAGATTATAAAGTTCTCTACACGGATCTTACCAAAGAAGATTCAGCAGTCATTGCGAGAATGCTTGAAGAAGGCAAAATCAATTACCAAGTTAAAGACGATGGTAAATCAATCTTAGTTCCAGAAGATCAAGTTGAGATCTGGCGTTTAGAGATTGCTAAGAAGGGTGTTAACTTCACAGGAACTGTTGGTTACGAAGTATTTGATAAACAAGCTTTTGGAACAACATCATTCGTTCAAAAAATTAATAAGCAACGTGCTCTCGAAGGAGAGTTGGTTAAGACCATCATGCACATTAAGGGCGTAACTCGCGCTCGTATCCATTTATCTATTCCTGAACATTCACCATTTGTTTCAGAAAGAAAACCTCCGACAGCTTCGGTGGTTCTTGATGTTGAACGTGGTGTAGTAATGACTGGAGATGAAATCAAAGGGATTCAATCTTTGATCAGCTCTTCTGTTGATGGAATGCGCTCACACATGGTTGTCGTGATTGATGCCCGCGGTAAAAAGCTTTCTGAGAATGATGGCGACAATATGTCGACTGAAACAGCCAACCGTATGGCCCTTGAATCTCGTATGAATTCTCAATACGAAAAGAAAGTTGAAGAAATTCTTTCACGCGTAATAGGTGAAGGTAAAGTTATAGCCAAAGTTTCATTGAAGATGGATTTTACTGAGAAAATTGAAACATCAACAAGCTATGATAATGAAAACGCAGCGGTTGTTTCTGAAGTTCGTAATGAACAGAAGATGGTAGGGACTCGTCCTTCACCACAAGGTATCCCTGGTGCAAGATCAAATCTTCCTGGCGAAAATCCACAGCCTGGAATCCCTGAAACACGTAATGATGTAGACAAGTCTCTTGTGACTCGCAATATGGCTGTTCCCTCGGTTGTAACAAAGTCTAAAAAACCAACTGCTGAAATCTCGAATATGTCAGTAGCAGTAATGGTAGACGGGAAGAAAATCCCTGTTCTGGACAAGAATGGCGTTCCGATGGTTAATGAAGACGGCATTACTGTTACGAAGTACCAAGCATGGACGGAAGATGAACTTCAAAACTTCCAACAAATCGTTTCAAGTTCAATTGGTATCAATTCAGTTCGTGGTGACAAACTTGTTATCAAAAATATGGAATTTGCAAAAGAAGACTTAACAGAAATGGAAGCGATCATGAGAGTGCGTGAAAACCGCGAGCTCATGAAAAATATCACCAAGTACCTTATCATTGGTGCCATTATTTCACTTTTCTTCTTCATGGTTGTTCGTCCTTTCATTCAGTGGCTTACAGAGAACACTGTTGAATCGATTGAAGACTTCCTTCCTAAGACAATTGAAGAACTTGAAAAAATTCAAGCGAACCAGCGTCTTCCAGGACTTGAAGATGTGCTCCCTTCTTTGGATGACAAATTGAATCCAGAGAAAATTGAAGGAAATATGATTCGTGAGAAGATCATCTCTATGATCGAAGCTAATCCGGCAAAAGCAGCTCAGATCGTTCATGAAATGATCCATACAGCGGATAACCAGAAAGAAATTGCTTAATAAAGTTACGACTTAAAATAGGTTTTCAGGAGTACTTGTGGCAGAAGAAAACAAAGCATTAGAGCCTGATGTGCAATATGCACTTTTATCAGGTCAGGAAAAAGCAGCTATTCTGCTTTCGGCCTTAGGTCCAACAACGACTAAACTGATTTTTAAACACATGAAAGATAATGATGTTAAGCGAATGATTAACACCATGTCGACCATTTCTAAATCACCCATCTGGATGGTTAAGAAGGTCCTTGAAGAATTCTATTCAGCTATTAATGAAGATGCTGATCTTCTCTTCTCTGAAAACAAAGGCCGTGATTTTATTCTCGGTACTTTGGGCGAAGAAAGAGCGAAACAACTACTCGGTCAAATCGTGGACGTTGGTACAAACAATACACTCGAATCGCTTGAGCTTGTTGATACAAGAACTCTCGCTAACTTCCTTATCAATGAACATCCCCAAACTATCGCTCTCATTTGCGCTCACTTGCCTGTTGAGAAGAAAGTGGATGTTCTTCGTAAATTGCCTGAAGGTCTTCAGGCCGAAGTTGTTCTTCGTGTGGCAAATCTTGATTTCGTTTCGCCAGAACTTATTGCTCAGCTTGACGATGTTCTTAAAACTGAACTTTCTACGCTCGGCTCAATAGATACTCAACAGCTTGGTGGTATCGAGCCTATCGCAGATATGCTCAATCTCATGGACAAGAGTTCAGAGAAGAACATCATGGCGCGTGTGGAAGAAAAAGATCCTGAACTTGCTGAAGAGATCCGTAAACTCATGTTCGTCTTCGAAGATGTTATCTTTGTGGATGACCGTGGTATCCAGGAGCTACTCAAAATTGTTGATAACTTAAAACTTGTAACAGCTCTTAAAACGGCGCCAGAAGATGTGAGAACAAAACTCTTCAAAAATATGTCTAACCGTGCTGCCACTCTTCTTAAAGAAGATCTGGACGCAATGGGACCTACGAAAGTCTCTGACGTTGAAAAAGCTCAGCAAGAGATCGTTCAGCAGATCAAAGACCTTGAAGCTAAAGGCAAAGCGGTTGTATCTCGTGGTGGTGAAGGCGACGCATTCGTATAATAAAGGGTTAAGTAGAACATGCAAAAGTACCGTGATGCAGAGATTAAATCGTTTGAGTTCAATGACCTTAAGAGTAACCACGTGGTTACACAACAAGGTGAATTCCAATCTTTTAGTTTCAAGACCCTTACTGGCGAATTAGTAAATTCAACTAAAGCGTCGGACGAATCAATTCGTTCAGAACGGGATTTTGCATCTAAAAACAACTTTAAAATTGATGATATCGTCAAAGACTACCGAGGTCTTTCTCGTCAGGAACAGTCAGACTTAGAAAAGAAAATCCAAGCGGAAGTTAAACGTCGTCTGGAAGCTTCTTTTCAGGAAGCCTATAAAGAGGGTCTTGAAAAAGGTCGTCTTGAAGGTGAAGCCCGTGCCTATCAGGAAGTTGAAGCAAAAATGAATGAGCAGGTCGATGCTTTTACGAATGTTAT
>JBBARF010000105.1:0-13187 GCA_040399925.1 Bacteriovoracaceae bacterium
GTAACTCGTGGATTGAATATGCCATTGATCAAGGTGATATTAATACGAGTCTTGCCACTGATTCAGAAGAATCAATGGACAAGATCACAGTTGAATCAATGCGTGGAAATACGTTGGTAAAAGTTAATACTTATCTCTGTTTTCAAACTCGTTAAGGTTTAAACAAAAGTCATTTCAGGAACGTCTTTTTCAACAATGAGTTCGGCTTCGGTGAGCTTTTTTATTTCCTCAACACTTACTCCAGGTGCTCGTTCGACGAGATGAAATTTTCCATTTTCCAAACGCAGAACCGCAAGATCCGTGACTACGAGTTTCACGCAGTTCACACCCGTAAGAGGCAGGGAGCATTTATTGAGAATTTTAGAGGCGCCATCTTTAGAGGCATGAGACATCGCTACGATAATATTTTCAGCACCGGCCACCAGATCCATCGCCCCGCCCATGCCCTTAACCAGCTTTCCTGGAATCATCCAAGAAGCGAGGGCTCCAGTCGAATCAACTTCAAAAGCTCCTAAAACCGTAAGGTCCACGTGACCCCCACGGATCATGGCAAAAGAGGATGCTGAGTTAAAAAACGCTGCACCTTTGATCACAGTTACAGTTTGTTTTCCTGCATTGATAAGGTCAGCATCGATGGTTTCTTCGGTCGGGAATTCCCCCATGCCTAAAATCCCATTCTCAGACTGAAACATCACTTCCATACCTTTTGGAATATAGTTAGCGACGAGAGTAGGAATACCAATACCCAGATTGACATAAAATCCATCACGAAGTTCTTTAGCGATTCTTTGAGCAATTTGTTCTCGAGAGAGTGCCATATATTTTCCTATTTCTTCACTGTTCGTTGTTCGATTCGTTTTTCAAAGTTGCCCTTAATTAAACGAGTCACATAAATTCCTGGAACCTGAATATCGTTGGGATCAAGTTCACCAGGCTTAACGATCTCTTCAACTTCAACCACACAAATTTTTCCGGCCGTGGCAATCATGGGATTAAAATTCGCTGCAGTTTTTCTGAAAATAAGATTGCCGTAGATATCGGCCTTCCATGCTTTTACAAGTGAAAAATCAGCTTTAGGATAAGCGTGCTCAAGGATATAGGGACGTCCATTAAACATCTTCACATCTTTGCCTTCAGCAATCAGTGTTCCGTACCCAGTCGCTGTATAAAATCCTGGAATGCCGGCACCAGTGGCGCGAATTTTTTCGGCCAGAGTTCCCTGAGGAGTGAGTTCCAGTTCAAGCTCTCCGGAGAGAACTTGTTTTTCAAACAGAGCATTCTCACCCACGTAACTCGAGATCATTTTTTTAATTTGTTTTTTTTCTAAAAGAAGTCCCAAACCAAAACCATCAACGCCGGCATTATTTGAAATGCACGTCAGACCCTTGGTTCCTTTCTCGAAAATAGTCTTGATGAGATTTTCAGGGATTCCGCATAATCCGAATCCACCCACCATCAACAGCATGTTATCTTTGAGTCCCTCTAGGGCCTCATCGTAAGTTTTGACGACCTTGTTAAAACCACTCATGGTAACTCCTTCACTTTCGTTCGGATATTATAGTACTTTTCTTATATGAAGAAAATTGTGCAATTCATTATGGACGGGAGTTTTACTTTTTTAGAGCGCGATGACTTTCTGGCAAGAGTACTCTTTTAATGAAAAGCCTTCTTTAAGACCTTCGGCAACGGTGCAGTTAAGAGCGCAAATCGCCTGCTTATACTGAAAGTCAGGTCTTTCTTCGCCATGATTTTGATAATACAAAAAGTCTGTCGCATTCTTGCGGCACGCTTCTTCAGAATCTGTAGCGATAGAGTGAGTAGCAAAGGTCGTTGAATCCGGAAGAGTTGAGTCAACCATCTTCTCACGAGTCGCAAACAGCTTCCATTTCATCGACGTGGCTTCTTTATTCTGACAGCTCACTAATAGGAGAATCAAAAACAAGTATTTCACTTTTTTTCCTGAAGAGCTGGCTGAGAGTAGTGGAGGTAAATACAGATCATGGCAACGGCCCCGACCCAATGCCAGACAGCGTGGCCTTGAGAGAACCAACCGTGCTCAGTTGGGTTACACCAGATTCTGCGGTTATCAGAGATAGAAAAACTGAAGGCTGCGGTCAGCACACCAATGCTGGCGAAAAACCATTTGTAAGAGATGGGTTTAAGTTTTTTTGCCATTATTTCGGTCGCGATAATGATAAAGCCCGAAATCAAAACGATCATCTGGAAATGTACTCCAGTGATGTACATCATGTGCATAGTGATGGTGTAAAAAGCCGCAAGGCCTAAGTTAAACTTCCAAAGATTTTGGAATTTAAGTTTATCCAGACGGATGAGGTTAGTGCCGATGACCCAACCAACAAAGAAGAACATGCCCACAAAGTCCAGGATCTGCGAGGTGTAGAAATTGGACATGTGATAGTAGTATGAACCCGCTCCCATCAAAAAGATGATGGGACCGAATTGTTTAACGTTGGAATTGTCGTTTTTTCTGAAAGACAGGTAAGTCAGAACTATTCCCACAACCAAGTAACCAAGATTTGACCAGGTATTGGCCGGCTCAGTTATGATTTGGCACAAGGTCTCTTCACACCATTTGATATTAGGTGCTCCATGAGATTCCGTAATAGGATACCAAGGACAAGAGGGGCCATGTGGATTTGTGTAATTCATTAAAAGTCTGAAACCTTTTCGACTAAACCAGGATAGTCCACAAAAGGATTACGTACTTTTTGGTATTTTGCAATGACTTCGTGACGGGCCTTCTCTGCCTCGTCTACAGGATCTGACTTATGCCACTGACGAAGAATAAGTTCCTCTGCCGGTCCAATTGTCATTTTGTAGTGAGCTGCAAAGTAGAAGAGTGAACGGGCCACGTTCCCACGGTGAGTTGTAGGAGGCATAAAGATGAAGTAATCGCTGATACGAGAGAGCTTAGAAACGCTACAATCCTGAACATTTAACTGGTCAGCATGATTGGCAGCATCGCCGAACTGAAAGTTCCCACGACGGTTATTTGCGTCCGAGTCAGTCGGGTAAAGATGGTGCATGTCTGATTTTTGAATATTCTTATCAATGCTAGTGTTGAATTTTGATTGAGGCCAAGTGTGCTCGATATTAACTTCGTTACCCATGTTTGAGATATCAGTGACATTTTTGAAGAAGAATCTTTTTTGACAGTAAACATCTTCAACATACGTTCCTTCAGTGTTCTTCTTAATGAAGAGTTCGCCGAAAAGAATCTTACGGGCCCCGTCGTAACCAACTGAAGTATGTGAGTAACAGTTCGAGATGCAATCTGAACTTAGGACGTCGGGTTTGCCAGCAGTCGAGTTGTGACTGGCATTAAGAACGCGCGCGATAATTTCTTTCGTGATCTTTGGAAATTTTGTCTCAAACTCTTCGCCGTAATAAGCGAAACGACCGTTAGGAAGTTTTTGATCAACTTGAGTGAAAGCAGATGCGGACATGAAAACAAAACACAGAAAGATAGAAGTTCGCATTCGATTCCTTAGGTTTAAATTTGCAAGGACTTTATTTGAGTGAAACTTAACTGTCACTTAATTTTTACTAATACATTGTTGCGTTAAAAAAGTTTAAGGGAAGGGAGCAATTGCTGATGGATACGGAAGTAAATAATAACGCCCATAGGTTGTTGCGACGAGTGAAATAACCCAGCGCCCATCATGTACTGCGTGTCATTCTTGCGAATTTGGTAAACAGCAGCAAAACTTTCTTTACGTTCACGACTCCCCAGAAACTGAACATTCTCAATCAACACACCCAGCATATGCTGGTTGAAAACTTTCCCCAGTAATAACTTTTTTTCAATCTGAACTTCTTCTCCACCTTGACCCACAATCACGTGGCGCCAGTCGGCCATGGGAGAATCATTGTTGGGGCTACGGAGAGTATCAACTTTGTAGTTACCCAGAGCGACCCAACCCTTATATCCCACTACCATCTTGCTCTCGACGTAGTTGCGCATGAACTCGCCCTGACACTGAATATTTTTGCAATCTAAGAAGTTAAAATCAAAATTGGAGTTAATAATCTGTCGTCCAGCTGATATGCCAATAAAGGAGATAGGAAAAAATTCGATCTCGGCTTTCGCTGAATTAATGACCCCAGAAGTAGAAACACCAACATTGGGACGAATTAATCCGTAGAGCACATCCTTGGGTTCATTTTTCTTTCCCCAAAATTTAAAGTTTAGGCCTGAATCAGCGTAGAGTTCGGCCCCAAAGGCAGGAAGAGTTCTTCCTTGGACTCCGTAAGAGGCATCAAATTTTGTGGCCGCAAAAGTGGCCGAAAGAGAAAAAAAGAGAAGGAGGTAGATCATGAATGAAGTTTAACTTGTTATAGGCCTTGATACTGAGCGTAAAGCGAAACTTTTTCGAGGGCACTGTGGATGGCTTCGTTTATCGGCATGCGCTTTTGAATTAAATGAGGATCCAGATCACTCATTTTCGAATTCCAGTAGGAGAGCATGGGAGTATTGGTCAGGAGAGCGAGGTCTTTTAAATCTTGAGTCTGGGTAGGATATTTTTCTTTGATAAATTTGCAAACTGAAAGAGTCGCTTGGTGTTCTTTATCGTAATAACCTGCAACTCCAAACATGCGGCAGATCGCAGGTCTGTGTTCATAGGAACCGCACTGGCCTTGTCCCTCAGAATCGCCTTTAAAAAGTAAACATGGTTGAGACGTTTTGGATGCTGTTTTGATCAACCATTCATCCATAAGACCTGTATCTAAAATATGGAGCGCAAAAGGGATCATTTCCAGAGTTGAGGCTTCGATATCAGGATTTAAACAACAGCGGCCGCAACCCGATAGACAGGCAAGTCCTGTAGAAGATTGGTATGAGCTGAAAGTCTCTGACATTTCTCGATAAAGTGTTTGCAGTTTGAGCTCGAAATCCCTGATACTCATTAGATATGTCTCATTTTGTTTTTGCCTTAACTAACGAAGAAGCTGAACCTCTTTTAAAGAAAGAGATTTCATATTATGGACCGGAATACAAGTTGAGTTATTCCCGCCCGGGCTTTCTGACGTTCAAATCCAATGGTGATTTCAATTTTAAACCCAAGCTCGCCCGAATTACAGGGCTTTGCCACGGGAAAAAAGATTTAAATGAACTGCTTAAACTTCCCCGCGCTTGGGTTTGGAAACGCTCGTCTGAGTTAACTATTCCAAGCGATCTGCAGGCCCTGTCAGATAAAACTCTGTTTAAAATTGGCGAGACTGTTCATTTGGTAATGATGGTTGATCCGGATGAGTACTGGCTAGGGGAGTACAAACTTCTTTCCACTCATTTTCAGACTCCCGGTGAAGAGAGCTCCATTGAAAAAAAAGAAGTCACCTCACGCGCCTATTATAAAATAGCGGAGGCCTACGAGGCTTTTGATCTTCCCTTTGAGATACAGGAAAAAGTTTTAGAACTTGGTTCAGCACCAGGGGGAGCGACTCAGTTCTTGCTCGAGCAAGACATGCTGGTGTTGGGAGTTGATCCGGCCGAAATGGATGAAACGATTCGTAAGCATAGAAACTTCAAACACATTAAGCAACCCTTTGAGAGTCTCCGGCAGGATCTTCTTCCTCACGATATCGACTGGATTCTTTGTGATATTAATCTACCTCCGAATATTATTCTGAAAGAAGTTTATCGTTTGTTGGAATTTCTTGAACCACGTGGAGTGGTGCTGACGCTTAAATTAAATCAGGATCGTTTTGTTGAAACCATGAGACCAACAATGGAATCATTCAGAAAACGCGGCTTCACAAAAGTTGAACTCAAATATCTGCCAAGCAACAGACAAGAGATTGCTCTCATCGCGTATCATTCTTAGTGCGCTGGAGCAGTCGCTAGCGTTATGAATCCGTAAGTTCAGTCATAAATCCTTGCGGAAAAAACTGATTGTGGGGATCGTACTCTTTTTTAAGATCACTAAAGAGTCCTAACTGGTTTTTGCCATGAAAACGCTTGATGTATTTTTGTTTCAGAAGCCCGATACCGTGTTCAGCAAAAGGTGATCCTTTCCACTCATAAACATTGTTGTAGAGTTTTAAAATCTCATCTTGGCACAACCCTGAGTCAGTCTTGGTTGGCATGTAGTTAAAGTGCAAGTGAGCGTCTCCGAAGTGACCGAACAAGCAGTAACGAACACCAATTTTAGCTGCTGATCGATAGAAATCGAGAAGGTTTGTGAATTTTTCTGAAGTAACCTGACAGTCAGTTCCCATTTTTACCACCCCCATCTGAGAGTTCGCTTCAAAGATCGCACGAGGAACTCCTGCACGAACGTGGTGAAATTTATTTTCCGCGATTTCAAAAACTTCATCGGCCGTTACGTGGGTAAGGTTGCACAGAACATTTTCGTAAATATCTTCAAACTGATCAGACTTCACTTCTAGAATGATAACGTCTTGGTTGTTCCCGAGTTTTTCATCAGGCTTTAAGTAGTTCATGCAATTAGCATCAAGAAGCTCACAAGAAATGATAGCGTCTCTGTGGCCTTGAACTGCTTTGTAGATTTCCATGTGCGGCTCATAGTTTTCTTCCCAACGTGGTAGAAGCATAAAAACATAGGTCACAGGAAAGTTTTCAGACGTTTCAATTTCAACTTCAGTCACAATCCCCAGCTGTCCTTCGGTTCCAATCATGAGATCAATGGTTTCTTCAAAGCGCGGGTAGGGCGCATTCTTAAAGGCTTTATAATGGCTAAAATCATTCTGGTAGGGAGTGAGAAAGCTCGAAGAAGAAATAAACTTTTCTCCGCGCTTTAATTCTTTTTCTTCACCATTATAGTTCAAATATTTAATGCGGGTGACCTGGGAGCGCATATTTCCGAATGCAAAACAACGCTCACCCGTACAAGATGTCGCAATCCCCGCAGGAATAAGGGCCAGCTGTTCTGTAGGAGACGTTTTGAGATTGCGCCCATGTGAGCGCAAGAATTTCTTAGAATCTTCCCAAGACACGGCCCCTTGCAGGACAAGATTTCCGTTTGCAAGAACTTCCATGTGCTGGGGGAGCTTAGAGAGATCGCATAAATAGAATTCTTTATCAGCTGGCCATGGCAGCATCGTATCTAGCTTGTCGTATGGAACAACAGTCGAGGTTTTTGACGAGAAATAAAAGCTTGGTTGATGCGCTTTGAGATGACGAACTAGATCATCTTGGGAGTAAAATATTTTTGAGATAAAGGCCATATGAACTCACTTGTTTAATAGGGTTATTTTATCCTTTTTTTTAAGGAGAGGCCATGGAAGTTGTAGCTGTTCTGGGAGCGTCAAGTGACCCAAGCCGGTATTCTTATAAAGCAATTCAGTTGCTTAGAGAGTTTGGACACAGGCCGATTCCGGTTCATCCGAGGGAAACTGAGGTACTGGGTTATGCGGTAGAAAAAGAAATCGCTGAACTGGTGAAGAAGGGGATAAAGATCGATACCCTGACTATATACGTAAATCCGGCCCTCTCAACGAGGTACATTCAGGATATCGTTAAACTTAGACCCGGAAGGGTCATTTTTAATCCGGGTTCTGAGAACTCGGAACTAGAAAAAGAATTAGCAAAAAATGGAATTGCTTTCGAAGAGGCCTGTACTCTGGTCCTTTTACGGACCGGTCAGTACTAGTCTGCGAGACATTTAAGAGGGGAATTCTTTTTGATGTATTCTTCTAAAAGTGGCTGATAATAGGTATTGTCCACGTAATTTAAATTAGAGAACAAGAGATTTCTGATAAGTGGTGACAGGCCGCCTACACCTCGTGGCACTTCAGATGGAATTGCTATACTATAAAATTTCAGGTCACTAAGCTCTTCGCCTTCAATTCGTGCGTCATCAACGGTGTGAACTCCGCCCATTTTAAAAGAGACAAGCATATTTGTATTTTTGTCTAAGGCCTCAAGACCATCAATTGTAACTTCTATCACCTGATCTTGAGCTGCGAGGGCCTTAATTACTTTTTTAAGAATGATTCCAGGAATCGTAGCACGGGCCACATTCCAACCTTGATCTCCCCACTTATTGAAGTGCGGAAAGTTATCAATAATGTCACCAAACCGAATCGGGCCAGGCTTAATCTCTTCACCTTGAAAAATATCAAATTGCAGACCTAGTTGGGCCTTTGCAGCTGTTTTTGTAAGGCGAGCGATGTGGCGAGACCAGCAAGACTTTCCATCCACATTTCGTCCATTACGATTTCCTGTAAGTGTGATTTCTGAGAAGCCTATAACTTCATTCCAAGAGCGGTTAAAATATTTTTCGCGATTCACTTCTGCTTGAGTCACAAAGTTTTGAACATCTGCATCTTTTGCGATCGTTTGATTCACATCGTATAGCTTGTAATCAATCATTGTGAAGTCACCTTCGCCGTGAAGGTCAACCAGCATAGAACCAACGGCCACTCCATGAGCACCAGTTTGAGCTACCGGTACAAGTTCACCTTTGAGATTTTCAATCATATGGGGCCGCTCAAGACGAGTATGAGAGTGCCCACCGAAGATCACATCAATGGAGCGAGAGTGGCCCGCAAGTTTCATATCACGATCAAGTCCAATATGGGTAAGGGCAATAAGAAAATCAACTCCGTTCCGTTGAGCTTTTTGCGCTTGCCGGATACCAGCGTTGTGAGACGAAGAAATGTACCCTAATGGGCGAATTGGATATTGGAAGTGTATCTCTGGTGTGGTCAATCCGAAAATTCTAATCTTCATTCCCTCGTAGTCATAATCGACAAAATTTGGAACGAGTTTTTGAAGACCCATCAAAGGTTTTCCTTTGAAATTTGCTGAAAGGATTTTAGCTTGAAGATCTGATTCCAAAAGTTGGCGACGAAGTTCACGTCCACCTAAAATAAAATCATGGTTTCCGAGAATCGTAACATCAATTCCGAGCATGTCTAAAGCGCGCATGGAATCAACACCGTGATTAGAAAAATAGAAACTAGAACCCTCTCCAAAATCTCCGGCATCGATGATGAGAGTTTTAATGTTTTTTGCCGAAGCATCGGCCTTGAGTTGCGTGATCAGAGTTTTAAGACGAGCGTATCCGCCGAGACCTTCACGAGTTCCGTTGAAATATGAGTGCAAATCATTGGTGTGGATGATCTGCAAAAGCTTTGCCGATGCAGATTCGTGCATCCCTAGAGCTAAGAGAAGAGTAAAAGTTTTTAACGCGTTCATGGCAGTCTTCTTAAGGTAGGAAATGTTAAAGGTCCAGATTGATTAAACTCGAGTGTAAAATATAAGGGAATAGTGTAATTTTTTCCTAAATAAATCCGGTGATCGCTCATGGTGTTGGCCAGAGTCTGCGACTATTTGTTAATCTGCCAACTCTATGAAATCTGAACTCCTACTTCCTGTCGGCAATTTGAACATGTGCCTCGCTGCTATTCATCATGGCGCGGACGCTATCTATGTGGGTGTGCCGTTTTTCAATGCCCGAGGAAGAACCACGGATTTTTCCATCACCGATTTAAAGGAAATGATAGATCTGTGTCACCTTTATGGCGTGCGGGTGAATCTGGCTTTCAACGTTGTGATCTTTCAAAATGAATTCCCAAAAGTGATTGAACTTTTAAAAGAAATTTTACCTCTGAACCCTGATGCTTTTATCGTTCAGGATTTAGGCTTGGCCAAACTCATTCGTGAAATGGCCCCTGATCAGCGTATTCATGCCTCAACTCAGATGACTGTCACCAATCCCGATGCCATCAAGTTTGTGGATGACCTCAGGATAGATCGTTTTGTTTTAGGACGAGAGAATTCACTTCCAGAAATTCAGATGATTCGTGAACAGACAGATAAAGAATTAGAAGTTTTCGTTCACGGTGCTCTTTGTGTGGCTTACTCAGGACAATGTTTTACATCTGAGTCTCTGGGGGGCCGAAGTGCTAACCGAGGTCAGTGTGCTCAGAGTTGTCGTCTTGAGTATGAGCTTTACGTCGATGATAAGAAAAAAGACATGGGCGAAAAAAAGTATCTCGTCTCTCCCAAAGATCTAATGGGCATTGAAGAGGTCACGAAGCTTCAGGCGATTGGTGTGAATTCATTTAAAGTTGAAGGTCGTCTCAAGACACCTGAATATGTCGCTGCCACTGCGAAAAATTACCGCGAAGTTTTAGATGGTCATCCACTTGAACTCGGAAAAAGAACAGCAGATCTGGCGAGTACATACTCGCGAGGCTTTTTCACGGGCTGGCTGGGTGGGGTCGATCATCAGCAACTGGTAGATGGAAGTTTTAGCGCTCATCGCGGTCTTGAAATTGGTAAAATAAAAGAAGTACGCAAAAAAACCATCATGATTGAATCTCATACCGAACTTAAAGCAGGGATGGGGCTTCTCATTGCCGGTCGTGAAGAGGTGGGATCGAAAATATTCATGGTTCAAAAAATTGGACCACTTTACGAAGTCGAGCTTCTTCAAAAAAACCTTGTGGTGGAAAAAGGCCTGAAGGTTTACCTGAATTCCAATGAAGCCCTTGATAAAGAGCTTCAGAAGGGATGGCAATCTCGCGAGCATCAGAAAAAAATTCCACTGAAGTTTATGGTCATGGGGAATTTCCGTGAACCAATTTTAGTAAAAGCGACAGATCCTGAAGGTAATGAGGCCTATGCTCAGACGATTTCATTTCTGGCCGAAGCGGCTTCTCGCCCTCTAACTGAAGAGTTCCTAAAAGATGAGATGAGCTCTTTAGGAAATACTGCCTATGATATGGGAAGCTGGGAATGCTTTCTGCAGGCAGGCTGCTTTATGAATCACCGAGAGCTAAAAGATGTTCGCAAGCAGATCGTTGAAAAAATGAATCTCGCTCGCACGACTAAGAAAAGGCCAATCATTAATGAGGTGGCCTTGCCGGAGGTCCAAAAGAATTCTGCCACTGAATCAAAGTTAAATGTACTCCTTAGGACCAAGGATCAGGTTGATGGTTTTGTCGGCAGTTTCAAAACTGGCGTTTACAATGGATACGAATCAACTCTTCAGTCAGTGATTCTTGATTTTGAATTTGGAAAGGATTATGCGGCCTCAGTTGCAGCTCTCCAGGAATTAGGACTTAAAGCGATTATCGCCACCACTCGAATTCTTAAACCTAAAGAATATCATACCCTCAATATGCTCGCACGATTGAAGCCTGATGGCATTTTGGCCCGCAATCTTGGGGCGGTAGAGTACCTAAGACCAACCGGCATTCCAATGATGGGAGACTTCTCTCTCAACGTGACAAATTCACTTACAGCAAAATATCTTACGGATAAAGGCTTGATTTCCCTCAACGTTTCCTATGACTTGAATCAAGAGCAGCTGCTGGATCTGGTGGCCCATGGAGACGCTTCAAAACTTGAAGTGACTCTTCACCAGTACATGCCTGAATTCCATATGGAGCACTGTGTGTTCGCGGCCTTCCTTTCCACCGGATCATCTTTCAAAGATTGCGGAAAGCCCTGCGAAAAGCATGCTGTGAAATTGAAAGACCCCTATGGGAATTGGCACCATCTCAAGGCCGATCACGAATGCAGAAATACTTTCTATAAAGCGACTCCTCAGTCGGCCTCATTTCTTGTTAGTACGCTGCAAGAAAAAGGTGTCGTGAATTTCCGTTTGGAAGCTTTGAATGAAACCGCCGGGGAGATTAACAAAAAAATCCTCACTTATCTTAAGCTTCTTTCTGGCAAGCTAACCTCTGAGCAAGTGGTGGATGAGTTAAAACTCATGGAAAGCTATGGCCTGGGCCTTGGTCAATTGAATAAAACAGACACGTATAAAGACCGAAAAAAAGAGTCAACTATCACGCGTATTTAAAATCACACTTTGAGTATTTTAATGGTAACTTTAAGAGGATTCATTTCACTCGGGAGTTACTTATGGACGACAGTAAATTTAATCTTTGGCGTGCTTCTTTCTCATTTTGTTTTGTTGATGGGTTTCTCGCTCCAGAAGAGCATGATTTCATTGAGACCAAAATTAAGAATCTCCATCTTAGTGATTCACAAAAAATAATCCTAATGAACGACCTGATTTCTCCTCCGAACTTTTCAAGCATCCTTCCCCTGATTACTAAGCCTGCTGATCGCGGATTTATTGTTAACCACGTTCGCATGCTGGCGCAGATTGATGGCGCATTCTCACCTGAAGAAAAAGCAAAAGTCGAAAATGTCAAAGAAATGATTCTGGCAAAACTTGATATGGCGGGACTCGATTCAATTATTGCTGCAGACGAAAAAGCCTCTTACCACGAAGATGAAGTTTATAAAGTTGATAACAAGCACTCTTATGTTGAGAAAGTTGTTAAAGGACTGAAAAAACTTTTAAACCCCGGTGATTATAAATTTCCTGAAGATGAGTAGACTAAAGTTTTTCTTTTTCGTTTTTCTTTTCTCTTGTTCAAGCTTTAAACAAGATCCTCAAATGCTCTATGATATTCGTGACTGGAATCTTGCCGGAAAATGGGTCAATGAGGCCGGACATTTTCGCATTAGCTGTGTCGCCAATTTCGAATACTACGAGGCGAATACCTTTGATAATTTTGGCATGGGTAGTTCCGAAAAGAGTGGCTGGATCCGCACTCTCAAAAAAAATAAAATCATCACGGGTCCGGTTTTTCGAATCACTTACAAAATCAATAAACTTCCCGCTCACACTCCAGAAGGGTGGGTCATGACTTTAAATGAGATGGAATGGAAGCGGGAAGCTGATTTTCCTAACTGCCCTTAAAAAACGAAAACTCATAAGTATTACTTTGGCCATGTTTTGGCCGAGACTTTTGTCTGCCATGCTATCTTAGTTCATGGAGAATTCTATGCATGACTTTAATCCCATTTTTAAAAATCGTATTGAAGCGGGCCAGGTGCTGGGACTTAAACTCAGATCAAAACATATCACTAATCCGATAGTACTCGCCCTCCCTCGCGGAGGTGTGATCATTGGTAATGAAGTGGCAAAAATTCTTGGAACTGAATTGGATGTGGTGATCTCTCGCAAGATCGGTTCTCCAGAGGATGAAGAGTTTGGTATCGGAGCGATGGCCGAAGATGAAGTGCCTTTTTTTAATCCTGAGCTAGGGGATCGTTATGATTTTTCTGGAAAAAAGGTGACCGATATTATTCTTTCACAAAAAAAAGAACTTAATCGTCGCATAACCCATTATCGGGGAAACCGGATACTGCCGGAAGTGCGAGGAAGAAATGT
>JBBARF010000106.1:0-13145 GCA_040399925.1 Bacteriovoracaceae bacterium
AAACTCTCATTTTGGCCTTTATGTCCCTCCTCATAACAGAAGCTGCTTTGGCCGCTTCAGTGAAATTCAACGTCACTCAGACGATGAATAAGAAAGGGAAGATCTATATGGCGATCTTTGATGACGCCCGCTATTTCCCGGATAACTCAACTCGTGCAGTTGTAAGTAAGATTGTGGAAGTGACAGCGGCCGAATCTTCGAAAGAAGTTTTAGTTGAGTTGCCGGCCGGTCATTATGCTATTTCTTTTTTTCTGGATGAGAACGGAAATGGAAAAATGGACAAGAATCTAGTTGGTATTCCTAAAGAGCGTTTTGGATTTTCAAACAATCCCCGCATCCTGACTGGTCCACCGAATTTCGGAGAAGCTGAAATCGAAGTCAAAGCTCAGAAGAATGTTTTTACGCTGAAACTCATCAAACTATTTTAACAAACTGATCACGAGGCATTCTGATGCGTGGGCCATAGATCCCATTCTTCGCGCGTTTCCCGACTGAAATCACCATCACCACATCTGAGTTTCTATCTAGATCTAAAATCTTCTTCACTCGAGATGAATCAAATCCTTCCATCGGACAAGTGTCAAAACCATGAGCTGTGAATCCCATCATGATATTCTGACAAGCAAGGGCGGTACTTTTCGCTCCCCAAACTCGCATATCTGCATGAGAACTAGGCTCTCTTGGAATCGGTTTAAAGATTCCATAGACCCAAGTGAAAAGACTTTTAGCATAACCAATTAAACTGAGTGGTCCTTGCGTATAAGCAAACGGAACGAGCTTTCGGTAGTAAGCCCAGGCTGATTCAGGAACGTAAGGTTCTTTTGCAAAAACTTCCAGCATCTGCTCACGAGTTTTTTTCCATCCATCAAGCTTGGCCACGGCAACGATTAATTCTTGTGCCGTTTTTGCAGCAGGCTGACTCATCAAAGCTTCAACCAATGCAATTTTCTTCTCAGGATTTTTCACCCAATAAAACTGCCAGCACTGAAGGTTAGATGAATTGGCCGCAAGCAGGGCCCAATCAAGAACCTGTTGAACAACAACTTCAGGAACTTTCTCATCCGTATACACTCGAACGGAGCGACGGTTATGAACAGTATTATCGAAGAACTCAACCGATACCGGTTTAATCTCTTCGACGTGTCTCATATCAGGAATTTTGTTAAAAATACTATCGGCCATGGGTTACCTAGCTTAAAAGATGTTGGAAATCGTTCATATCAAGTTTCCCTGAGAAGTAGTTGTCATCATCTTCTGCCATCAGGTCACGGAAGAGCTCCCGCTTACTTTGCTGAAGAACCAGAACTTTCTCTTCTACGGAATCTTTAATAATAGGACGGTAAACAGTTAGTTTATTTTCCTGTCCAATACGGTGAGCTCGATCGATGGCCTGTCGTTCAACCGCCGGATTCCACCATGGATCCATCAGGAAAATATAACTCGCGGCCGTTAAGTTCAACCCGAATCCCCCTGCTTTGAGAGAGATGAGGAAGATCTGAGCGTCGCCATTCTGGAAGTACTCAACCATCTCGCCACGTTTTTTAATCGTCTGCGATCCATCAATCCGGGCATGTTTCCAGCCCGCGACCTTGATTTTGTTCTCAATCATATCGAGATACGTCGTGAACTGAGAGAACACCAGAGTCTTGTGACCTTCGGTCACGAGCTGCTCAAGGTTTTCCATCAAGAAATCAATCTTGGTTGATTGAAACGCCGGTTGCTTTTGCCACAGACAAAGCTGTCTCATCTCAAGGAGAGATTTAAGAACTTCACCGTAACGTTTCGCCCCTGGGGCAATCATATTGGCGCGAACGGCATTGAGTTTCTGTTGGTAGAATTCTTTTTCTTCCGGATTAAAATCAAGGAACACATGGTTCTCAATTTTCTCAGGCAATTCTTTCAACACCTGATCTTTGGTACGGCGTAAAATGAAAGGCTTCACTGTACGACGGGCGAGAAGACGATTCTTACTTTTTGAGGTTGAACGAACCAGACCCAGATCACCCCATACACCAGGTACACAAAGATCCATGATGTTGTAGAACTCTGAAAGATCATTCTCAACTGGCGTACCTGTTAAACAGATACGGAATTTCGCTTTCAACTGGCGAGCGGCGTTTGCCCCAAGTGAGCGAATATTTTTTAAATGCTGAACTTCATCGAAAATCAGGATATCGAACTCTTCTTCGGCAAACGTCGAGAAAGATTCTTTTTTCATCAGACCGTATGACGTCAGGATAACCTTAGCTTCGGTTTTAAACTCGCGTTCGTCCCCATAATAAATGGAGTAGGTCAGATCAGAGAATTTCTCTAATTCGTTTTTCCAGTTATAGAGAATTGAAACGGGACAAATAATCAGGATCTTCTTCACTTTATCTTTCAGTGTCTGAAGTAGCATGATCGTCTGCAGAGTTTTACCTAGACCCATATCATCGGCCAGACACGCACCGAACTTGTGCTCATAAAGGAAACGCAGCCAGTTATATCCACCCAGCTGATAAGGGCGGGCAATATCTTTGTAGCGTGGATCCACATCGTACTTAGGCATGTCCTTCATCGACATGATATTTTCGCAGAATTTTTCTTCTTCTTCGGTCAAGGCCCCTTCGATACCCAGGCGCTTGAGTTCAAATAATTCAAAGATTCGTGAGCGCTGAAGGAAAAGACCAAAACGAGATGTGCCCTTGGTTGTTTCTTTCTTCTCACCTTCAAACTTCGTATAGCGCTTCATGAAGCGCAAAAGATCTTTCTGCTCATCCGAGAGAAGAACCAGACCTTTATTTGAAAGAAGGAAGTTATCCGAGATCTCGGCATTCTTGATCACTTCAAGATCATCGTCACTTACAACGAGATCAAGCTGGAACCAATCAAGCTTATCTTTATTTCTTTCAAAACGGATGGTGCTCTTCCAAGTTCTGATCTGCTGTTGATCATAAAAAATAGGAATATTGAGAGGAGTGAGCTGCTGATAGAAATTTGCGACACCTTCAAGCAGGTTGTTTTTAGGGATTTGGAAAATCACTTTCCTTTGATCCTTAAAGTAAAACGAGGTCTTAAAGCCAATTTCTCCAAAACTATCCAGAAATGCTAAGAACACTTTCTTAAACGTCTGAATATTGAGCATGAACACTTTCTTAAATGTCGGATCAAAGAACGGAAGTTCCCCATCTTTCATCAGAAGGTTAATCCATTCGGTCATGATATTTTTCTTCGAAGCCGAGTGAATATACTTTTTATGGAAATTCGTTTCGCGGTCAAAGTCTTCAATCAGGGTTTTGAAGAAGAGAAGGGCATCATTTTTTGTTCTGAAACTTCCGGCCCAGCCTTGCTCACTTACAAAAAGGAGGAAAGGGGACGGCATTGGTACTAGTTTCTGATCTTGCGTGAAAAGTTCCAGCTCAAGATTTAAAAAACTCTTACGAGGAGAAGGATTAATCGAGAAGCGGTAATCCATATCTTCTACTGGGAACGTTTCCCAAGCTTCACCTTCAATACTAACTTCGGCCAGGCCTTTCTCACGCAGAGGAAGGAAGAGACGGAGGTAGTCCTGAATATCACCAATCACGTCTGTGAGTTTAAGTTTTGAAACCAGCTCACGGAAATCATTTGGTAAGTCGAGAGCTTCACCATTTTTCCAGTTAAAGAGATAAAGCACGTCAAAGATAGAAACTTCTTTTACTGTTTCTTCATCTGTTTTAAGACTGAACTGGTAAGTATATTTATCTTCAACGTAGAGAACATCTTTGTATTCTTCGAGAGTCGTTGCTGGAACTAGATTGATTTGGAGTTTTCCCTTCCATTTAGATGGAGGTGGGAAGTTCACAACCTTACGATTTATAAGAGTGTACTGAAGGGAGCTGAAAGTAGAGTTTGTGCGGGCACCGGTTAGAGCTGGTGCGGCCTTAATCAAAGTTCCATAACGTTCAACGTGAACGCCTTCCTGGGCCATCAGGCTTAAATTAATTCTATCAGTGGCACCGGGCTCGTGTTTTTCTGAAATGTCAGAAAACTTAATCAGGAGAGCAGCAGCATGGTGACAAGATTTTTCCGGATTCCAAAGCTTACAAGTACAAGTTGTGACTAATCTTCCATTAGGAAAATCGTCCGTACGTTTGAAACTAATTTTAGATTCGTAGTTTGTGTTATTTTCGGCAGTGATGCCCGAGACGATGAAGTAGGTTTCGTAGGTGCCTTTCATGAATGAAAGAGAAACGCGACCTTGCTCAACCATTCGCCGTGCTTGAAAGATAATAGGAGAGTCGAAACTTTCCTGAAGCAGCAACTGAACTGGGGATGAATTATTCGTATATTCCATGAACCTTCTGTCTTTTAATCAAAAGGCCAGTATAGGGCAAAATCCTCGGATTGGCAGTTAAATCCCACTCTGAAAAATGCATAACTAAAGACAGGAATTTGTCTATGAAAATCTCTTTAATTTTCTTACAAACGGCTTTAGAAAAATCAATTCATTTTGGCGTTGAAACTTGCACTCAAGTGCCTGTTCTTTGTAGTTTTAAACTTTACACAAACGGTGAGCTATACCAGAATTTAGACTCATTATTATTTCAAGGAGACCTATGAAATTCCTCATCGCCCTGAGTTTGCTCGTTACTTCAGTGGCATCTATCGCATCTACTCGCAGTATCTTTGATCTTCAATACCTACCAAAAGCTGGAACTCTGTTCGGAACAACTGATGCTTCAGTGACAAATACAAATATCTACCTCCGTACTGTTAAAGCTGATAATGATGCCAACGTAATTGCACAGACTGTTGGTTTCTCAGTGATGGATAATTTACTTCTTTCTGTTTCTGCTAATTACCTTGAGTCATCTACGAAACTTTCTAATTCAGATACGGTTCGTCTTCGAGGCTTAAGTGATGCAACTGTGGCCGGTAAGTTCCGTGTTATGGACGATGCCTATATCTTCGACATTCTGGCCGACTACCTCATTTCAACTGGTGACAGCGAAGTTAACAGTGCTGAAACTCGTTATGACAACAAAGCTGGCGGCGGAATCGCAAACGTTGCTGCTCAGTTCGGTTCAAAGTCTGCTGACTTCCAATGGGCAGTACTCGCTCGTTTCACAAGATTCTTTGAAGCGACTGAGAAAGTTTCAGGATCAGCGGATAACGATTCAAATGCTCACAATGCTTACTATGTTGAAGGTAGCACATTGATGAACCTTTCATTTAAAGACTGGAAATTCAAAACGACTCTTTTTGCACTTTCAGTTGATGATTATAAAGACGATTCTGAATCTAACGCAAGTGTGACTGAGATTGGTCTCGCTGGAGAATGGCAGTATGTTTATTCTGCGAATCTTCTTGCTCGTGCAGGGCTTGGTTTCACGAACACAATCACAGACAGAATTCAGCAGTTTAATTCTTGGAAATTCAACGTTGGTGCAACTTACCAGTTCTAATTTAGATTTTAAAAAGGGCCGAGTGTTATGACAATTCTCTCGCTCGGTCTTCTTTTACTCTCTCTGCCCGTTCTCGCCGAAAGAAACATCTTTGATCTCATGTACCTGCCAAAAAAAGGGACGGCCTTCGGGACGACAACTCTGACTCTTACCGAAGGTAAAATCTGGGGAAGTGCCGCCACGATCACTGAAAGTGGTTACAAGCTCTCTCAAGAACTTGGCTACACCATCACTGACAAACTCTCACTCTCAACAGATATAAATCTGCTCTATAGAAAAAGTAATTACCGCTACAATATCGGTCTCCCTTCGGACTCCACTTATGAAAGGGGAGTTAGTGATCACTCAATAAACGTAAAGTTTCGCGCTCAAGAAGCCAGCCTTATTGTTGATCTCCTATGTGGAGTAGTTTTTGATACCGGTCACACTAAAATTTCAAATGATCGTAAGAAAAATAACAAGCAGGGTGGAACGAGCTATAAAGCAGGCCTTAGCCTCGGACAGAAAAGTAGCGATTTTCAATGGTCTATCTTAGGTCAGTACGAGCGCTTCATTGATCATCATATTGATGAGAGTGCATCGACCTATGGTGATTCGAGAATGGAGGGCTACAACGCCTATATCATTCGTGCGGATGTCTTAAAAAATGTAACAGAAAATTCTTTTGCGAGATTTTATGTTCTCTCTGATATCATTGATTCGAGAGAAGGAAATGGACCGATTGCTTATGATCCCATCACTTCTTACGAGTTAGGACCAGAGTATCAGTATTTTTATTCTAAGGATTTGCTGCTAAAGGCAGGAATCTCTTACGCCACTATTAAGAGTACGCCATCACCCACCGACACTTGGAACTTAAACCTCTCAGCAACTTATCAATTCTAATCGCGCCGATTCTTTCGCAACGCTTCGACGGCGCGAAAGCGCCGACTCCTTCGCATCCTGCGACCTTCGGCATACCTGTCTCGTTCGCTTCGCTCACTTCCTGACCATAAAAAAGGGCCACTTTCGTGGCCCTTTCATTTAGTTGTCTAAGTAAGACTTCAGCAGCTTCGCTCTCGACGGATGTCTGAGCTTACGAAGGGCCTTGGCCTCAATCTGACGGATACGCTCACGAGTAACGAAGAAATCCTGACCCACTTCTTCCAAAGTATGATCTGACTTCTCGCCGATACCAAAACGCATACGAAGGACTTTCTCTTCTCTTGGTGTAAGAGTTGAAAGAACAGAACGAGTCTGTTCAGAAAGAGTCACACTCATCACAGCATCAGCTGGAGAGATGATCTTCTTATCTTCAATAAAGTCACCAAGAGATGAATCTTCTTCTTCCCCGATTGGAGTTTCAAGAGATATTGGCTCTTTCGAGATTTTGAATACTTTTTTAACTTTATCAACAGAGAGTTCCATCTTCTCAGCAATCTCTTCCGGCGTTGGTTCACGGCCAAGTTCCTGGATAAGTTGTCTTGAAGTACGAGCAAGCTTGTTAATAGTCTCGATCATGTGAACCGGAATACGGATCGTACGACCCTGATCCGCGATAGCACGTGTGATCGCCTGACGAATCCACCAAGTAGCATAAGTAGAGAACTTATAACCACGACGGTACTCGAATTTATCAACAGCTTTCATCAGACCGATGTTTCCTTCCTGAATCAGATCCAGGAATTGAAGACCACGGTTAGTGTATTTTTTAGAAATTGAAACCACGAGACGTAAGTTAGCTTCTACGAGTTGTGATTTCGCTCTATCGGCTTTTTCTTCACCTGTTACGATGATGTTATAAACCGACTGGATATCTTCGAATGCCATACCTGCATCGATTGCAAGACGACGAAGCTTACGAAGGATATCTTCCTGAGTACGAACCATTTGTTCGATCTTCGCGTCTGTTGTGAAGAGGAGACGAGCAAGCTCACGCTTGTAGCCGTCATCTTCCATCAAACGGTCGTAGAGAACTTTATAAGTTTCATCGTTAGTTACTTCGAGGAACTTGTATATACGTTCTTGTTGCTCATAAAGCTCACGGAACTGAAGGTAGTAAGATTTTACCGGTTCAGTGAATGAGTTGATGATCTTACGGTTAAACGTCAGGTCAACAAGTTCAGAACCAACCTTGTCCATAACCTTCTGTTCAGTGTTTTCCATTTTCTTCAGAGTACCGTCTTCATTAACGATCATCGTCAGGAGGTCTTTAACGTGTTCAACCACAGCGTAAATTCTGTCACGAGTTTCGTGAATTTCTTTTTCCTGTGATTCATCATCAAGACCACGAACGAGATCTTTCACGTATTCATTCTGCTCTTCAGCTTGAATGACTTTGTTTTTCATTTTAACGATCTCATCCAAAGCATGTCGTGATTTCAGACATGAGAGAACGATTTCTTTTTCCCCTTCCTCAATCTCTTTAGCGATTTTAACTTCGCCTTCACGAGTGAGGAGGGCAACTGAACCCATTTTTTTCAAATAGAGTTTAACTGGATCACTCGAAGAGGCGCGAAGTTCAGCTTCTTCATCGTGAGTTGTAGGATCTTCAGCAACTTCAGTGCTGGTTTTTTCTGATTCTTCTTCGTCTGGGTCAATAGACTTAACGAGGATGCGGGCCTCTTCAACTTTTTCCATGATCTGGTCAATTGAAGCTGGGTCCACGATGTTTGCAGGAACTGCATCGTTTATCTCTTCAGGAGTAAGATAGGTTTGATCCTTACCTTTCATGACGAGGCGAGAGAATTCCCGTGAATTTAAAAAGGCGACGACTACTGACATAGGATCTCCTGGAACTTGGGGAACTTAATTTCTGAGATTTATAATCTCTTTATCTAACTTTGAGATTTCGCTCAAAAGAGAGTCGATTTCGGTTTGCAGCTGCGAGGACCTTTGGCGTTCAACTAAATCTTTGCGTTTCGTTTTTAATTGTTCCGCTTTCAACATCAGCTTGTAGTCTTTCAACGTACGCTGGATAACTTTATCGTTGTACTTGTTGCCGTAATGAAAAAGGGCGTCTGTTCCAACATCCCGAATTTCTTTACTATAACTTCCGTACTGTAATTCATCTTGGACGATGCTTACGTACTCCGCATCATCGATTTCCAAATAAATTTTAACGAGCCAGTGAATTAGTTTTTTTACCTCATCATGCCCAATACTGTCCACAAATTCATCCAGGTGTAAATGCGTCAAGAACTCGGGATGGCAGAGGATTTCTCTTAAAAAGACCTTCTCGCTTTTCCCAAGTGGCACCACCACGTTGGCCTGCTTTTGGTCCTGCAATATTCGGGCCTCTTCCTCTTGCTCCTCAATGGTTTCTTCCATTTCCTTCACTTTAGGCTTCTCAATATAGAGCGGAGCCTTTTCTTTCTGACGACTTAAGTACTTTTTGTAGTCTTCAAGAATAGTGGCGGAATCCGACTTAAGACCCAAAGACTTGGCCGCGTTGACCACTCTCTCAGAAGCGGCGAGATGCTCTTTCAAGGGAGAGAGGAGCTCAAACACCTTTTGCAGGGTATTAAGCTTGATATCCAAATTCTCAGGAATTTTTTCAGGAATAAGCTCAGAAATCAGGACATCGAGGAGCACGGGGGCCTTCTCCATCCGCTCCATAAGAGCAATTCTGCCCTCAGTAACGAGGAATTCATCGGGGTCCTTGGCCGGACTATAGTCCAATAATTTTGGCAAAACACCTTGAGCAAGGAAGTCTATGTTAATCTTGGCCGCTGCTTTTTTTCCGGCCAGATCGTTATCCATTCCCAGAAAAACATTCTTCGTCATATTCGATAGTAAGCGCACAGAATAATCCGACATCCCGATTCCCATCACACCCACACAGTTGGTAAAACCAAACTGGTGCATCATGATCACATCCATATTTCCCTCAACGATGATGACTTCATCTTTTTGGCGGATGGTATTTTTTCCAAACCAAAAACCAAAAAGGATCGAGCCTTTATCAAACGCAAAGGATTCACCAGAATTTAAATACTTTGGATTTTGATCAGGAAGTACCGCCCGTGAAGAGTATCCACGAATTTGTCCGGAGTGATCATGAATCGGAAACATCACGCGGTCGCGGTAGAAATCATAATGCGAATCGCGGTCTTTATTGTAACGACAAATACCAATTTCCTGAGCGATATCCAGAGCAAGATCACGATCGTTGCCAGGAATTGTCTGAAGGTAATTGTAGAGCGAATTGTTTCCAGGAGCATAACCAATTTGAAAAATTTCAATGGATTCTTTGGTCAGTTTTCTTTTTTCGACGAAATCGATATAGGGAACCGGATTTTGGCCTGCAACTTTTTTGTAAAGTTTAACCGAGGCATTGAGCACTCGATAGGCCATGTCGAGTTTGGGATTGCGTTTTTTTTCTTTTTGAAATTCTTCGAAGGGTAGACCAATCTTTCCGGCGATATCCCGGAGAGCTTCAACGAAATCAACTTTGGTAAAGTCTTTCACGAAAGTAATAGCGTCTCCACCGGCACCACAAGCAAAACACTTGAACATGCCACGAGCATCATTGACATTCATGGAAGGTTTAGAATCGGGATGGAAAGGGCACAGGCCGACTAAAGCCGAGCCTTTTTTATTCAGAGGTATGTAATGACCAATGATGGTCGATATAGGAGTTTCTCTAATTCGATCTTTTAATTGATCAAGGGCCATTCTTACCTTTGATATTTCTGAGCACGATAGATTTAATTAATGTTCCCTGCTTGAGAAAAATTCTCTCAAACTTCGTTGTAAATTGCGACAAGAAATGTTCCGGAAATTCATTTCTGAGATCTTTGGATTGCAGCAGAACTTCAAAACGTGTCTCGTCTTTTAGATGATCCAGCATCCACTGATAATAGCCGTCATGATCTGTCTTAACGTAAAGAATCCCTCCGTCTTTGAGGATTTTGTGACAGGCATTCAGGAATGGTTTTTGAAAAAGGCGTTTTTTATTGTGACGATTTTTTGGCCATGGATCAGGGAAGAAATAGAAGACTGATTCCACTTCGTTTTCTTGAAACATGAATTCCATTCTTTCTCCGCGAGCGCGAAGGTAACGGAAATTTTTATGTTCTAATTTATCCAGCTTTTGAGCGAGCGAATAGCTACGCTTAAAACGGTGATCCAGACCAATAAAGTTTTTGTTCGGATTTTTCTGACAGTACTCCAACATGAACTCGCCGTAGCCAGTTCCAATTTCAACTTCCAGTGGAAGATTGTTTTTGAAAATATGCTCGTTCCATTTGCCGACATTGGTTTCTGCTGCTTCATCACGCAAAACGAAGTGATCAAAAACTCCCAATTTATCGTGGTAAGGATTGTCGTGGGTGTACTTAAACTCCGCACGGTACGCGAAATTATCATCGATAGTTTTTTTGTTGGTTCTTTCTGTTGTCATAAGAGGGTAGGAAGTAGCAAAAAAACACTCTGCAGTAAATAAAAAAGGCCCCCCATTTCTGGGGGGCCCTGAGCTTCATTTGATTCTAGTGTCTTAGCTTAGCCGATAAGCTTAAGAGCACTTTGACCACTCACGTTAGCCTGTGAAAGTACCGAAGTACCAGCAGCAGTGAGAATTTGGTTACGAGCTTGCTTAGCAGTTTCTTCCGCGTAGTCTACATCGCGGATTCGGCTGTTAGCTGCACTCATATTTTCAGCGTTCACTTGCAAGTTGTTCGATGTCGAAGTCAGACGGTTCTGAATCGCACCTAAAACTGCACGTTGACCCGATACTTTTTCAATCGCGCTATCAATCGCTGATAAGCTGTCTTGAGCTCCTTCCTTCGAAGAAACTTCAATTCCTTCAATCCCCATTGAACCTAATCCAGAATCTAAATTAGCAGGTTCAAAAGTAATTCTGTCATTGAAGTCATCATTTTTCGTACCGATCTGGAAATCTTTTTTCTCTCCATTACCATCCAAAAGTTTTGTACCGTTGTACTCTGTAACTTTTGAAATACGATCCATTTCTGATTTCAACTGTTGGTATTCCATGTTGGCCATACCGCGCTCTACATCACCAACTGTGTCCGACGCTGACTGGATAGAAAGCTCGCGGAGACGTGTAAGAATGTTTGATGCCTCATTCAATCCACCTTCTGCGACTTGTACCATCGAGATACCGTCGTTGGCGTTTCTGTTTGCTTGTTGAGTTGAACGAATCTCAGCTTTCATTTTTTCTGAGATCGCCAATCCAGCAGCATCATCCGCGGCCTTAGTGATACGAGACCCTGAACTTAGTTTTGAAAAGCTGTCTTGCGATTCTTTTCCAACTTTGTTCAAAGACGTTTGAGCCTGTAGCGAAGCTACGTTCGTGTTAATTCTTAAACCCATGTGACTATCCTCCGTTAAAATACTTCATCCAACCTCCCGTTAGTCGACTGGGTGTTCAGGTCCAGTCATCGAGCAACCATGCTCTTTGTTTTGTTGACCCCTTCACTATGAAAGAGTCGTTGTTGACCTAGCATTTCGGTTTGTTTTTTGAGGAACATGAGGAATTATTTTCCGCATGAAAAGAAAAATTATAAGGTATTGATTCAACAAGAATACCTGACTGAGAAGACAGGTATTTAAAGTTACTTTTTTGGTTTTTGATTAATCCAGCTCGAGAGAATGAGAGCTGCTTTCTTGACTGATTGTTCGTCGCTCAGAAATTTTTTATTGAGACGCTCTCTAAGCGTCTCAATAAAATTTTTATCATGGAGATTTTGATTTTTTCCCTCTGAAAAAAGCTTCTCTAATTCAGAAGTTTTAAATTTGGGAGCTGCCATAACTAAGCAACATTCGCTTCAGGCGAGCGACGTTTGTGAGAGGCAACTTTAGTCATGTGATCTTCGATGATAGAGAAGAGTTCTAGCTTCGTTGCTTTAGGATCCATTCCGTTAGGCATAACTGAATAAACAGCTTCATTGTTAACTTCTGAGAAGATAAACCATGTATTCCCAATCTTTTGGAAAAGAACATCTTTTACTTGGTTTTTTGTTTTTGAATTTGTGTTGTTTGAAGTTGTCATTGTTACCCTCCATGGTAGTTTTCATTCGTGAAGCTCACGTCCTGTAAGCTTGCATGTACTACTCATCGTCTGGTGGTGTTTAAACTTTAGGCACTTTATAAAAATAACTGAATATTTTTTTTACAAATACTTGAGTCTAGTAGGCGGATTGAAATCCGATAAATCCTGCCAGCGTGAATGTAGCTCTTGTATTAAATTTATCAGGTGCCCCGCCGCGCCACCAGCTTCTTTCAGTAGGGGCAGAATTCGCCCGGTAAGTTGCTGGAGGTTCAACTTCCATCGAGGTTCCGATAACGAAATCAATATCTTCTAGAACGGCTTTACGATGATACTGAACACCAATGCGAGGGACAACCGTGTAGGTAGAGTAGACCCGATCATCTTTGAGATTAGCGGTTTTATCTTTCTGAGAAATGAATAGCTGATTAAAAAAGTACAAACTCAAACTGAAAAACATGTTAATACGATTCTGTTCACCTTTGAAGGCATCATACGACAAGTAGGGCCCAACACCGATTTTTAGGCCCGTTTCTTCGCTCTGGCGACCGCTTGCTAGGTTGTAGGTATTCGACAAGTAGCGTAGGTTAAAAGTCGCTCCTACGTAGTATCTGTCCTGTTTATCGTGGGGCTCTCTTCTCAAGGCCGTCGCGGTTAAATCAAAAGGACTAGTGTATCCCTTTGTCTTAACTTTTGAAGAATAAGGATAACTTTCATAATACGGCTGG
>JBBARF010000107.1:0-2195 GCA_040399925.1 Bacteriovoracaceae bacterium
AAGAAAAAAATTACATCTTTTGAACGAAGGGTTACTTAAAGGCGAACAATTTATGGAACTAAATTTTTCAGAAGAAACAATCTATCTAAATCGCGATTTAGTAAAAAAGATTGAAGAGGTTATTTCAACCAATCCAGCCTTGAATTTCACCGTAATAATTAATCAAGCTTTAGAAGAGTGGTTTAGACATCCACAATCAACGAACTTTAATCGAGAGTGCTTTATTTCAGATGCTCAAAAAGGATTTGGGCCTACTTATTGATAGGATATTTTTAGAACTCAAACGACCAGGATTTTGAATGGCGCACCCTCGTGGATAACTTTCGAACCAAGAATAACTCATCCTCGAATTCTTCACCTTACTCACGCAATTACGCTTACAGACCAAAAAAACCACGCTCTTCGCTTTATTAAGGGTAAAACGGAACGAGAATTGGCCAAATTCTTCGGTCGGTCTAAGACTGCAATCCATGAATTATTGACCAGAATACTTAAAAATAACTTTAGACATGCCAATGTCACAAAAAATGAAAGAGAACAAATCAGATTTCACAAATAAAACTTATTAGGGATACCGCATCTTCAAGATGGCCAAAGAACAATACTTCCTTCCACAATCAAATCAAAGCCTTATACGAGATATTGACCCTTATGTAGCTAATGTGCTACACTTAAAAACGGACCTTAATGTGAAGACCATAGCTCTTTATGAAACTGAAGACGGAAAGCGCCCTTTTAAGCAATGGCTAGATTCACTTCGAGATAAGGTTACGATTGCGAGGATCAATGCCAGACTCGGCAGAATTGAGCTTGGGAACTTTGGGGATGCAAAACCAGTTGGTAACGGAGTGATGGAGCTACGGTTAGTTTTTGGAAGTGGCTACCGTATTTACTACGGACTCGATGGTGACAAATTAGTTGTACTTTTAATGGGTGGAGATAAATCTACTCAAGAAAAGGATATCAAAACCGCTCACAACTATTGGAGCGATTATTTGAGAAGGACTCAAAATGAGTAAAATCAATAAAGCCGCAGTTTCTTATCATGAAGAACTGGTTGAGTCGCTTCGTGGCGATGAAGAAGCTCAGATTGAATATATCAAAGCTAACTTTGAAGACAATGGTGATATGCCATCGGCAATCTTATCAGCGATTAGAACTGTAGCAGAGGCCAGAGGTTTTAAAAACTTTGCAGAATCAGCTGACTTGAACCGAGAGAATCTTTACCGTGTTCTTTCGGAGGGAGGCAATCCTCGTCTGGACACATTCTTTAAAATTCTTGATGCTCTTGAGCTCCGCTTATTAGTTGAATCTAAATCTAAAGTTGGATAAATTACTAAAAAAAACAATAACCCTGATGATACTTAAAATATCACGGGAAGGATGCTAAGTACAAAGATTCGCTGTGTGTGTTTGGATGACCTTTCGGTCTCATTTTTAAAGGAAATCTTCACGACTTTTTCTCGGAATCAGCTGAAATTTACGAGACGGTCTTATTTAAAAAAACACTCCAATCTATGCCATTTTTACACTCACATTTCTTGAAATGTCAGGAAACTTCGTGAATATGCTTCCAATTTGCTACCGGACTTTTGGGAAGAGAGGTAGGGGAAAAGAAAGTCCAGGCATTGCCTGGATCTAGAAAACGATATTTTTTGTCTTTGTGAAGTGAGTGTCTACTAGTGTTTGACAGTCCAATTAAAGGTCTGACTTAACCACCATGAGCCTCCAGTTCAGCCATTTGTTGAATTGAAAGAGTTCGCTTTCCAGTCTTCCCATTCATTAATTCTTTAGAAATAAACGTATGGCCATAATTACTTTGGTCGGCAAATACGGTCAATTCTTGTGAAACAGAGTAGTTAAAATGAGTTCTTGATCATACAATGTAGATATCTCTAAATGATAGAAGAGGAAGTATAGTGAGTCCTATTTATTTTTTTACTTTTAATCTTTTTTCTATAATTTTATTTATTGGGATTAATTCCACATATCCCTTCAACTTATTACCTATCATTTTTGTCTTTATAGGAATTCCATTATTTGATCTCATAATAGGAGAAGACAAATCTAATCCAAGGCCTGATCAGGAAATGAGTTGGAAGTCATCAGCCTTTTGGGGGCCCGCAGTATATTTTTATGTAATAACTCATTTTGCGATCCTTTCTTATTCATTATCGAAATCCACAAATCTTGCA
>JBBARF010000107.1:2205-13029 GCA_040399925.1 Bacteriovoracaceae bacterium
TGGGATGATCTCGTGATTGGCGCAATAGCTGTGGGACTTTATACGGGTGGACTTGGAATCACCGTGGCACATGAACTATGCCATAAGAAAGAAAAGCTTCCGCGATTCGTGGCAGATCTAATCCTTGCGAGTGTTTGCTATCAGCATTTTTCCATCGAACATGTAAGAGGTCACCATTTACAGGTAGCAACGAAAGAGGACCCTGCCAGCTCTCGAAGGGATGAGTCCGTTTATCCGTTTCTTCTAAGAACAATAACAGGAACCTTCTTACATGCGCTTCAACTTGATAAAACCGGTGTTATTAAGGGTGTCGCTTTTTCTTTAATTTTTGTTTCTTCTGCATTCTTTTTTGATTTAAGAGCGGGCGCCTTTTTTGTTATCCAATCGATAGTGGCAATTGTCCTCCTTGAGTTGGTCAACTATGTTGAGCATTACGGTCTTAGTCGAAAGAAGTTAAGTCATGGGAGGTATGAGAAAGTTCTCCCTATCCATTCTTGGAATTCATCACATAAATTTTCGAATTTAATTTTATTCAATCTGCAAAGGCACTCAGATCATCACGCAACGGCTCACTTACCCTATACAGTACTTAAGCATCAAGAATTGGCGCCACAGCTACCTACAGGGTATCCGGGAATGATAATGTTAGCTCTCTTGCCGCCTATCTGGTTTAAGGTTATGAATCCCAAGGTCGTCGAAGCGCAAAAGTTCCAAAACTGAAATCAAAGGACAGCCTGAATTAACCCTACATCAGTATAACTCAAAAAGCAGAAATCCCCGCCTTTTCCTCAGAGTCGGCTGAATTTTACGAGACGGTTTAAGTTCTTAAGCTATGCTTTGTGCAACATAGATTGTGTAAATTTATATTCACTCAAGGTGAGGTCTAGAAGTGAAAAACGGAAATAGTGTTTTATTTTTCATAAGTTGGTTTGGAAAAAATGGACAAGACATGTGCAGCGAATGTGCAAGATTCTTAATTAACGAAAAGGTTTTTGATATTGTTTACTTAAAAAAAATATGGCGCACCCGAGTGGTGGATTTCGCAACTTCCTGCCTTGAAGAAAAGTCATAAAACGATGTAACATACAGCTTTTACTTCGAAATTGAATTATCATATTTGGTGGTACACTCAAGTAACACCAAGGGGAGCAGTTCTTATGCCTACAGCCAAAAAACGTGTCAATCTAACTATTGAAGATGACCTGTATCAAGATTTCGAAGCCTTGAAGAATCTTCGTAATGAGTCTTCCATATCAAGCGTGATTTTAGACTTGGCCAAAGAGGCATTGGAAATAAATGAAGATCTTTATTATGCAAAGATTGCTGAAGGCCGTTTGCATGAAAAAAAGTTTTCTCATGAAACAGTCTGGTCTAAGAAGAAATGACAAAGGGTTCTCAATCCAAATGGACTGTTAGTTATGTCAAATCAGCCATGGAAGACATCACTTCCCTTGATGGCACAGATAAAAAAGTAATCAAGAAGGCCATTGAAGAAAAGTTAATGGTTGATCCTTTGAAATTTGGTCATTCCCTAAAAAGAAGTTTATCTGGTCTCTTTAAGCTCCGTGTCGACGATTATCGAATAATCTATCAGATACATAACGATAAAGTTCTCGTCGTTGTCATTAAAGTTGGGCACCGTAGAGAGGTTTATGAAGATTAAATCCTTCTTCTGCATCACCTTTCTTTTTTCTATGAATGTTTTTGGATCAACTCCTCCTTGCTCAAAATGGGAATTCATTGTTCAGACCCATGAAGTTCAAGCTTACGAGAGGAAAGATGGAACTAAAGTAACCAATGCCAAGAAAAAGGATTTTTGTAAAAACAAATTCCCTAAAGCCGAAAGTTGGCAAGAGAAATTCACGGATAGTGGAATTAAGGACTGGCCCAATAAAACGGAACAGTTTAGAAATTGGACTCAGCTAGAAAAGGAAACTGTCCTTAAATATCTCAGTGAACAACCTGCTATTTTTCGAAATCTTCCAGGTATAACTTTCCTACGCGGGATAAAATCCATATATGAAAAGAATCCAGGCGCAGCCGTCAAAAATCTTAATGCTATTACTCTTTATGATGAGTTCTTTAACTCAAATAAAAAATCACAAATTTTGAGTCATGAGATAAGTCATCTATAGCTATTTGAACGAAGCCGTGAGGAAATCGCAACTCTCATTTTCAATTTGGGTATCAAAAGACCCCCTCTGGAGTAACCTCTCATGCCGGTGAGCAACAAGTCATACAGAGAATCCTTTCTTATCGGGCCAATGGCCATAGCTTCAAGAAAATAGCAGCCTAAATGACAGCATTGAAAGTGCTAGCAAAGTCTGGAAGAACGAAATGGCATCCTATGATCGTAAAACGCATTATCGATTCAAATAGTTAGAATCCATCATTTTCATTAGCACTATTGCAACACTGTCTCAATAGTGCTAACATAGTGTTCAATGGATTTTCATTGAATGGTTACTATTCTGGATACTTGAAACCTCCCATTTTGAATTTGAATGGGACTCAGGTAATCATACTAAAAATTCAAAGAAACATGGGATTTCGATTGAAGAGGTTGAAGCAGTTTTTAGATCCGGCATGGCTCTGCCTCTTGGGCTTCAAATTAGTCCCCCAGTCACTGAGCAACGTCTCGGTCTAGTTGGCCCAACAATCAATGGCAAACTATTACAAGTAGCATTCACTCTAAGAGAAGGAAGAGTCCGAGTTATTAGTGCTCGTCCAGCTCATAAAAAGGAGAAGCAGTCTTATGAAGAAATCTTACGTAAAATCACATAAGGATTATGACAACGATAACGAACTGGATTCGAAGAAAATTCTTGCAGCCATGAAACGGTATAAGGATTCTCGTAAAAAGCCTACGAGTGTCGCTTTGGATGAAGTCACCATCCAGGAACTCAAAACTGTCGCTGAGAAGCAAGGTATCCCCTATCAAGTCTTAATAAGAGTCTTCATCCTCGATGGCTTAGAAAGACTTAAGAAAGCTGCATAGAAATGAGTATCGTTAAGCGGCCACCAACTTTAAAAATGGCTCCTCCTGGTTCACATGTTGTGAAAAGGCAGGCCCGTATTTCCCAAAACGGGGTCAAGTATTTTGTGAAGGCCCATAGACGTAAGAATAGAGGCAAAAAGATTGTTCTTCTTCCGGAAAATCTACTTTACCTCTATTGGCATGGGGATCGAGAATATCCAGCTCTTGGAAAAGTTAAAGGATATGGAGAATTTCCAGAACTCGATTCCGTTATTCAATCTTGGCTCAATTTTTGGAAAGATGAAGGACTTAAATTTCCAGATGACCTTGATCCTTTCTTAATCAAAACAATTATTGCCGTAGAGTCCAGATTTATACCTGCTGTAAGAACTAAAATTTCTGGCAGCTCTGCTACTGGACTCATGCAAGTCACAAATACAACCAGAGAAGATTTGAATGGAAAATCTAAAGAATCTAAGCATGCACTAAGAGATAGCTTCCTTGATCTTGATATGGCCGATCTTACTGATCCAGTCATTAATATTGCTGCAGGCATTCGTTGGTTGAGTCACAAATTTACAAAACCAAAAACTGGCGCAAAAAAGAATCTCTTTAATATGCTTAAAGGTTACTATGCTTGGAATGATGATGGAGAAGCCTATGCTCACAAAGTTCTTAATCTTTACAATGCTTCTCTCGTTGAGCGTCTTAGCAGCAGACCCTGATCCCTATGTCGAAGCTCTACAAGAGAAGAGATTCTTAAAACTTTCTAATGGAAATGAAGTATTAATTTCCTATCATTCACACAGCGAAGAAACGCTTAGCAAAATTCGCATTTTCATGCGAAGAAGCGGCAAGATTCTTTGGGATAAAACTTTCGTTAATGAATATGATGAACTCTGGTACAAAGCTAATTTCATTCCTGTCGTTAAAGATCAATTCCTTGAAGATTTAAACGATGATGGATCAACTGAAATTGCTATTTCTAACTGGAATGGCGGAAAAGCCCCTTGTGCTTCATCGGCCATCATTTTCACAGTAAAAGAAGATTCACTACAATTCTTAAAGAAGCAACAGATCAACACTGAGTTCTCTCGACATGTCTATCCAATGAAGCAAGAATTTAAGAACTCAAAGTACAAAGACCCTCTATGTAGAAACTGATAATACTGAATGGAGTGGACCGAGCGACTGGACAGATAAAATGGCGCCCGTCGTTCTATCGTGGACGAACCGCTAGTATACCTAAGAAATTATCAGGTTGAGTGGGTTGCGCCAAGGGTGAATCTGAGGGAGCTGGCACTTCTTCGCTTTATTCAGGGCAAAACAGAACGAGAATTGGCCCAATACTTTGGGCGGTCTAAGACGGCTATCCACGAACTGCTGGCAAGGATGGTTAAAAACAACTTCAGACATGCCAATCTCACCAATGAAGAAAGGTTTACACTTAGTTCAAGCCAAGGTTGACTAAGGGTACCCCCAAGAGTACGCTTCAAGGGAGCAAGGAGGTGCCTTATGGAAAGTGCAAACGCTAAAAAATTTAGGGCCGAACTTAAGGACTACATGGAAGCAGCCATAAACGAGCCAGTTCGGATTAATCGTCGTGATGGTGAAAGTTTTATACTTATGTCTGAAAAAACCTACGATGACTTCAGAAATGAAATTCAATCCTTGCAAAGACGATTATTAGGGATGAGTGAAATCATTGATGGTAAAACGACCCCCTACAAACGTGGCGAAGACCGCACTGAGAGATTCAAAAAAAAGAAATAATGGCGATTCATTTTAGAAAATCCTCCCAATTTGAAGCTATCCGCCTAGAGATTGAGCAGCATCTTTACGACTCCGTTTATAGCATTGAAAAAAGTGAAGGACTTGCTTTGCGTTCAGTGGATCACTTTGCCAAAGCAATTGATCGACTAATTGATACCCTGGAAGGCATGTATCAATCCTCGAATCCAATGGATACAAAGGGGGAAAAATCATTCCCGATCAGAGATGGACGTTACCGCGTTTTCTATAAAATTTCTTTTATGCAAAGCCATGATGTAGAAGTGACTCTTCTAGATATAGATGACAACAAACAATCTAATATAGATCGCTTCCCCTCTCATTTGATTACTTACGAAGGTGAATAGGATGTCATTAATCGCAAGACCACCTACTATTAAAATGGCCCCGCCGGGATCACATGTTGTGGCCCGGCAAGCCCGTATTTCAAAAAATGGCATTAAGTATTTTGTTAAAGCCCATATCCGTAAGAATCGTGGAAAGAAAATTGTCCTCCTCCCCGAAAATCTGCTCTACCTTTACTGGCTCGGAGATCAAGAATATCCTAATCTTGGCAAGGTCAAAGGTTACGGAGAATTTCCAGAACTTGATTCTGTCATCCAGTTCTGGCTCGACTTTTGGAAAGAGCAAGGATTGAAATTTCCGGATGATCTCGATCCTTTCTTGATAAAAGTCATCATCGCAATTGAGTCTCGCTTCAGACCATCTATCAGAACGAAATTACCTGGAAGCTCGGCCACCGGCTTAATGCAAATCACGAACAAAACCAGGGAAGATCTCAATGGAAAATCTAAAGAATCCAAGCATGCACTTAGAGATAGTTTCCTTGATCTTGATATGGTCGATCTGACTGATCCTGTAATCAATATTGCTGCTGGTATTCGCTGGTTAAACTATAAGTATATGAATCCAAGAAAAAAGTTCCCAAAAAATCTCTTCAATATGCTGAGAGGATATTATGACTGGCACAATGGAGGCGAAGCCTATGCACATAAAATTCTTAATTTATATAATGCTTCTCTCGTTGAGCGCCTGGGCAACAGACCCTGATCCCTATGTTGAGGCCCTTGCTAAAAAGACACTCTTAAAACTTCCTGACGGGAGGGAAATTCTTATCTCCTATTTTTCTTCTGAAGATGAGATGAAAATTAGAATTTTCATGAGGAAAAAGAATAAGGTTTTATGGGATAAAAGTTTTATCGATGCCCATAATGAGCTTTGGCATCACGCAAATTTTATCCCTGTTGTTAAAGACAAATTTCTTGAAGATTTAAATGATGATGGATTTCCGGAAGTTGGAATTGCAAACTGGAATGGCGGAAAGGCCCCATGTGCATCATCTGGAATTATTTTTACGGTGAAGGAAGATTCACTTCAATTTTTAAAGAAGCAAGAGATCAACTCGGAGTTCTCTCGACAAATCTATCCAACAAAGAACGAATTTATGAATCCAAAGTACAAAGATCCGCTATGTGCGCGCAGATAATGGAATGAAATTGTTCGTCTAGTTTTTTAAATGGCGCACTGGACAGGAGTCGAACCTGTGACCTACCGATTAGAAATCGGTTGCTCTATCCAACTGAGCTACCGGTGCGCTGATGTCGTCTGAATATCAAAAAAATCCATTGATTCCAAGGAGTTTAATGATTCATCTGATTTCGCCGTAACTTTAACGACCCCTCTCAATCTTGTCAATCGTAGGATTGGGGGTTTTGTGCTAACTTCTCCCCATATGACCATCAAGTCCCGCATATTTCGATCCTCCAAACGTAGTTTTGACTGCCAGCGTTCAGATACCAAAGAACTAGTTTCGGCGACGGCCTTGGCAGCACTTCTCAAAGAAGACCACATGGTTGTGGGCGACTGGGTGGAATTAATTCCTCCTCCGAAAGAAGGTCAGGAATGGGTTATTGAAAAAGTTCATCCACGTTCAAATTCGATCTTCCGCAATCTACCGCGCGAACAAAAAAAGAAAGTTATCGCAAGTAACGTCGATGTCATGATGGTGGTGGTGAGTGCCGGAAAGCCAGAATATAAAAGAGGGCTGGTTGATCGCTATCTCGTTCGTTCAGGGTACTGGGATATTCCCGCCTTCGTGATTTTTAATAAAATGGATCTTCATGATCCGGAAGATTTTGATTTAAAGTTTGAAGCTGATCGTTTGAAATTTTTAAATGTTGAATGTTTTGAAATCTCGTCTGTAAATCCGGACTACAAACCCGTCTATCTTGAGCAGGGCTTTAAAGAATTAAATGAAAAGCTTGAAGCCAGAACGGCCATTCTTTTAGGCCACTCAGGCGTTGGTAAAAGTAAACTTATCACGGCCCTCAGTAATGGCAAGGTCCAACTTCTCAGTGCAGACCTCGCTAAGAAATCAAGCAAAGGTGCTCATACCACAACATGGGCAGAACTCATTGATGCCGAACATTTCATTCTCATTGATTCACCGGGAGTGCGTTCAATGTCACTCAGTGATCTAACTCAGGAAGAACTACTTCAGAGTTTTTCAGACGTTCAGGAATTTGCGACGAAGTGTAAATTTATGAGTACATGTCAGCATGAAGAAAATTCGAAAGGGTGTTGGTTCAATACGCTGGATAAAAGCGAACGAGAGAATCAGTTGATTCTCTCACGCTTAGATTCATTTAAAAGAGTGCTCGAAGAAGTCGCAGACATCCCTGACTGGCAAAAAAAGCCCTAGGGATTATCGTTGATAGGACCCGCCTCTATTTTCCTGCTGGCGAAAACCTGCTTCAGCTTCAGCTTTATCAACCGAAGAAATCGATCTATCGTGATGATGAGAAGCGCAGCTTACCATTAGTCCAAGAACAAAAAAAAGTGCCAGGGTTTTTGCCATAAGGCCTCCATGATGGGATGTAGTCCACTCTTCCCACTCATCGGTTTTATCGGCTAAAAGCTGAGGAAAAACTTGCCGCAATTAATGCCCTTTAATTTTAATAACTTACCATCTCTGTAATTCTTTCCTGCCCACCTTCTATCTAATGAAGTTTTCCTTTTCTCGCAGTAAATTGACCCTACAGACTCAACATCCTAATAAGGTGTCCTCACATGACTAAACTGCTGTCGTTCGCGCTGCTATTACTCACACTCAATCCACTCGTCTCTGCGCAGGTGATGGAGTCTCACGTTGACTACACTGTTAGTCCTGGCACAATTCAAGGCAGAAAAATTCAGTATGCTCATGAGTGGCTTGGGCCTGCAGAATTCAGAAACAAAGAATTATTCGCGATGGATATTGTTGGAGTAAATAAACTTCATCCGGACAACATTCAGCTCGTGGCCGCAAAAGTTGCTTTCGTTAGTAAAAAAACTTTTGATCAACTTAGTTACGCTCAGATGAATAATGCTGATTATATTTCAGGGATGCTGGACTCAGTCGGTATTCGTGGAATCCCTGGTGACATGTGGCTAGTGACAAATAAAGTTAAGGCCTACGGTCTTCCCTTTAAAGTTTCTTTCGATTTTAAATTTCGTGAAGTACCGGCAAGTTCTCTGGGAGCCGCCGCTAATTATCTTCGTAGTGAAGCCACAGGTATGCGTGGCACTCGTGAACGCTTTTTAGTTTTGGACATGAATAAATTCTCGATGCTGATGTACCGCAACTATTCGATTGTTTATCTTAAAGAGATTTCTCCCAATGAAACTATGGTCGTGGCCGGAGTGATTGCAGGGATTGATATTGATAAGGCCAGAAACTACTTCCTCTTCGGGGGCGTTGAGAAAACGATGCTGGGAAATTTAAAAACACAGGTCATGAATATGGTTCGAAATATTCAAGCCGCTAAATAGGTACATCGTTTTCTGAAGGAGGAAGAGGCTTACGAGTTTCTTCTTTCTTTGGAGTCGTGATCGTTTTAAAAACTTTATACGGAAACTCCATCACGATTTTCCCCTCTTTCTGACTCATCTTCACTTTTGTTCCGTCTACATCCTCAGGTACTGAAAAACTATTTTGGAAAGTAGATCTGCTCACACCATTCGGAGTTTTTTGTTCCGACTCGCCCTTAATGGTCACGATGTTAGGTTTAGTATCAATCTCTAATTTTTGATCCTTACTTTGAGGAGTGATAAAAAGAGATCTTCCGGTTTTTGACTCCTCCCACTCCATGCCGAAATTTGGATTAATCGTAGAGGGAAAATAATCACCCGCAGTCGCCTCTTTCATCGCTTCGGCCATTTCTTTTTCCATATCTCCGAAGAGATCCTGATCCGGACCATTTCCATTAACCAGCTTATCAATCATTCGCTGATGCATTTTTTCTCTAAGTTCCATTCTTCTTTTCTGGCGATCAAATCCCTGAGGGGCACCGTTTGATGGTGACTGGGTTGTCTGAACATCAAAAGTCATTTGTCCCAGACACGAAACGGCCCAGAGACCAACCAGAATAAAACAGCCGAGGAGTACGTACATTCTTTTCATAGTTAAAAGATAATTCCCAAGTTTTAAGAGTCAAGGTCCCATTTTTTTAAAATATTCAGAAGCTGATCTAACCCATCGACGAATAAAGCAGGACCCGGCTGTAAAAAAATCGCCGGATTCACTTCAAAAACTTGATTATTCTTCACAGCAGTTAAGTTTTGATAACCAGCTCTTTGCGTAATACTTTCGATACTGACTTTCTTTCCACACCAACAGCCTAAAATAATATCAGGGTTTCGCTCGATGACTTCGGCATCACTGACTTCTCGCTCCTGGGCCATGGCCCCGGACTTATCCGCAAAGATGTTTTCTCCGCCACAAATCTCGATCAATTCAGACACCCATTTAATGGCCGACAAACGCGGGTGGTCCCATTCCTCAAAGTAGACACGAGGTTTTTTCTTGAGTTTTTTACCCTCGGCACGGATCAGGTAAACCTTGTCCTGAAATTCGGCAACCAGTTCACGGACCTTGGTCCCCTCACCGATCATTCGGCCTAGGAGTCCGACATAATTTAGGATATCCATCACCGAGCGCTGGTTGGTCACCAAAACGTTCTGGCCACGACCAATGAGCTCACGGGCGATATCTTTTTGCAGGTCCGAGAAGCCTAGAATGAGATCGGGTTTTTGGGCCAGGATGGCATCGATATCGGAGCGGATAAATTGACTCACGACAGGGTGTCTCTTCGCCTCTGGCGGTCGCTCAACAAATTTACTCACACCCACAATCAGGTCTGATCTGCCGAGAAGATAGAGAGTCTCGACTGATTCCTCAGTGAGACATATAATCCTACCTGGATAACCCATAAATTGACTCCTGAGATGATCATAAAGGATCTCCATGCTGAAAGCACTCATTCTTCTCTTAATTACCTTAAATGTTTCGGCCAGCTCCGAAGAGCATGCAACCTACTCGCTTCAACGCTTTGATAATAAAATCGTAGCGACTATTGATCACGATAAGGGCTGGCATACTTACTGGAAAAACCCTGGAGATTCAGGTCTTCCATCGGCCTTTAAATTTTCCAAAGACGGAAAGCCACTTACCCCGAAAGCTTTTGAGTGGCCGATACCTGATCGTCACCTTGAAGAGGGAGATATCCTGACGATTGGTTATGTTGATCGTCAGCATTTTTTCTTTGAAAATGTGCCCGGAGATTTTAAAATCCGCATGGAAGTGTTGATTTGTAAGGATGTTTGTATCCCAGGAGAAGCGGATCTCTCACTTAAGGGGAACGAAGACTTCAAGGCGAGCCGAAATGTTTCAAAGTTTAGCGACAGTGATCTTAAAAACGCCTTTGCATCACTTCCGATAGATGCCGCGACTCCACCCGAACTTGAGTACTATCTTACTCGAGTAAAAGATAAAAATCAGCTGACTCTCCATTACTCTCTCAAAGGAATAAAAAATCCGAAGCTTCCTCATGAGCTTCTTTTTCTCACTCCTTTCCCTCATGTGCCTTTTGGATATAAGCGCGAAACACTTTATGTGCAAAACGATGTTCTTTACGGCAAGACTGAAATTGATTGGGATGGTGAGTATCAAGAGCCAGCAGTAAACATTCCTGCTAATGGAGCTTTTCCTAATACCTATGATTTAAAATTTCTCTACA
>JBBARF010000108.1:0-12675 GCA_040399925.1 Bacteriovoracaceae bacterium
TTTGGGAGCTTATGTCTTTAGTTTCGATGTAAATCGAGAGCGTGCAATTTTCGAGTTGAGCGCCGATTTCTACCACAGGTGAAGACCCGTGCACAGGGATGATTTCCATATCTGTTTTCATCGCTGGACCCGGGCATTTTTTATAGTCAAATTCATAGATAATCACGTTGATCATATCCAGCGGAACGATATCGCTTAAAACTAAATCATCACCTATCAGGAAGTCCTGAATAGAGCCGCTTCTTTCTGTCTGTGGGAGTCCAAAATTTTGTTTAAGTTTATAGTTCTGAGCTATTTCTAGTTCAGACCAGTCGACAGCAAATGCATTGAATGAAAATAGAACAAAGATTGCTAAAAATCGCATACTCCCCTCCATGGTGGTTAGGTAATCCTAACGTCAAAAGGGTGGTTTGGAAAATCTTAGTGAGTTACGGTGATGTATTGAGGGAGTTTATGGGCCTCACGCACCTCAGCTTTGAGCGCTGAAGCAGAAACAATTTCATAAGCTGATGGAGTTTCCAGAAGTTTACGGCACAAAAGATTGTGCAGGTTGTGACCAGACTTATAAGTCGTTATTTTACCAGCGATCTCGTAACCAAGAAGACTTACGTCTCCGATCGTATCAAGGATTTTATGGCGAACGAATTCATTCTCAAAACGAAGACCTTCGTTGTTCATGACTTTATAGTCATCTAACACGATAGCATTATCGAGAGATCCGCCTTTAATCAGGCCTTTTCTCTTGAGCATATCTACGTCTTTGGCAAATCCGAAAGTGCGGGCACGAGCGATATCCTGAATGAAAGCTTCGCAAGAGAATTCAAAACCAAAGCGTTGAGTTTTGATCACTGGATGAGCGAAAACGATAGTTGATTCGATCGAAAGATTTGAATGTGGCTCAAACTGGGCCCATTTTCCGTCTTTTTCAACTCTCACAGTATCGAGAATCACGAGGAATTTTTTTGATTTATTGAGGTTCTTGATTCCAGTCTCTTTCAACAAGAAAACAAAAGAAGCACCTGATCCGTCCATAATTGGAACTTCAGGGCCGTCGATTTCAATCAGAACGTTATTGATACCAAGACCGTAGAGAGTCCCGAGAAGATGTTCAACAGTGTGGATAGCCTCGACACCAGATCCAAGAGTTGTAGCGTTTTCAGTAGTCCCAACGGTTAACGCATTGGCCTTCATTGGTTTAGAATGAGCAATATCGGTTCGGATGAACTGAATGCCAAAGTCCGCATCAGCTGGAATCAGCTTCATAGTTACTTTCTTACCGGAATGGAGACCGATCCCTGTTACTTTAGTATCTTTCGCAAGGGTCCGTTGATATATCATGCCTAACCTTATAGAAATTCGTGCAATCCGGTAAATTATAAACGAATTTTGTGAGTTTGTACTCCAGAAAATTGTGCTGCATTATATATCCTGACTTTTTCTGTCAGGCGAGTGGGAAATGAGGTGAGAGTAATTTAGACATGATTTTGGGCAGTTTCAGACAAGACTCTCCCTCGGGGAGTCCGCAGGATAAGACCCTGCTTCAAAAGATAGGGTTCATAAACTTCTTCGATGGTCTGTTTATCTTCGCCTAAAGTAGCTGAAAGGGCATCGATTCCCACCGGTCCACCCTGATAGTAATTCTTCATAACGGTCAGAATTTTTCTATCCATCGAATCAAGTCCGAGATCATCGATATCAAGCAAATTCAGAGCAGCCTTTACTTCTTTCATGTCGACTTTTCCATTCCCATTTACAAGAGCAAAATCGCGAACACGACGAAGAATTCTATTCGCAATCCGTGGTGTCCCACGAGAGCGTTTAGCAATTTGCATTTTCGATTCTTCGGTCAAAGTGATGCCCATTTTTTTGGCATTGTTCATCAAAATAACGGCAAGTTGATCTGGTTCATAAAAATCAAAATTGAGATGGGCCATAAAACGATCACGCAAAGGATTGGAAAGAAGGCCTGAGCGAGTAGTAGCACCAATCAAAGTGAAAGGAGCAAGATCAATTTGCATAGTACGAGCAGATGCACCCTGACCAATTAAAATATCGAGACGAAAATCTTCCATCGCAGAATAAAGAATCTCTTCAACAGCAATATGAATACGGTGAATTTCATCGATAAAAAGAACATCGCGAGGTTTTAAATTAGTTAAAACAGCAGCAAGATCGCCTTTTTTCTCAATCGCAGGACCTGAAACTAAATGAAGTTCAGATCCCAAAGATTTGGAAATAAGCATCGCCAGAGATGTTTTACCAAGTCCGGGAGGACCAGATAGAAGCACGTGATCCATCGCTGCTTTGCGTACGAGGGCCGACTTCACCATCAGATCGATATTTTCTACGACCTTATTTTGTCCTATGAACTCAGAAAAATTCTGCGGACGAAGCTGGGCTTCCTGCTCACGATCTGTTTTCGTTACTTCACCAGTTACAATTCTTTCAGTCATTATCTAAGCTCTTTTAAAATCAATTTTACGAGATCTTCTGGACGACCAGCTTTCCCCTCAGAAAGATGTTTTTGGATCATAGGGAGGATGTCGGCATCTTTAAATCCAAGACCTTGGCATGCGGCGAGAGTCTCTTTCACTAAATGAGCATCAATCAGATTATCATTTTTTACTTTACTGCCAGTTTTAACAGGTTTTTCTTTAGTCGATAAACCAAGATCCAATTTCAAAACTTTCTCTTTTAGAGAGAGAATCATCTGTTCAGCACTTTTTTTACCGACACCTGGAGCTGATTTGAGAACATCGACATTATCAAAAGTGATGGCACTTACAATTTGATTAACACCTAAATGAGAGATCAAAGAGAAGGCAGACTTGGGGCCAATGCCGTTCACATCAAGAAGCATTTCGAAGAAATTTTTATCGTCAGAAGATTCAAAACCATAAAGATCCTGAGTCGTTTCACGAATGATATGCGAGATAAAAAGCGCCGTATCACGGTTTGGCATTAAAGGTGTTGAGGTATGAACCTCATAACCTACACCTTGAGCAGTAAGGATGATTGATTTAGTGGTATCTGAGTAAACAATTGTTCCTGAAAGATATCCAATCATAGGGCCTTATCCTTAATTTTGTGAGCGAGAGCTGCTGCCAATCCTGTTCCCATTTTTTTTGAAGGCTTTTTCTTCTTAGGGATGTCCAGCATTCGGACATTATGGTTCAGTAAGTGGCAAAGAGCGATGGCTACAGCATCACTTTCATCGTGAGTTTTGAAATCTGTAAGTCCCAGAATTTGTCCCAACGTTTTTTGCACACTTTCTTTATCTGCGTGGCCGTGACCCGTAACCGTTGATTTAACGAGATTGGGAGAATATTCGTAAATTTTTTGATGGTAGCGTTGAGAAAGAGCAGCGAGCATGGTGCCCCGAGATTGTGCGAGTTTGATCAAGGCCTGGGGACTTTTCACAAAAATCAATGACTCTAGAGCAATTTCATCAGGCTGATATTTTTCCATCAGCGCAAGTGTTTGATCGTAAATATCTTTTACCCTGTGCAGAAACACATCATCAGAATTGAATTTTAAAATACCAGAAGCAATATAATTGATCCTGCGTCCGTCTTTTTGAAGAAGGGCGAATCCTGCTGTAACTGAACCTGGATCAATGGCGAGTACAATCAAATCAATATCCTTGAATGATAAAATTGTACCTGTAAGGAGAGGGAGGCGTCTAGCTTGCTGAACGCCCTTTCAGATAATTCCCGACGTAAAAGACCAAGGAGCCTAGACAAAGCTGCGCCAATTCTAACCGCCCGTAATCTCCATTCTTTATTCCAGAAATAAAGCACAGACCTACAGCAGTAAGACCAAAAATTTGCATTCCGAGACCGATATAAAACTTGGCATTCATACTTAGAGAGATACTAAAACCAAACTAAATAAGAAAGGACTTTTTGCATCGAAACTCTTATAATCTTTGCATATTATGGACACAAAAATTCTTGCCGCAGCCCCTGTTGTAGAAAAGATTAAAAAAGAACTCATTAAGAAATGCGAAGATCTTAAAGAACGTGGAATTGTGCCCTCGATGAAAGTTATTTTAGTTGGAGATAATCTGGCTTCACTCAGCTACATCAAAAATAAAAGAAAATTGTGTGAAGAAATTGGTGCCCATTTTTCATTGGACCAGCTTCCAAAAGAAGTTACTCAGGCGGAATTTCTGAAACATATCGATGGTGTGAATAATGATAAATCCATCAACGGAATAATTATTCAGCTTCCAGTGACGGATGAACTTAAAAAACTTCATATTCCGAATCTGGTGATCCCTTCCAAGGATATTGATGGCTTCCATGGCCTGAATACTCAGAATCTCTATTCTGGGACAATCAACATGTCTTTGCTTCTTCCTTGTACTCCAAAAGGGATTATCACTCTTCTTAATCACTACCAAATTCCGATCGAAGGAAAACACGTGGTTGTGGTGGGCAGAAGTTTGATTGTTGGTAAGCCTATGTCGATGATGCTCACTAACCGGGATGCCACTGTTACTCTGGCCCATTCAAAAACTGAAAAACTAGAAGATTTCACTCGTAACGCAGATATAGTTGTTTGCGCCATCGGGAAGGCCCGTTTTCTGTCTGAAAAGCACTTTAACATTAATCGTAAAACCGTAGTGATTGATGTGGGCATGAATACTCTAAATGGAAAATTGACGGGTGATGTTGATTTTGAAGCTGTTAAAGGCAAAGTATCGGCAATAACTCCCGTTCCAGGTGGAGTGGGTCCCATGACTGTTGTGAGCTTGATTGAAAATCTAATTACAGCAACTGAACTGCAACTTAAAGGATAACTATGACCCAGCTTTTAAGAACACATCTCTATAATGAGCACGTAAAACTTGGTGCTAAAATCGTTCCTTTTGCTGGTTGGGATATGCCGGTTCAATACTCCTCAGTAAAAGATGAAGCTTTAGCTGTAAGGAACAGCGCTGGTGTCTTTGATGTTGGCCACATGGGTGAGTTTTTCCTAGATGGTAAGGATGCCGAGAAGTTTGCAGACTACCTTGTTACCAATGATATTTTAAATGCTTCTAATGGTAAGGCGATTTACTCTCCCCTTTGCCGCGAAAACGGAACAGTTGTTGATGACTTGATTGTTTATAAACTTGCACCAGGTCGCGTAATGATCGTGGTAAATGCTTCGAACATTGAAAAAGATTTCAATTGGATGAAATCAAAGCATAAGGGGTTTGATTGCACTTTTGTGAACAAATCTAACGATTACTCACTGATTGCTCTTCAAGGACCTAAGTCATTTGAAATATTAAAAACGATAATCAAGGATCTTCCAGATTTAGACTATTACTCGGTTTTTGAAACAGCATTCGACGGACAGCCTGTAATTCTCGCTCGTACGGGATATACCGGTGAAGATGGTTTTGAGATTTTCGGATCCCATACCACGGTTGAGAATGCTTGGAAAAAGCTGGTCGCTGCGAAAGTAGTTCCTTGCGGTCTTGCTTCTCGTGATGTTCTTCGTTTAGAAGTTTGTTTTCCTTTGTACGGTCACGAACTCAATGACGAAGTAAATCCTTACGATGCAGGTCTTGGATGGACGGTGAAAGGCAGTAAAACAAACTTTATTGGAAAAGAAATTCTAGCTTCTAAGCCGGCCAAATATAAATTAGTTAAACTTGAATTGGAAAAGGGAATTCCACGTGAGGGTTACCCTGTTTTGAACTCTGCACTTGAAGTAGTGGGCTCAGTCACAAGTGGATCAATGTCCGTTGTTACAGGCAAAGGCATTGCACTTGCGCGCATTCAAATTGATAAAGCTCCAAAAGATGAAGTATTTTTAGTCGATATAAGACAAAAACCATATCCAGCACAATTAGTTAAAAAACCGTTCGTAACCGGAGGACATAAATAATGGCGACAAACATTCCAGCAAATTTGCAATACACCAAGGAACATGAATGGACGTTACTTTCTGGTGACACCGTCACTATTGGAATTACTGACTTCGCTCAATCTTCTTTGGGTGACATCGTTTTCCTTGAAGTTCCAGAAGTTGGATCAGAAATTAAGTCCGGATCTACATTCGGTGTTGTTGAATCTATCAAATCTGTAAGTGATCTCTATTCACCAGTAACAGGTGAGGTCATCGCAAAAAATACTGACGTAGAAGCTTCGCCAGATAAAATTAATGCTGACGCTTACGGAGCGTGGTTAATTAAAGTCAAGGTGAAAAATACTGATGAATTGAAAAATTTACTCTCACCAGCGCAGTATCAAGAATTCTGTAACACGTCTCACTAGCTCATAAAAAGTGTCACGATCCGTAAGAATCGTGACACTTTCTTCCAAGTTTTTACTTTTTGTTTAGCTGAACTCGAAATTATCACGGTCAATAAAAAACAAACCTAAAATTTTTATTTGAAGTTTAAATCATTCTTTACGAACGGCGATCGTTTTACGATACTGCCGATCCCACGACTCGAATTTTGAGGTATTTTTTTAATGGAATCTATTCAGCTGCTCAATACGGCCATTATCAAAAGCAAAGAAAAAAAACTCAATCAATCGTTTGAAGAAAGACTAAACCAAGTTTGTAATTCTCCAGTGATTGAAGTTCTAAATAAAACGATTTCTCAGTATGCTGAGAATCAAAAAATTTCTCGTGATCAAGCTGCTCTTCAAGTTGTTGAAGCTATTCGTGAATTAGACTCAATCTGGTCTGATTACGTTGTCATGGAAGGTATTGATCGTTTAAAAAATCTTCTTCGCAGCCCACACTAAGAATTTACAACAAATCCCCATTCAATTGTCGCTACGTCATTAATCAATAAGTCTTTTGGTGGATTCGGAAATGGTCCTGCGTGATTAAATGATTCAATGGCAGCATCATCGAGTTCTTTAACTCCAGAAGCCCCTAGAATTTTCACTCCCACTATTTCGCCTTTGGCGTTCAATTTAACCTGTAGAGAAGTGATAAGATTCTCGCTGGCCGGTAAGCGGCGTCCAGCACGGAACATGGCTTCAGCTTTTTCCTGAATACTCTTACCCCAAAACTGTTCTAATTTCTGACGGATACGGTGGTAAAAACCATAAAACTTGAATTCAACTGTATTCATGTGGGTAAAGTCCCCTAAGGCGACTTCTTCTACATAGTCATTTGTCGCTGAAAGGCCCTGAGACATCGGATCACCATTTTTAATTCCGGTGTGTGACTCACTGGCAGGAGCACGAGTAACTTCTTTAGGCAGTGGATCACCGGCTTCGAAACCCATATCTGAAAGTTTCAAATCTTTGAGAGCTTTCTTTTTATTTTCTGATTTTTTTTGTTCGGCTTTTTTGGTAACGGCTGCATCACCTTGGGCCATTTTCTTAAACGTATCAACATTTTTGGCTATTGTTTCGCGGTCAAAGCTGCGGTCTTTATCACTAAGATAAGCGGGATTTTTAGGTTTCACTGTCGACTCTGAATCTTCTGACTGTACAATCTGCCTTTTTGGTTGAGAGGCCAGATCCTTCATAACATCACGGATAATTTTAACTTTTATCGCTTCTTGTAAAGGAGGGCTGAAAACAGTTTTTTCGAATTTATCACGGAGATGAACAACCATCAGGGAACAGTGAATTGCGAGGATTACTGCAAGGAGAAGGTAAAAAGGTTTATTATCGTTCCAAACTTGGGCCATAGGACCTCCGTAGAGGTCCTTTCGGCATTCCTGATAGAAATCTTACTGATTCATATAATAATCGCCATCATCGGTTGTAGAGCCGGCCGGAGAAGCCTGACCATTCTGATCCGTTGTAGCTTGAGTGGTTCCTGGTTCGTGTCCCATCACAAAGGATTCAAGGAAACCATCAGTCGAACCTGGGGGAAGAGGTTTACCTGTTTCTTTATTAACCATTAGATGAGAAATACCTTCGGGAGATGGAAATTCAGGAGCGCCATATTTAGGGATCGCCGCGGCCATGTAATCAATCCACATCGGGAGAGCTGTTTTACCGCCTGTTTCTCCATAACCCAGTGAGCGGTTATCATCAAATCCGGCCCAGGCACCTACAACTAAGTTAGAAGAAAAGCCGACGAAAAGAGCATCAACATAGTTATTGGTTGTGCCGGTTTTTCCACCAATATTTACAGTCAGTGAAGAAGCCGCTTTAGCTGTACCGTAATTTGTTACACCCTTTAAAAGATTCATCATGATGTAGGCCAGACGTGAATCATAGACTTGTGTCGAATTAAGACCATCCTGAAAAGGATGAGCTGATGGAGTCATAGCTTCAGGTGCAGTGTTGGTCTCAACAGCTTCGGACTTCACTAACTCAGTTCCAGTCTCCCATGCCTTGTCAGCTGCTGGAAGATCATAAGATTTTCCGTAACGATCTTTAATTGAAGTAATGTGACGGAGTCTGACGGCTTTTCCTCCATTTGGGAAGACGGCATACGCTTTAGTCAGTTCAGCTAGACTAATACCGAATGAACCAAGCGATAAACTCATATCTTTTGGAATCTCCGAATTGATATGCAGGCGTTTAGAAAATGAAAGAATTTTATTAACACCTAAATCTTGAACCAAACGAACTGTAGGAATATTTCGGCTGACTTCAAGGGCATTTCTGAACGTCATAGGGCCTTTAAAATCTCCATCATAGTTTCGAGGTTTCCAGCTTAATGAATCATCCACTCCACCCAGTGCCTGAGGTGTATCCATCAAAACTGACGAAGGATTGTATCCATTCTCTAAAGCTGCAGCGTAGATGAAAGGTTTAAATGATGAACCAGGCTGACGAGATGATTGGATGGCGCGGTTGAACTGTGATTTCATGAAATCAACACCGCCAACTAAAGTAACGATCTCTCCATTGTGCGAATTGATAGCAATCAGTGCACCCTCGGCTTCCGGATCCTGATCGAGACTCGCCTGGAAAAATTTTTGTTTTGTGAGTAAGGCTTTTAAAGCTGGATCTTTATATTTTTTAAAAAAATCAGAGCTGATTAATTGATCAGAAGACGTTTGTTTCTGTGAAATGGTGACAAGAATGACATCTCCTCTCTTCACAATTTTAGAAGGAGTTTTTTGAGCAGCATAATAGACTGCATTTTCGCTAAACTTTCTTTCATGGGCCCACTCAAATCCACTCTCAGGAATAATAGCACGAGTTCCACCGATCTCAACCAGAATCGTTTTCTTTGTGTCATCGGTACTTACAACTACACCTGTATAGGTTTTTCCAATTTGAAGGAAATTGATAAACTTATCTTGAATCGGATTTCCAATATCAACCAGAGCTTTGAAGCGTTCATTTAGCTTTTCGCGCTCATCTTCGTAATAAGATAGATTTTTATCCAGAGAATCATCATCTTCATGAAACTCATAAATATTTTTCCCTTCGACCGTGTAGGTGAAGAATGTTGATTGTTCTCTGAGAATTTTTTTTCGTTGTTCAACAATGAAGGCTTTGATTTCTTCATTTGTAAGAAGGTTTTTTAAGCCACCTTTGAAACCTTGACGTTTATCTAGTTCTTTAACTCTATTTTTCACAGCGATTTCAGCTTTATCCTGAAGTGACCAATCAAGTGTGGTGACAACAGTGAATCCATTATTAAGGAATTCTTCAGTTCCCACTGACTTCATTACTTCTTGTCTGATCCAATCCGTAAAGTGACCACCTTTAAAATCATTGGTCTTTCGAATTCTCATCTTGATGTCTTCTTTCTGACCTGCAAGATATTCTGCTTCAGTAATTTTCTTGGTTTCAAACATCCGCTTCAATACATAGTTCTGACGAACTTTTGCGTATTGAGGATTAACATAAGGAGAATAGCGACCTGGAGCCACAAGTAGACCTGCCACCAGTGCACACTCAGCTGGAGTCGCGTCTTTTAGATCTTTATCAAAATAACCTTTGAAAGCTGCTTTTACTCCATAGTAACCGCCACCTAAATAAACCTGATTCAAGTAAAGAAAGAGGATTTCTTCTTTAGAAAACTTTTGTTCAATTTTTCTGGCAAGAAGGAGATCTTTAACTTTACGAGAAATTGTTCTTTCTTTTGAAAGTAGAAACGACTTGGCCACCTGTTGAGTAATAGTCGATCCACCCTGAACCAGACGACCCTCTTTCATGTTTACAATAAAGGCACGGATGATCCCGTAGTAATCAACACCTTCGTGATTATAAAAATTGTCATCCTCGGCTGCAAGGAAAGCACCGACCACACGAGCAGGCATCTTATCAAACTCAACCACATCACGAGTTTCGGTACCAATCTCAAGAAGAACTTCCTTATCTTTAGATAAAATCTTCGAGTTCATGGGAGGATTATAATCTTTCAGCGAATTAATCTGAGGAAGGTCCATTGAAATAAAGAAGAACATCCCAATGAGGGCAAAGACTCCAAAGAGACACATGACCGCAAGAGCTGCGAGTGTTTTAGCTAAACGTTTCAAAAACTTTCCTTAGTTAATAAAGAGTTCAAGGCTATTTTAAGGGAATTTGGATTTAAATAAAGACTTACTCTTTATAATCTATTTCTTTGAGACTATCGCTCAGGATTTTGATTTTTTTTTCTGCGCCCTCAAGAGTCGTTCTACATTTTTTATAGAGATCGATCCCTTGTTCGAAACGAACAAGACTCTGATCCAGATTTACTTCACCTGACTCAAGTTCTCGGACAATCTTTTCAAGTTCCTTCAAAGAGGTCTCAAAATCCATAGTTGTGTTCTTTATGGCACTCATTTCCGGTCCCCGGTTGTCATTTTGACACTTATATTTTCGTCATCTTCCCATAGTCCAGGACTCTTAGACAAGTTTTCAAGGTCTTAAGGGAGCGGGGAGTAAATTGCCCATGCTAGGTTTATGGCACAGGGGTTGCTAAAATTGCCTACGAGGGCATTTTTCGCCCACCCTCCATCAGGATGAAGGAAGGCATGAGTAATATTTGGGTTCCCTTATCAGGGCAACTTGCTCAGCAACAGAAAGTTGAAACAATTGCTAACAATGTAGCGAACGCTAATACTATTGGTTTCAAGAAAGATCAGCTCGTCTTTAAAGAACATCTCACTGCCCTGACAAAGGGCATGGACGATATCGATATTCCACGCAAAGAATTTTCTCCTGCGGATTTTTATCACACTCAAGGTGCTGAAAATGCCATGGTCAAAGTCGATGGATCATTCACGGTGTTTGAGCAGGGAACATTGACTCCTACTCATAACCCGCTTGATCTCGGACTTAAAGGCGAAGGCTTTATTGAAATGCTTACGCCTAACGGTGTTCGTTTCACTCGTAAGGGCAATTTCTCTATTAATAAAGACGGCGAGATGGTGAATGACCAGGGTTTCAAAGTTCTGAGCGCACTTAATATTCCAGAGGAAACTCTCCGTGATCCAGCTTCAATCGGTAATATCCCTACTCCAGAATCACGCGTCGTAAGATTGCCTACGAATTCACCGATTACCATCAATCTTGAGGGCGAAATACTCACTCGCGAAGGCTCCATTGGTAAACTATCGGTTATTGAATTCAAAGATATGCACGCTCTTCGTAAGGAAGGTAATTCTCTTTACGTCAGTCCAGATGAAGCAAATATTTTGAGAAACGATACTAAAACAACCGTTAACCAGGGTTTCTTGGAAGGGTCAAACGTGAACGCGATTGAAGAGATGTCGGAGCTGATCAAAGCTCACCGCCATTTTGAATCAATTCAAAAAGCGATCAATGCTTATGACAGTATTTCTGGAAAAGCAGCTAACGATATCGGTAAATTTTAATTAGGGAGAATCACAAATGATTCGAGCACTTCACACTTCGGCATCTGGAATGGCAGCTCAAGAATCTAACGTAAACACGATCTCAAACAACATTGCGAACGTGAATACTACTGGATTTAAGAAAGCACGTACCGAGTTTGATGATCTTCTCTATGAAACAGTTCAGGAAGCAGGAGCTAAATCTTCTGCAAATACGGAATACAACGTGGGTCACCAGGTAGGATCAGGAGCGAAAGTTTCTGCCACTCGTAAAATTCACTCACAAGGTTCTCCACAGATGACCAACAACCCGTACGACCTCATGGTTAACGGAGAGGGGTTTATGGGGATAGTTTCGCCCAATGGTGAAATGAAATATACACGTGACGGAAGTTTCAATGTTGATGCACAAGGAACCCTTGTGACTCGCGCAGGACACAAAGTATTTCCTGGAATCAACGTTCCACCAAATGTTATGAGGCTCAATATTTCAGAAGATGGTCTGGTTGAAGCCTTCACTCGTGAATCGGTAGAGCCGATTCAATTAGGATCTATTCCAGTATTCACGTTTGTGAATCCGGTAGGTCTCCGCTCGGACGGCAGTAACATGCTGGCAGCGACGACTGGAAGTGGGCAAGCCATTCAAAACAAACCTGGTGAAAACGGCTCGGGCATTCTTATGCAGGGAGCGATTGAAAGTTCTAACGTAAACGTCATGAATGAAATGACAGATCTAATTAAGGCCCAGCGTGCTTACGAGATGAACTCGAAAGTTATGGGTGTAGCTGACCAAATGCTCCAAACCGTTAACAACGTTAGATAATAAATTATGAAATATGCTTTACTCGTTTCAGTCTTTTTTGCTCTTCCAGCACTGGCGTGTGAGGTTAATCTGCCTCATCATATCATCTTTTTGGGAGAACAAAATCCCCAACAAACTTATATTCAAAGTAACTGCT
>JBBARF010000109.1:0-12666 GCA_040399925.1 Bacteriovoracaceae bacterium
TTCCGGAAGTCCGAGAGCTTTGATGAGTTCATCAACCAGACCAAACTGAGGAATAAGATCATCAGGTGGAGCCGAACGATTTGCCTTATACTCAGGATAAATTTCGTTTCGAAATGATCCTTCTTTCGTATCTTTGGCCACAAGAATATGAGTTGGCTGATACTTCACAATCATGTTGTGAATCATCGAGAGAACTCCATAAACTGCGTTTACGGGAGTTCCATCCGGCGCATTTAAGGGTCTGATGGCGTAGAAAGCGCGGAAGATGTAGTTGGAGATATCAATGATGATGAGTTTATTTTTCATTTTTACCTAGGGCATAGGAACTGGAGGCGTTTCAAACCAAGGAGTTTTAGTTTTCCGGAGATCGAGTCTCGTTCCATCGTTAGCAATGACTGTTGTATCGGCCATAATGTCTCCCAAACGATGGGCGGAGTCGAGACGAAAAAGAAAATAAACTTCCATGATCGCCAACGGAATGGCGAAAACGCCTGCAAATATCCAACCCCAAAATGGGAATACTAAAAAGAAAAGGGGTACGGTAAAAGGGAGATTGCGAATAAATGACTGCCAGGTCGAGCAGGGAGTCCCATCAACCAAAGAGACGACCCCAAATCCCATAAATCTTTTACCAATGGACTGACCATCGTAGAGTGAATCCGCTACGCAAAGATAAATAACTCCGAGAATAAGACCCATAGGATAGTAAAATACTGCCCCTAGAGTCACTAGACTCACATCTATTAGTTTTGCAATTAAACGGCACCAGCGGGCATTGGCCATGGCGCTCTTCATCAGAGTCTTCTTATCCATCCACGGTATTGTAGCCAAAAATATCTGGGGTTAAACGTATTTTCACACACCTGATTGGGTTTATCAGGTGATCGGGAGATTCCCTTGTCTGGGGGCCTGCCTTAAGCTAAAATATGGCAGTGCTTTTTAAGGAGATTTTATGTCCGAACTAACTAGTGTAACTTCTGCAAACTTTGACCAATTGGTCACAAACTCTGACAAGCCAGTTTTGGTAGATTTTTGGGCTGAATGGTGTGGACCGTGTAAAGCGCTCTCTCCTGTTCTTTCTGAAATTGCTGCAGAAATGAGCGGTAAGGCCAACATCGTTAAAGTTAACGTTGATCAGGCTTCAGATCTTGCTCAAAAATTTGGTATCCGCGGGATCCCTACTTTAATCTTCTTCAAAAATGGTGAAGTGAAAAGTACGCTCGTTGGAAATCAGCCCAAAGCTGAAATCATCAAAAACATCAATTCTTTAATTGGTTAATTAAGGCTGGCCTGGGTTTATCCCAGGCCTTTTTTTTCTATGAATTTTATCCAAGAGTCATTGCAAGAAGCTCATCGTACCTTAACCACATTTATTTCTAACGAAAAAAATATTGCAGATATTCAAAAAGCGGTAGACCTCTTTGTTAATAGTTTTAAAAACAAGGGGCGAGTTTTCAGCTGTGGTAACGGTGGATCAATGTGTGATGCTCTTCACTTTGCTGAAGAACTCACGGGTCGTTATAGAAAAGACCGCGCTCCTCTACCTGCGACAGGAATTTCCGAAGCTGGTCACATTACTTGTATTGCGAATGATTTTGGATTTGAGCATATTTTCTCTCGTTTCGTTGAAGCGTGGGGACAACAAGGAGATGTTCTTCTCGCCATTTCTACCAGTGGTAATTCTGCCAATGTGATTAAGGCCGTTGAAGTTGCAAAATCGAAGGGCATGAAAGTTGTAGGTCTTCTTGGAAAAGACGGCGGAAAACTAAAATCGATGGTTGATGTTCCTCTTGTTATTGATTGTCCTATCACAGATCGTATTCAGGAAATTCATATCAAGTGCATTCACATTTTCATTGAAGGTATTGAGAGACAACTCTTTCCTGAAAATTATAAGTAGTTTTTATGATCATGATCATTACTGCCAGTACTGGTAAAAATCTCGAATTAGCTAAATCATTCAAAGCAAAATTTACTGAACTCAATATGAAGAGTGAAGTTCTGGACTTAGTCGGAATGAATCTTCCGCTCTACTCGCCTGAAGTTGATAGTAAGTATTCTCCAGCCGATCTTTTGGCCCCTCATCTTGATCAAATTAAAGAAGCTGTTGGTTTTGTTTTTCTGGCCCCTGAATACAATGGTGGGGTACCACCAGTTATGACCAATTTCATTGCGTGGGTCAGCCGCTCTTCTAAAATTTGGAGAGAAGCTTTTAATACCAAGCCTGCTGTGATCGGAACTTTCTCATCCGCTGGTGGATTAAGCATGTTGACGGCGATGAGATCTCAATTGGCCTATATTGGGATTACAGTTGTAGGTCGACAGATTTCTGTTTCTAATGCTAAACATTTGGATGAACTAGCACTCGCTGACGTGTGTTCTCAGTTGAAGAAACTCTCCTACTTGTAATTTTTACACTTTTTTTCCCTTACCTATCCTTTTTTCAGGTGTGCGTCTTTTCACTTTTCATTAGATTTGTGGGTGACCTATAAGAACCTCATTTAAAAGAGGTACTTATGACCACCAAACTATGGTTAACGATTTTGGCATTCACAATGTTCGCACATACATATGCCGTCAGGGCCGAATCAGTTATCACAACAGTATTCAATGTCTTTGAATCTCAGAGGACTGAGAGAATTCTCGTTCTCTCAGGTACTGATGGTCGAATCTACAAGATGGGTAAATCTGAATCTAGTCTTAAATACCTGAAGGGTATGACGGGTCAGGTAGTAGTCATTGATTATACTGAAAGAGGCGAAGAAGCGATTATCAACTCTATTAACGTTGCCCGTGCTGATCAGGTTGATCAGAGAACGATGGACCTCAATCATTTTCAATATAATGAACTCCGAACTTTCGCTCCTACAGATCTTCAGACTTATGAAAATGCCAACAAGGTATTTCAAAACATGCTAAACGACGGAGATAAAGGTCGTTCTCAGTGTTTCAAACGCGCTCATATGTGGGCCTATGATATGTGGTCAAAACGGGGAATTTCATCTCAGAAACTTTTTATCTTTTACACAAAGAGATATGCAATCCTAGAAGATTTTGAATGGTGGTTCCACGTTACTCCACTTGTAACTGTTAACGGTGAAGACTACGCAATGGACGGAACGTTCATGGAAAAACCAATCACTGTTAAAGCATGGAAAGATTATTTCATTAAATCTGAAAAGATCACTTGTCCGATCATCGAGAACTATCTTGAGTTCGACAATGATAAATATCCTGAATATCAATGGAACAAACTTTGTTACCTGATGAAGACTCCGATGTACAACTTCAGACCGCTTGATATCGAAGATAGAGATCTTCGTGGAATGCAGATGAACAACTGGGTTCTGGAAGAACTCCAAGATGCTCGTCGTGCCTTCAGAGGTTACGATAAGACTTATGAAGGTCTGGATAACGGTAAACCAACAGTTAATCACTAAAAGGCATATATGAAATTCTTATTACTCGCTTCACTAGTCCTTTGTTCGTCAGCATTTGCTAGACCGATACAAGGAACGTTGGTTTTAAAAGGTACTTTGAAAACCAAGATCAAAGTATTGAATGAAAAGACGACTTGTAAGGTAAAAATTGAAAAAGTTAAAAACCTTCTTGATCAAGAAGATTCTTTTGGAAATCCGGCTTACCAGATTCGTACTCAGATTGAATTAGTTGGAAATGAAAAAATGAAATACGACAGAGAAGTAGTCTTCATCAACATTTTTCAAACTGGGACAACATCTCAGGTAGAAGATTTGAAGTACTTCGTTAAAGGTGAACCGGCCACGACGATGGCGGCGGATGAAGATGGTCACATTAAACAAGTCACTTTCGTAGCTCAAAATCAAAACATCATTTGTAATTTCTAGACTAAACTAGTCTGCTAAAAGGGCCCATTAGGGCCCTTTTTCGTTTAACTACATAAAAATTCATCCACATTTTTGAAAACCGCTTATAATTATTGAAATGTCTTTATTTTCCACGGAAGGGGAATGTTTATGGAAACTATCCAATGGTTCGTCCGGTTCATCGTTGAGGGTGGCGTATTCATGTACATCATTCTTATCGTTTGGGCTTTTGCAATTGCGGTCGCCTTTGAGCGATTCAAAAAACTCTCTTACACATTTGATGTTGATGGTCCTTCATTCATGAATGAGCTTCAACGCTATATTCTCTCGAATGACATTCAAGGAGCAATCCGAGTTTGTTCTGGTTCAACAGCTGCTGTACCTCGCGTACTAAAGTCAGGACTTAAACGTGCGAATCAATCTCCTGAGCAAGTTCAGAACGCTATCGATGCTACAGCTTTGGAAGTGATTCCAAAGATTGAAATGCGTCTTGGTTACCTTGCCCTCGCAGCTAACTTATCAACTCTCTTCGGTCTCCTTGGAACCATCCAAGGTTTGATTATGTCATTCTCAGCTGTATCAGCTGCGGATCCTACGCAGAAAGGTGAAGTACTAGCTAAAGGTATCGCGGTAGCCATGAACACCACGGCTTTAGGTCTTACTGCTGCTATCTCAATCATGATGATCCACGCTTTTCTGGTTTCTAAATCAGAGAAGATCGTAAACGAGATAGATGAATTTTCAGTAAAACTTCTGGATCTTCTTGGAACTAAAAAAGCCATCGACGAATAAGGTATAGCTCATGTTGAAAGTACCAAGTGCACGAAAAAGAAAGAAGCCTGACGAGAAATTGAACCTGGTTCCTATTATGGACGCCATCTTCATCTTCATCTTCTTTCTTTTGATGTCTGCAAGCTTTCTTAAAATTTTTGAGATTGGAAGTCCGATCCCTATCGTATCAGACTCTGAACCTCCAAAAGATAAGAAAGAGCCTCTCGCTCTTACGATGGTGTTGGATTTAAATGTCCTCACTCTTTCTAAAGGTGTGCCTTCACGCTCTTTCCATTCTTTTAAGCGTCAGCCGGATGGATTTTTTAACTATGATGAGATCCACACAGTTCTCATTGACCTTAAAAAAACCAATGTTACTGAAGACAGCATCATCTTCGAACCGGTTGGAGACCTGACTTACGAGGAAATCGTTAAGATCATGGATGCTGTCCGTATTCTTAATAAAACAGACGAGGCCATCTTTAAACCAACTAAAGAAGGCGTGGACGTAAAAGTTGAAAATCTTTTTGATAAGATTATTTTCAGCAATTTAATGAGCTAAGGGTAGATTATGTCTAGAGCACGATCGATTAAGAATAGACGCGGAAGAAAAGCTCCTGGAGCGATGGATATTGATATCACGTCCCTCCTCGACATTCTTACGATCCTTCTCGTATTCCTGCTTCAGAACTATAATTCTTCAGGTGTTATCATTAACGTGCCAAAAGACATCGACCTTCCCCGTTCTTCTTCAATCTCCCTTAATAATTACGGTGTGAATATTCAAGTTTCTAAGAGTCAAATCTGGATTGATGACAAAGAAGTTGTGAATACTGATACCTATGACCAGACTCAGCTTTTTGACGAGGGCGGACGCCGTATCATTCCTCTTTATAACGAACTGGTTCGAATCAAAGAAACTATTAAACAGTCAGAAAAGCTCTCTCCTCAGGCGACTAAATTCTCAGGACTCGCTAACCTCGTAGTTGATAAATCCATGAAGTACAATTACCTTAAGCGAGTGATGTACACTTGTGCAGCCGCTGGATTTAAAGAATTTAAATTCGTGGTTCTTAGCCCTCACTAGTCTGTAAAAAGCACACTCCCTCTGTCCCCAAAAGCCACTCTCTGGTACTCCTTCCCTGTTGAAACCAAACCAGGGAATATGTCATGAAAAAACTTTTTATTGCGACTCTTTTGACTCTCACGTCAGCAGCCTTCGCTGGCGACGCTGCTAAACTCACTCACATCGGTTTCTCTGCTGACGGCGCTCAGTAAGCTTTCATGCAATCCGGTGTTTCTGATGGCTCGGGCCAGGCCTATGCTAAAATCAGATTCCTTGATACTGTTAAAAACTCTTACTCAGCATCGGCAGTAGAAGTTTTCGAAACAGAAGAAGAAGCAAATGATGAAACTATCGTAACTTTGCCTTCTGAAATTGAAGCAAGAGCACTTAAGGCCGCTGCTTCGACTTTGAAAAAACTTGGTATCTCTTCAGAAAACAAAGGTGAAGTTGTTATCTCTAGAAAGATTACTGACATCGAAGCTGCTAAACTAAAAGAAGCAACTTTCTCTCTTTACCCAATCATTGCTGGTCTTAGTTCTGATACATACAAAGTTAAAATGACGGTTTCAAAAGCAACTCCAGGTGCAGGTGTTTACTGCATTATGGAAGGCGATGCTAAAAAATTAAAAATTGAAGTTCTTGATCTTCAAACGAAGAAAACAAAAGTTCTTCAAGATGATAAAGCACTTCCAACTTCTCGTGGTTGTGTTCATAGTTACGCTCTCGAAGATGTTGTTATTTTCCAACCAGACCACTCTTCTGATCTTGCTGCAAAAGTAGTTACATTGATCAGAATTGGATTACCTGGATTTGAAGGCGAAGACGTTCGTGATATGGCGGTTTCTGGATCTTTAAAAACAGCAGAATAAGATAGAAATAAAAAAGGGAGCCTATGCTCCCTTTTTTTGATCAAATTTTAAATTCGTTTTGGTTGGAAATTCATCGGCTGTTTCACTTCAACCGTACCGCCGCCCATTGGCTCTGGGAAAGTAATCCCTCTTAACACACCAACTACACAACGTTTAACTTCACCTGGCAGACTTGAGCTTCCATCTACACCGGCCTGAGAGACGTGTCCCGAGGCTCCGATGGTAAAGTTAAGCTTAATGACGCCCGAAGTTTCAGCACCACGAGCCTCCAATTCTTTTTGGTAGCAGTATCTGAATTGCGGAAGGTTTTCCATGAGGATACGACGGATAACATCTGGATCCATAGATCCAAGAACGACTGTCTCTCCAGGCATCCCTGCTGTGTAAATAGCTTTCTTAGCCGAGAGACCTTCTGCACCTTTAGAATCACCAAGGACACCAGTTGTTGCTCCGACTAAACTTCCTTGATTAGTTTGAAGACCAGAAGTTTTAATATTTCCTGTTCCTGAGGCAACACCAGTAGCCGCACCTGTGAAGTCTCCTCCACCGCCGCCTGTTGCACTTTGAGTTTTAACTCCTGAGAGTGATCCACCTTTGGCCATAAGTGAACTAACCGAAGATTTAAAGTCGGCAGACTTATAAACTTCAACGTGCCCAACAGACTTAGATTCAAAATTGGCAAAAGCCGTAGGACTCTTAGTTCCAGGAAGTTTTGACGCCTGGTTTTGCGAAGGCTTATTAGCTGAAGGAATTGGAGATGCGATCTTGTTAGTTGGCTTCTTCACAGGTTCTGTTCCCTGCTTAACAACTTTTTTCTCTGTCGCAGTCTTTTTACCCGGATCTGGTTTTTTAGACTGATCCTGAGTCGTAATGACATCTGGTTTTTCAACTTTCGGTTGTGGCTCTTTAGGTACTTCTTTTGAAACTGCTACTTTATGCGGAGATTTCTGAATGACCTTGGGAGCATTTTCAGTCTTCTCAACCGATTTATTTTTAGAAACGGTAAGTGGTTGCTTATAAAGAATTGTCGCCAAACGTTCAGGAGCTAGTTCATCTTTTTTCTCATCTTCCGGAACATCAGATAAAGACATCCCAAGACTTGCTGCGATCGCAATAAACAGGCAAATGAAAAGGTACTTTCTGAAAAGTGGATCACGCTTAAGAATGGGAGCTGGTGCAATTTTGGGCGGAGAAGCTACATTCCTAACAAAAATCTGTAGATGATCTTTTTGGAAGCGGATTAGATCATTACCAGTGAGTTCAATACTTGCACCAACATGACCAGTATCTTTTTTCTTATCAGATAAGTGGAAAATACTGAAGCCTGGGAGCGTATGAATCGTCGCTTGATTACCTGGTCTGACTTCTACGAAAGGAAACTTATCTGCTTTTCCTAAATAAGGGAATTCCAACTCAGACTTCGCGGAATGAAGAACACCCGTAATGAAATAGGTCGCTTTAGCTTCAGGAAGATAGTCAATCGTGAAAACATTATCTTTAAATAAAATGATGACTTCGACGGCTTGCTTAGTCGTCTCATATTTGAAAATAGGATAGAGATCATCTTTATCTTCAAAAATATACTCACTGAATTCAGCTTTAGGATCAGCAGCAAGTGGATAAATGATGGAAGGAGCAATCTCATTTGAAACTGTCGGAGCAGCTTTAGGAAGCGCCTTCTCTAACGGTTTTTCTACTGGAATTTGTGGAGGCATCTTAACAGAGGCCTCACCTCTTTGTGGTTCCAGAGTATCAAGAACTGGAGGTAGAGTTGCTTCACTGGCTTTATAAACCATGAATTCAAATTCCACGTCGGCGAGACGAAAAAAATCTCCAACGTGAATTTCTTTAACAATGATTTTATCATCATTAACGTAAGTTCCATTGGTAGAGTTCATATCATAAATGACGGCCTTGTCATCGAAGATTTCAAGGACGGCATGAACAGCTGAGATTGAATCATGGTTTACCATGAGATCACAACTTTCAGTTCTTCCTAAAAGAAGCCTTCCCTTACTGAATACCCCTCCCTTAACATTGGAGGTAGTTTTAGTAGGACGGAGTTCAAACATCTTAGACTGACGGTTTTTTTCTAATTCCACTTGGTCATCCTCTTATCGAATTGCATCCACTGCTTTTTTCATTTCTTTATTAAAATTCTGTCTTTCAGGAAGTTTGTTTTGAAATTCCTTTCGAAGACGTGGAGAAATGGAAATATCACCGGGAGATCCAGCTTCCCCATCAACACCAATTTCTTCGAAATCGAACTTTTCAAACTTTTTATATTCATAACGAACGGTTTTCTCTTGTGCGAAAGCCGATCCAACAAATAAAGTCAGAGAAAAGATAAATAGATACTTCATTCCAATGCTCCTAGCTGTTTCTCAACAGCTGCATAGTAATTTCTTAATTTTCCATTCTTAGGCTCTTGAGTATTTTTTAGAACTTTCAAGGCTTCAGCTTTTTTAGAAATTTTTGAGAGAGTGACAGCAATATTCAAGCCGTATTCAGCATTTTCCCAATGTTCCGCTGGGATCTTTTGGAAGTATGACCAAGCTCTCTGGTAGTCAGACATGAGAAAGTAGCAATTTCCCAAAGCATTGAGAAGGTCTGCATCCTGGGGCGAATTAGAATGTAGCGCTTGAAATAATGGCAACGCAAGATCAACCAGCCCGTACGCGAGATAAATTCGTGCAAGATTATATTTGGGTGTTTTAGAAAACTTCGCCTGTTTATTGGCACGTTCAAAAGCAATGAGAGCTTTCTGATCTAAACCCTGACGAGAGTACATGACACCAATATTATTGAGGGCGGGACCGTAACCTGGATTAATCTCAAGAGCTTTATTATAGAAGAGAAGGGCTTTTCGATATGACCCTTGATTGAGATGGCAGTTGGCAACGACATTCCAATAACCAGGAACTTTTTGATATTCATTAAAAATCTTAGAAGCCACGGCAAACGATTTTTCAAAATCTCTTTTTGAACAAAGTAACGAGACCTCAAGCAATGGATCAGTACTCTCTGCAAGTTTTTTTAGTTCATTTGCTGAGTAACGATCGAGTGTCTCATCTTGCAAGGCCGGACTGGCAGCAGCGATATTTTCCGGATAATAATCGGGAATATCTTTGGCAGCTAAAATTTTTGGTTTTTTAAAATCTTCATTGGTCACATTCTCGACTTTTACAGATCGTTTTTGGTCTGCACTAGAACAAGCAGATAATATGGCCAGAGAGATTAGAAGTAGATAATTCATTTTTTACCCCCTCGATCCATAAGTACTGTCTCTTTCACAGGTACGTACCTTTTAAAGCTTTCAATAGATGAATAAAGAACGGCATAGTTGGACTCAGAAAGAACCTTGTTTTCAAGGATAAGTTTTTTAATTTCACCACGCTGTTTTTTAGCATTTCCTAGGATAGGGTTATAGACCTCAGACATCGCCTTACTAAAACTTGCTACGTATTCAGGTGACTTACCTTCAGGAACAAAAGCCTTAAGAGATGTTCCAAAATCTTCATACGCATTGATCACTTGTTTGTAAGCTTCAACGATCCCTTTACCTGACCCAATCTTCTGAATGCTATTCACTTCAGTCGTTAACTGATCAAGGAGCTGGAGTTTCGTTTTAACTGCATTATTGAATTCAGTTTCAGGAAAACGGAGTGCAATAGAATCAAGTTTTTGTTTTTTCTCAGTCACTCTGACTAACATTCTCGAAGAAATCAAATCAAGAGCTTCCACAGGAACATCTAGTTTTTGACTTCGCGCCAGATTGAAGAAACGAATCTGTTTATCTTCAACTTCTTTCGCCTGACTGGTATCCCCAAGAGAGGCAAAAACAACTCTCAGATCTTCATAGGGCTTAATGAGCTGTGGGTAATTTTTAGAATTCTTTTCAAGTTCTGCGATTTCTTTCTCGTAAGTTTCCCAGCGTTTAGCGCGGCTTAAGTCTTTTAATAACTCTAACGAAACTTCAGTAATAGTAGCATCTGGGATAGAGCAGCCTTTTCCAGAATCTTTGACTTCAATAGCCTTATCTAGATTGCCGTTAGCAAGTGCGATAAAGACGGCATTTTTATAGGCTACTAATTTATTAGAAGAGTTTTCCTTACAAAGCTTAGTCAGGAGACGGTAAGACAGATCCGATGACTGCTCAAAATGCTGACGTAAGAACAGGCCTGCGGAAATTCCCAAGAATGAGTCAGCGAATTTTACGACTTCAGCTGTTTCCATTTCTTTGATCGCAGTTGAAGACCACTGATAACTTTGATTGGGTTCACCCATTTCATAGTAAAGAGCAGATAAGTTGTAGGCAGCATTGATTTTCGCTTTGGGCGTACTGTCTGCACTTTCATAAATCTGGTGGTAGCCTTTGAGTGCAACTGCTTTATCGCCCTTTTCAAGTGATTGCTGAACTCCTTCAATTTGAATCTTTGTCATCAGACTACGAAGAGCATCTGCATATTTCTTAGATACTTTGAACTTTCCATCATTAATTGCAGAAACGTAATATTTAACTTTAGAGTAGTCTTTCTTCTTACGGTAATACTCCATGATCTTAGCGAGCATTCCTTCCTGAGTTTCATAATCAGCAGGAAAGTTAGCGGCAAAGGATTCAACCGTTTTTTCTGCGTCTGGCATTTTCCCAGCATCATAGTGAGTATTAAAGAGTTTTACCCAGATCGAAGAAGCACGCTTTGATTTTGGATCTGATTCAAGATAACGAGTATAAACTGGCTCATAATACTTCTCTGCGACTTTGGTATTCAGGGATTCCTGGCCTAGGGAGGCAAGCATACCTTCCAAAGATTTAGTCATAATATTCTTGTCACTGGTCTTCTTAGCGTCATCATGAGCACGAACGTAATATCCTAGAGCATCTGAGAAATCTTTTGCTGCAAAAGCAGTTTCGCCCTGGAAGAAAGTTTTTTCAGCTTTTTGTCCTGGTGAAAGTTGTGACGAGAGCTCGAAATAGGCAATCGACTCTTCAGATTTTTGCTTTCTTACTTTTGGAACACTCTCATAGAGATTGGAAGCTGTTTTCTTTTGAAGTTCGGCTGCTTTTTTATTCACATGATAAGTTAATCTCTTTAACGGCTCTTCTTTAAGAGGGGTCTTGGCATTCATCGCCACAAGCTCTTTACAAACTTTTAAATGCTCAGACACTTTATCGTACTTATCAAAAAGTTCGAGTTGCGCCATAAAAATCTCAACGCGTTTATCCTGATTTTTTTCAAGTTTAGCAGCTTGATTCAGAAGAGATTCGGCTTGAGCAAAACGGCCCTGACCAATAATGGCCGAGGCAATTTTAACAAACTGATCAGTGTAATTAAGACCTAAACCTTCATAAAAGCGAACTGCTTCCTGAACACGGCCGGAGTCAACAAAGAAAATCCCAATGTCTCTTTCTACTAAAGCTCGCATATCAACGAACTTACCATCAGCACTCTTACGGTGAACTTCTTTCATCAGGTTGATGGCCTTATCGTAGTTCTTAACTCTGTAGTATGACCATGCCAGGTTAAAAGCATCTTTAGTCCACCACTTCTCTTCAGCTTTATTGAGTGATTTCTCATATAGCGGGATGGCATCAGCATACTTATGAGAGTTGAAATTATAATCGGCTAAGGCGAGATTTGATCTTTGTGCAATTTTAGAATTGCCAGACGACTTACCTGAAGCAAGTTTAAAAAACTTCTGGGCTTTGGCATTATCACCGAGTTCTTTATAGTTATAGGCGAGAATGTAATGAACTTCACCAATACCTTTATAATTTTTGAACTTATTAACAATGACTAGACCTGCACTATTAGCGGCTTCAAAATAGTGATTCGACTTTTTAAAGTAATCGGCTTTTTTAACACGGCGACGGTCTTCAGGTGGAATCGAAAGGAACTGTTCGTTCTCCGCTTCTCTCCAGAGTCTGGCCTTTTCAAGATTAAGTTCTGAAACTCTGAGAAGAGTATCAGGTGACTTGTTATCCTGTTGTCTATTCAAACGCGACACTTCAGATAACTCTTCATCAATGATATCGAGAATTTTCTTTCTTCTATCATCCAATGACAGCTTTTGACCAAAGGCCATGTTGGCAAAAAGAATAAAGAGGAATAAA
>JBBARF010000110.1:0-12656 GCA_040399925.1 Bacteriovoracaceae bacterium
AGATGCAGATGCTCTCTCGTTGGTGGATCTTTTTCTGCTAATTTCCATGCATATCCCAACAATCTATCAACTGTATATTTTTCAGTTTTGTAGTTCATGATGTTACTTATGCGAGTCTTTGGGATCACTATAAGTTTTGAAAGGTCAGTAGGACTAATTTTATTTACTCTGACGTACCGGACAAAGAGCTTACAGAGTGAGTATTTCATCCTTTCTTCAAATGAAGCAGACCTTGATAATGTTTGAGAAATCTTTCCTTGTTTTCCTAATTTTTCAACAAGAAGTAGAACCTCAATTTCGGTATCGGTAAATGGACGAGATTTTTTTTTCATATCGGTACCTCATTTTCTCAATCTATAAAGTGTGATTGTTGAAATTAACTCAGGATTCTCCATATTCGTTTTGAATACGATTCTAAATTTTTTTCCCATATGTATGCCAAATAATGGACATTCTATAACTAAAGAAAAATAGGCCGTTTGATCTTCAACTTTAACTGGAAGATCTTCGACCTCATCAAGCTCTAAAAGAAACTGACCTATATCAAACGCCGTAAAATCAGATCGCTTTGTGCAATTAAGCTCTTTAGTGCTCGAGTTAAGCCCATAGTTAATATGATCTAAATCGATTAAAGCTCTCGAATACATGTCTCCATTAAACGTGATTGCCCGAATCAGCATTATTTCTACTGTCTTTATGCACTCAGACATAACTGCTCCTTATATCTTAACACAAACTTTTAAAAGTTACCATATTTAGTAACTCATCCCAAGCCTCGTCTGAAACGCCTTCAGCTTCCTCTTATTAATATCAAACTGATTTTTCTTAAGCCCCAGCCGGATAAGCTTGCGGTCCTCCTCATCAAATTCAGTATTCAGCCAACAGATCTCACCGGCGAGACCGCCAAAGGCCATGGATAAATGGGTATGGATCGGAAAAGGCACCTGCTCTTTAAGAGTGGAGAAAGGATAATCCTCGACCTTGGATACAACCTTGGCACGAACGGGATTTTGAAAAATGTAGCGGTAGACTTGATAGTAGTACATCTGGTTATCAATCAAGCTCCACTTGTAGCGACCATTCCAAAGGTGATTGGCGGACTGGGATTTGCGAGTGATGCGAATGGAAACCTCTCGTAGGAAATAGCGCATGGCCTCGTCGAGATTGGCGTCCGGCGTGTTACAGAGAAGATGAAAATGATTTCCCATCAAAATAAAGGCATGAATAAAAAGTTTATGCTTTTTGTGAGTCTCGAAGAGAACTTCGGTCATGATCATCCAAACTTCTTCCAGAGGCAGCGGAAAAAAATCCTGATTATAACAGCGAGATGTGATGTGGTACGGATGTTTGTCCGAGCGAATAAGCAGAGGCCTTCCCATATTTCACCTATTTATCCAGTTCTACATGGCACCTTTCGGAGCTTTGAGGAGAAATGGATTTTTGTTAAAATAGTAGGGACTCGATATATTCATATCGAGCGGGCTCTACAGGTCCCGTGATCGAACTACTCTACTCCTAAGGAGCTGGAGTAGTTCGTCACCCCTACGAAGCTACCTGTGCAACTTCGGGGGCAACGAAGAAAAGTGTAAATGATTAAATTTGTTCTCGCGTGACTCGCGGCTCAAAACGGATTACTCGCAGATTGCGGAATGAAAAATATCTAAGCGATCATCTTTTTAATTTTTTCACCAGCACTCTCAAGGACTTTCGCTAACGCTGGGCCAGAATCAAGAACTGTATAAATTTTCATAAGTCGATCAATCGTAAATCGCTCTAGATGATGATTTTTAATTCGACTAATCTCGCTTGAATTTACACCAGTTCTATTTTCAACGTCAGATAGGCTGAGGCCATTTTTCAAAATATAAGTTGAGATAAAAGTACATAATTCAAACTTTAAGAGTTGGTCAGCAGAAGGATTTTTACCTAGAACCCCAAGGACAATACTTTCATCTATCTTTCCAACAAGGAATTCTTGCTCATCAAAATATTCATCTGCGATTTTATTTTTTCTTTTCATGAAATCCTATTAGTAGATGGTCACAACTACGGTTAATTCATTCTTCATGAAATCAACGATCATTTTCAATCTTCTATCTTGCTCGTAAATGTAACCAAGGTGTCTAGCTGTTCAAAAAATCTTACGATGTCATCTTCCGAAAAATTCTGTCTCGGCGGGCCTTTATTGTAATCTCTTTTCGCTGCGTCCCAACCAAAGTTAATATGTCGTAGATCAAACAGGATTGAACTTACTGTCCTACCGTGAATAATCAAGATTCTTGAAAGGTTGCGCTCAACAATGTTCTTTCGTTTCAAGAAAACACTTCCTTGCTTGAAATTACCACTGTTGGCAAATTTGTCAAGAGTGGTAAAGCAGGTTTACCTTACGAGGTTGCACATGCAACTTCGGGGGCAACTAAGAAAATTCTATCTATTGAGATTTGTTAACTTCTGACGAAGTGGGAAAAACGATTTAAACTTTCGAAGTCATAAACAAATTAAATTCAGCTTTCGTTTTAATAATCCTATCCGGCTGAACAATAAACGATGCCATTTTTAGCAAGAAACGATGAAGAGCATTAGGCACAAAAATCACAATCTGCTCGAGACGAGGTAGTTTTTTAACTTCTTTGAGATAAAGGAGATTAAATGGATTCACCATCAAAACATTTTCGGTATTGGTGACATAGGTCCATCGCCCCTCTACTTTCTCAGAAAACTCACGGGCCCTATTGAGATCGACCGCGACTAAGGATGGATTCACCATTCCTGAGGGCTTGGCCATAAAGACTCTCCGATGAAAATCCTCAAAAATCTGAATGCGTCCGCCTGATTTCGTCTTATCTGTTCGCTTAAACATTTAGCACTCACCATATTCATAATCACGAACTTCACATTGAACCTTGATGGTCTGAGTAGCGCGCCCATCAAAATACTTTAATGTTCCGGATGTGTTCCCAGTGGAGTCTCTAAAACTGAGACTATTCTTAGGAAAAGAATAGTTATCTTGGTTGTTCTTAAAACTTCGTGTGCCAGTGAAGAGACCTTCAATCCCTGTTGTGTAGGTGATGGCGGCGGATGAAGTGTTCTTACAGCCATCGAAGTTTGAATAGTAAGTGAATGCGATGGGAGCTTTGTTTTTCAAAGTCCCAATGCAACTGCCCTCGAGCTTCATGGAACTTCCTGACCAAGCTGATAGAGATAGAAGAGACATTAAGATGGCAAAGATTTTCACACGAGCTCCTAAAGAAAGATAAGTGCTTTTACCTAAGATAACCTCTACTTTGACGTGGCACTACTTAACTTAGGCCAAAGCATGTCCGACTAAACGATTATGCTCCCTTCTTGATGGCCCGTATCTCTCTTCTGAGCTCTAAAATAAGATCAACAAGAGAAGAATCAATCAAAGTGCCATCAATGTATTTTTTTAAAACGCTATTAATGAGAGTTTGATAAGGTATTCCTTCAATTTCTGATTTCTTAATGAACTTGGCCTTCACTAACGGATCAATTCTTAAATTAATTCTATCCTTGGTATCTGAAGCGAGCTTTTGGAAGTGTTTATTTTTTCCTTTTACCTCTCGATATTTACCAGATTCAAAATCCTGAGTGATCTTTTTTTCAGTAGATTTATTCTTCATATTATTCCTTTAAAATACTCTTTTGAATTTTCGCGACCGGAAAATCGTTATCAGAAATACATCTCCATTTAACTCTTCTCTGAAGGGCACAACATAAGGATATGGAAGAGAATTGATAACAAAAATCATCTGGCCTTCATGTATCGAACTGGAATTTTCAAAAACCTTGAATTCCCCTAACTCAATCAGGTCCAAAATTGTCTCAAAATCGATGCCTCGTTCTTTCCTTAGTTTCAAATTCTTGGCTTCATCCCAAACGAATCCAGATGTGTACATTGTACATCCTTTTGGTAGTTCTATCAACCTGACCAAGGCTCTGATTTCTCAAAGCTTCGGGGTTGCTGAAGTCACAGGTGCAACTTCGGGGACTACTAAGGAATGTCTAAATGTTTAAATTTGTTCCAGGCTGACTCGCAGGCCAAAACGGAAATTTCTAGAACGACGGGTGTTGGATACTTGTTGAAAGACATTTTTGCAGAAACCTGCTGCAAAAATAGACGTACTTAACTTAGGCGAAATCTCAAGCGACTCTTTTAAATTCAAACTTGATATCTAATGCCTCTAAATAGCGAATCAATCGGTCCAGTGTGAATTCATCAAATCGATAGCGGAGAATTTTGCTAACTAGTGCCTCTTTGATTTTAAGTTTTTGTGCAAGTTCACGTTGATTTAAGTCATGCTCTCTCTTGTAAACTATTAGCTCAGCACAAATGTCGCGTTTTATTCGATCAGTCTGAGGAGCATCAGCAGGAATTGCACGGCTATAAAGCTCTGGATCTTCGTCTAGCCTATTGATAACTTTTTCGATGTCTCCACGCTTTGGCCATTTCGTCATAACTTTTTCTCCTTCTCTCGAAAAACATCAATCTCATGAGCAAAATAAAACAGCAATGTCATAAAGGTGCCAGGTAGACTATTAGCGAAGCTCCCCATGAAGCATCATACACGCTCCCCCCTAACCTTCGACTTAAAACTCACCGCCCCCCATATCCAATGTAATTGAAATATTTGCTCCACTCGTTTTGGTCGATAAGGTTAGGAAGATTTTTTTGGTAAAATGAACTACAGAAGTAATGCAAAGCTTCGCCGGCGCCGGGGTTTGTCAAAAAAAGTTCATCACCATTCTTGCCAACATACGGATGTTACGAAGTTAGCTTCACTGGGTTTTATAGATTTTATAAAATAGGGAAATTCTAAAGCCATTCAATATATAAGGTACGACTAAGCTGTCTTTTTCCCTATTGGAATTTTTTTATTCAAAAGCTTCTTTGATTTTTCAATGATGTCTTTAAACTGAGAGCTGTTTTCATAGCCATTTGGAAAAAGTATCGTCATCGGATGAAGACCGATCGCTAGGCCAATTTTAGTTGCCTGAATAAGTCCAAGAGATTTTTTATCATTCTCATAAAGAGATAAATTGGATTTTGAAATCCCCGTAACTTTTTCAACTTCATCTAGAGTTATTTTATAATTCGTTCTCTTGGCCTTAATTATTTCTCCTGGAGTGAACTCATTTGGAAAAAAATCATTAAGCATGTCCATGGCACTTTTATTTTTTTTGTTTTTATAAATCATCCTTTCTTTTGTAATCATGATTTGGAGTGATCCTTTCTATCTAAAAGTATAACTTATACATTTGTATAAGTCCGTATTCATCAACATTAAGCCTATATTTCTGAAATGACATTCTGGAGCTAACCTCTTTTTCTACATGGCACCTTTTGGAACTTTGAGTAGAAACGGATCTTTGTTAAAATATAGGGACTCGATATATTTGGGCCTCTACATCCCGTGACGAAGTCACATGTGCAAATTCGTAGGCTACTAAAAATTTTATAATCCCCCAATATCATTCACCTGTGACTAAAGTCCCAAAACGAATGTATGACAGTAGAATTATCTTTGGGAGATTTGTAAATGATGAAGGTGAGAGGGACCTGGAAGTAATTGGGCAACAACCTGTTGCCTAATTTGAGGTTACTGTTAATTAAGGAAATTTTGCAGCAACCTGCTGCAAAAAGATTAGTGCTTTCCCTAAGCAACTATCACGACAAGATTTGTATTAGAATTTAGCTTACGGAGGCGATGGATAAGACACGGAAGATTCTGAGTTTAAATAAATTCCTTCACCTGCATGTATTCTTTAAACACGATCCCTACTCTTGAACGAGCGATGCCCAATAGTTTTGCAACCTGATTTGGATTTTGAGCTCCCTCCTGAATGGAGGTAATTATTTCCGAACGCCAGTTGGCACCATAGATATAGCGATTTCGATACTGATGATTAATTTTGACAAGTTCGTTCACGGACAATACGTCCTGTTCTCTGATTCTTAGCGCAGAAGTTGGAACCATTATATTAATCTCTTCAAAATAATCGACTGCACCTTTAAGCTTAATAAGAGAAGTCTGATCTCTATTGCCAAAAGAATGAGGTTTTTTAAGCTTTTTAACACCTTTTTTAAATCGATGGTCCTTTAATGAATACATATAGGCGCATAAAGCGGCAAACCATGGTGACTCACCGAGATACTCTTTTGCATCTTCGTATTCTTTAAAAAATTTATCAGCGATTACATGAGAACCATGAACCTTCATCCATGTTACTAGCAACCCAAGTAGTCTTCCTTCAGTATCGACATGGTAGCAGGCCTCTACCAATATTTTCTCTATATCAGGTTCTTTCGAGTGCGAGTAGTCCCCTGAGTGCGAGACTCTGAAACCAATTGATTCTAATTTAAAGAAAAGCTCTTCTTTTTTAGACAAGCTTGAGATCCTCTTTTAATTTTTGGAAAATGAAATTTACCCGACCTGGCCACAGCTCGCTTCCGTCCCCTGCCAGGACCCATTCTTTACATTCTTCTAATTCTTTAAACGTTGGTTTTAGTGCCATGCAATCATCGTAATCCGTCTCTCTGTCAGCATAGGCGTAGAGTTTAGATCTTAAAAGATTTAATCTTCCCAAGGTCCATAACCGAAGTGCAGTACCTTTATAAATCAGTTGGAGATCATTTCTCCAACCGTCCGGGAAATCTCGAGTGAGACTCTTTGGCCCATTGTTCAACCAGTTTTTAGCATCGAGTTTTAAGTCCGGATTTACTATAGCAAAATCTATGGAAGCCTTCTTAATCTCCTCTGGAATATCTGGATCCAAAAAATCCACATCCTTGGTCTGGCGGGTAACAACATCCATGATATTTAAGGCAGCTCCACCAATGATAACAGCTTCGAATTCGAGACCTAAGTCCTTCAAATAACTATCAAATTTATGTATTTCAGTCTTCACAACTAGCCTCTCAATACGCTTGTTCACTTATTATGTTATCATATATTATAAACATTTTCAACCTTGTCTTTTAAGCTCAATAAGGATCTACACGACTCTTTTCACCTCTAAATAGTGAATCAATCGATCCAGTGTGAATTCATCAAATCGATAGCGAAGAACGCTACTTACTTGTGCTCTCTTTTATAAACTAAAAACTCAGCGCAGATGTCGTATTTTATCCGATCAGCTTGAGACGAATCAGCTGGAATTTTCGATTTCTACTCGATTTGGTCATTTAGTCATATATAGAACACAATATAGGTGTCAGCTTCTAAGACAGCAATGTCATAAAGGTGCCATGTAAGGAAATAGAATCGACTAGAGCTTTTAATATGAATGTTAGTGAGCTCTAAAACTCTCCGGAAGCATTTTACCCACCCACCCCTGAACCTTGGTCTTGAAAGACACATCCCCCATATCCACAGTAATTGAAATCTTCGTCCCCTTCACTTCCTCCCGAATAGCTTCAGCAAACGAAGATATGAATGCTTTAGAAGCTCGGTACACCGCTTGTGTATGAGTAGGCATGACAGAATCGTCCGCACCCGTGAAAAGGATCCTCCCCTCGTTTTGTTCGATAAGATCAGGAAGAATTTTTTTGGTGAGATGAATGACAGAAGTGATGTTGAGATTGATCAGATTAATTTCGTCTTTGAGGCCAGTTTTAGCAAACTCTCCGTCCACTCCATCACCCATGATGATAGCAATGGCCGAAACGGGCTGGCCCAGTTTCTTGATGTTGCGGTAAAGATTCTCCACGCCATAGAATGTGGCGAGATCTGTTTCTATCGCTGTAACGTTCCCACCATACGTTTCAAGATCAGTTTGCACCGTGAAGATGGTTTCATCATTTGCACAAATGACGAGCTCATAGCCTTCCTCGGCAAACTGCCTCGCCAGTTCAAGGCCCGTTCCTGATGATGCACCGGTTACTACTGCGAGGGGGCGATATTCTAGAATTTCCATGATGATTTCCTTAGGTTGAGTTCACTAAGGGAATCTTGCAAGATGGGGGCCTCTTAAACAGAGGGGTTTGACGCAAAATTACAGGCAAAAATCCCCAAACGGTGAGTCAAAAAGATAGCTGACACTTTCGGTTAATAAAGGTAATTTTTGAGGATGATAAAACTGACCTCTGCCGCTCTCTTTTTCCTTGCTGCTGGAATCTTTACCTCTGTGAGTGTTCTTTCGGCCTATCAGGTTTTGTTTGTCGTTCCGCTTTGCTACTACTCCTTCCTCGCCATCAAAGAAAAAAAAGTTAACCTTCCAGTGAGTGCGTGGTTTTTGCTCGCGTTTACTGCTGTGGCACTTTTGAGTTTGGTTGTTAACTTTGAGTTGATTCCAAAACCGTCGAAGAATTTTGGGCGGGTTAAGTATTTCTTGTATGGGGTTGGTGGGATATTTGTTTTTAGGGTTTGGTTGAATGAGGCGAGTGATAAAGTTAAGGCGATTTTAGCGAATACGTTTTTGTTGAGTCTTTTAGCTGCTGGCCTTTACGCAATTGTTTTTTACTTTAATCATCCAGGTGAAAGAGTAAAAGGCTTAACCGATACCATGAGATATGGTTATGGATCAGGGATGGGACTATTAGTTTTGCTCGCGGCTATATTTCATCACGACAAAATTAAGTCTTGGTTTAATTGGAAGTTGGCCGCTCCTATATTTGGGATCGCCTTTGTAGGTCTGTACATCACATTCACCCGTGGTGCGCTATTAGGATTTCTCTGCGGACTTCCATTCCTACTCTACTTTTACAAACCGAAACTAGGCTTAACACTTGGTGCATTTGCAATATTAACAATCCTCGGTCTGTCGGGTATGTATCTTTTTGGTTCAGGAAAATATGAATCTCGATTTCTAGCAAATAAAAATAATGCCTCGGACGTAATCCGTAGAAGTCAGTGGCAAGCTGCAATCATTGCCATTCAAGAAAAGCCCGTTTTAGGTTATGGACTTTCAAATTTCCATTCGCAACTTAAACGCATTAAAATCGAACACGATTTAGATGCTAAAGATTACAACGATGCTCATTCGCACAACCTCTTTCTAGAAATCGCTGCAGGGACCGGACTTATAGGTCTTGCATTGTTTCTAGGATGGGTACTTTCTTGGGCTTGGGAATCATTCAGAGCTGGTGGACTAACGAGATCATTAGTTGTTCCATTCGGTGTAGCCTTTGTGGTTTCCAGTCAGTTTGAAGTTACTTTTGATGCTAACAACGCCTGTATGATTTTCTTTTTGTATTCTCTAAGTACAGCGAGTAAAGAACATGTCTAACCGGGCCAAAACCTTTCTTCTTCTTTTAATTGATTCAGGAATTTTATTCCTGGCCCTGACAATTGTCGTTTTGCTTCGCAGAACAGATCTTGCTAGTCATTATAAACTTTTCAGCATTATCTTCCCTTTCTGGATACTGATGTATTTCATTGAGGGTCTTTATACTCTCAGAACTTATAATCCGGCGAACCTCTCAATCTCGGTTATTCGAAGTACATTCCTTTCAGTCTTCGCTTCTATGGTCCTAGTTTATCTCTTCCCAATTGAAGGAAGATCAATCACTCCAAAAACAAATCTGATATTAGTCGCAATACTTTCTCTTCCACTCAGCTATTTTTGGCGTCGATTTTTCTTTAATTTCTTTTCTCATGCTACAAGACTTCGAGAAACAGTTCTTATCGGTTCAGATGAAACCGTAAAAATGGTTCTCCAAGAATTAGAGAGCAAGCCTCACCTTGGATATAAGATCATTTCGACTAATTCAACAATCCCAGCAGAAGCCAAACTAATTGCCATAGAAAGAAATTTTGCAGATCGCCAGATATATCAAAATATTTTTCACCTCTTAGGTTCCGGTGTTGAAGTCATGGATTTGGCCAAGTTTGCCGAAAAGATCTCAGGTAAAATCCCAATTAATGCTATTGATGAGTCATGGTTCATAGAGTACTGCGGACATCAGGAAAGTCGCTCATATGACTTCCTGAAGCTTTTTGTTGATAAAGCTATAGCGATCCTACTTCTCATTTTATTAATTTTTGTAGCCGCTGTGGTTATCCCATTTTTGCTCATCTTTCATGGCCGTCCCATCTTCTTTAAACAAATCAGAACCGGTCGAAACAATAAACCCTTCAAGTTGTATAAACTCAGATCCATGGTTATAGACGCAGAAAAGCAGGGAGCTCAATGGTCAAAACCAGGTGATGCAAGAGTCACAACAATTGGTAAATTTTTACGAAAGTCACGTTTTGATGAACTACCTCAACTTATCAACATCATCAGGGGTGAAATGAGTTTGGTAGGCCCGAGACCAGAAAGACCCGAAATGATCGAGAAGCAATTAGCTCCAACGATTCCCTATTATAACTTAAGACATTTAGTTAGACCGGGTGTTACAGGGTGGGCACAAGTGACATTCAGATATGGATTTTCAACGGAAGATTCAAAAGAAAAGCTTCAATACGACTTATTTTACGTGAAAAATAAGAGTCCGTGGCTTGATATTCTAGTTCTGTTCAAGACGATCAAAACAGTTCTCACGGGTGCTGGCCAGTAGGTTACATTTTATCCAGATAAATTTGGACGACTTTGTCGTAACGATGATTTTTGTTCACAAATTCGTAACCATTCCTACCAAGCTGACTTCTTTCATCTGGGGTTAACTTAAACATATCATTTATAGCTGAAGCGATATCTTTAGCCTCGCAAGATGGAACACTTATTCCGCAATTTGCCTCTTTTACCAAATCATTTCCTGAATCAATTGCCATAATCACTGGAATTTTTGCAAACATGTAATCAAAGATTTTGTTTGGAGAAATCCCGAATTTAAAAAGTTCTTCTTTCATTAATCCGATGTATCCAATATCAAATTGTTCTAAAATTGCAGGAATCTCTTTCTTTGGAACTGGCGGTAAGAAGATTACTTTATCAGTGATTTTCTCCAGTCCTTTTTTATGAGAACCATCGCCGATAATGACCAATTGAATATTTTTGTTAGCTAATAGCTCCGCCGACTCTACAAACACATTCAAATTATTTGCATACCCAACAGTTCCTGCATAACCAACGACATATTTCCCTTCTGATTTTAACTTCGAAACAACTTTGAATGTTTCAGATTGAGCTTCACTTCTCGTTTCCTCAATTACACCATTGGGTACATACAGAAACTTACCTTTATTCATTCCTCTAGATTCGAAATGTAAAAACGCTTTAGGTAATACGGAGGAAATGTAATGAGATTTTGTATACGCAAATTTCTCTATCAATAACAATAAAGCAATGAAGGGATTTCTAGGGCCATATCCACCAAGCATTTGTATCGAAAGTGGCCAAATATCTCTTACTTCGAAAAATAACTTGCATCGATAGATCTTTGACCAAAGCCAACCAACGACAATTGGGATAGGAGGTGGTGAAGAAACAACTATTGCGTTGGGTTTTTTTTTTGAAAAATAAAATAACAAGAGTAGAGGAAAAAGAAACATTGTTATAATTCGGCCAACGCTTTTTGATTGAGGATAAGAAGGTAATTTGATCCACATATATTTGATGCCATCAATTATTTCTTCAGTAAAAACACCTGATGTTTTTGGAAGCTTGATATAGTTATGTGAAAAAGAACCCGAAAATATAGTTACTTCATGTCCCTGCTTAACCATTTCACGGGCAAGATAATAGGTGCGAAACACCATCCCATGATATGGCGACCCAGCTGCTTGATTGATAAACCAGATATTTTTTTTCATTTATAATTTAATAACGCTTCAATAATTTTTTTGGCAGCTTCGCCATTGCCATAAAGATTTTGACTAAAATTCGGTTTCGACTGAAGGTAACTATTGGCGGCAGCAAGGATAGCCGTTTTATTCGCCCCAACAATTTTATTTGCGCCAACTTCAACAAGTTCAACCCATTCAGTTTCGTCTCTAAATGTGACACAAGGCTTTTCAAAAAAATAAGCTTCCTTCTGGAGACCGCCACTATCTGTTAGTACAATCTCACAACTTGAAAGGAAGGAGATCATATCAAAATAGCCCACAGGCTCTAAAAGATGCACATCAAGCTTGACCCCAAGATCAGATAGTTTTTTACTAGTCCTTGGGTGAAGAGGAAGAACTACGGGTATCGTTTTATGAAGCTCATTTAGTGCCAAGGCTATTTCCTTTAGCCTCCCAATGTCATCAGTATTCTCAGCTCTATGTATGGTTGCTAAGGCAAATCGAGTATATTTGATATACTTGGCGATCTTCCCCATGTTAGAAGCCTGTTTTTCATAGAATCTAGCGGCATCCAGCATTACATCACCAGTCATAATAATTTTAGACTGGAATTGCCCATAACCCTCTTTTCCAAGGTTAGAGACCGCTGTCTGCGTTGGGCAAAGCAAAATAGTGGAAAGTCTATCTGCCACTATGCGATTAATCTCCTCTGGCATTTTCATATTGAAACTTCGCAGGCCGGCCTCAACATGGGCAACCTTAACGTGCAGTTTGGCAGCAGCAAGAGCCCCGGCCAACGTCGAATTTGTATCGCCATAAATGAGAACCCAGTCAGGATTTTCCTTTAGGATGATCTTCTCGACTCCCTCCAACATTCTACCCGTCATGGCCCCGTGGCTAACTCCGTGAATGTCCAAGTTGTACTTAGGCATTGGGATATCCATCTCAGTGAAAAACACATCACTCATA
>JBBARF010000111.1:0-12568 GCA_040399925.1 Bacteriovoracaceae bacterium
TGATTAACAACACAAAGAGAATACTTCCAACGGCCACCACCAGCTCCTGTACGCTTAGCCCCGCCTCCACTTAATGCTTGTTGTTCGGCAAAGTAAGTTTTAGCTTCTGCAGCGTCTTCACCGAGAACATCATAAAGACGAGTTGCACTGATTCTTTCAATTGTTTTGTCATCGTTGTTTCTAAGAGAGAGGTAAATACCATTCCCCGCAGAAACAAGGAAAACCATTTTCTGAACTTCGAAGGGAGTTAACTCCACTGTCACCGTATTGTAATTGGTGTAAGAGTTGAGTTTCATCTGACGTGTTTCACTTTCACTTTTTACATTGATCAGTGGAACAGAGTTCGTCACATAGAGACCTGTTGAGAGAACGAGCACATCTTGTAAAACGGTTTTAACTTTCTGTTTCTCTTTTTTTCCAGAGGCATAATCCACGAGGGCAAGCACATCAATTCGATCTCCGGGTTTAAGCAAGCGACTGACCGCCTGACCTTCTGTCACCTGAATCGAAAGAGCTCTTTTTCCAATGGAAATCTGACGTGAAAGACCAGACTGAGCACCTGGATAAGTCACACGAGGAATCGTGATTTGCTCACCTTTTTTAATAGGTACTGCAGCAATAGTGTTATACAAATCTTCCACTTTTTTAAAGTGGCCTGGCATTTGAAATTTAGAAGGAACGTTGATGAGTTGAACTTTTCTTTCATCAATAATTTCTAATTCTTTAATATCTTCTTTAGCAATAACAACGGGAGTTTGATTTCCGTAATCACTCTTAAGCTCACTTTCGCGGCTATCAATGTAGGAATAGATCATCAACACAGCAACGGCTGCGAGCACAAGACTTAAGGTAAAAGCGCGACTATTCATTGTTCATCCTAAACTTTGAATGGAGTTTCGATGACTTAATAATATCAGATTTTGCAGAGTGTGGATCAAAGCTGCCGATTTTACCTACTGAATAACACAAGCATTTCTATCAACTATGAGACTGAAGGGGGCACCGAGAGTATCGGGCATTTGATAAACTTCGGCTCCGACTTTTCCATAAGTGGCGCCACAGACACCATAAACGGTTCCGACTCGGATAAATTGAGAAGTCGTTCTCGTATATTTTTCTTCACATTTATCTGCATCCGCTGGCTTGAGAGGAACACTCATTTTGTAACAAGGGAGAACAGGGACATCAGAGCCATCAAACCTTTCCTTCCATCCAATAAAGAACATCCCAAAACGGGTCCAGGAAACATAAGTGTTCCCTTCGCCTGGCTTAGGAATAGTTGAGTTATTTTGGGCCCTATAATAAAAATAGGATCGGGTGACTTTTTGCTGATTGATGGATCCGTTAATAGCACCAGCAAAACCACCGATCAATGAATAGATCACGAACATCAGAGGCAGAAAAATAATAAGTTCAATCAGCGCCTGGCCCTGTTCATTTTTTTTCATCAGCATCCATCATCAAAAAGGGTGATGTCCATTTCAATCGTACAGTTTCTCTGACCAGTAATTGCCTGACAAACTCGGATAGCACACATATTTCGTGTCGGTTCTTTACCCAGAAAAGATTCAGAAATGAGGTTCACTTTTTTATTTCCCATAACCTTGCCCAGAACATCAATATCTTTTTCAAAACTCGTTTTGGCCCCTACTTTATAATAGTTCGTTATGTCCCCATTCGCAGGATTTATGGAAAAGCCAGAATCAGGAATACTGAAAATAGCAAGATTATAGGATTTAAAAACGTCAGTCGCTTTTTGAACAGTTCCGTTAAGTGAGGCACCTTCATCGAAGTTACCTAAGTAACTATCCTGAACCAGATAGGTTCGACTCGCCATGAATGTAGCGTAATGGGCGAGATAACCAGAAATATGGTTCATGGAAGAATTGAAAACAACTAGCACAATACTTACGCCAAATGCGAAAGCAAAAATAAATTCAATGGTTGACTGACCGAGCTGATTATTTTTCATTGGTAAGGTTCCTTCGGTCCAAAGAATCTTGTCTGACCACTTAAAGCATCATAGTAAGATGGATGAGTGGCCCCACCATAATCTACCTGGTTTATATCCCCGGCCTTCCTCGGATAGGCATGGCGATAGTTGAACTCACTTTCGGTCTTGATGGCCTGGCCAATTGTGCCGTTCTCCCCGAAGAGTCTTTGATAGGCCTGACTTCGGTAAAATGTATAAACTAACGAAATGCCTACTGTTAAAAGAAGGATATATTCGACTACTGTTTGACCACGTTGATTTTTTAAAACCATATATTGGCCCCAAACAAAATCCAGGCAAGTAGAATAACCGGCGCATAACTAAATCTGGATTTAATAGTCTCGCGAACACCAACCCAGTAATTGGCCAGCGTATAGGCTTTGAGTTTTTTAAAATCTTTGATTAATTTCATCGTAACGAGAATAATACCTACGATGATGGTGCTTGAAAGTATTTTTCCAAAAAGCACCATATGATACTCAACAGGTACCATCAGGAAGAGCGAGGCAAGGTACTTGCTGTCGCCAGCCCCCATAATTTTCAGTAAGAACAGGACAAATCCCCCAAGGATCCATCCCACCGGAAAAATAAACATCTCAGTACTGAAAGTAAAAGTTTCCTTCATAGAAAGATGAAAAATCACCGCAAGGATGATGTTCACTAAAAACCAGATATTTGAAATTTTCTTCTTTTTGAGATCAACCACAGACACAATCAGTAGTTCTACCAAAACGATGGCCATGAGGATTTTCATTCTCCCTCGTAACCGTTGGAGTAGCCACCGAAAAAACAATCCTTAGGACAGATACCTATTGTTAAATGAGTAGAAAGAACGTGACCAACACTGCCCATTGAATCGCGGAAAAAGTTGGTAAAAAGATTGGTGACCTTGAGTCCAAGGAAAACTGCGAATGCGAGAATAAAAATATATTCCACCGTGGCTTGCCCACGGCGACTAGTTGCTATCATGTCACCATGATAACTTGATGCTCGGATAACCGTAAAGCTTCTAGAAAGAATCTGACTAGAAGCCTACGGTTACTGAGAAAGAGTTCCGAAGTTTCCTTCGTCTAGAACGGTATTTAAAATACCCTTCCCGCCTTCTCCACCAAACAGTTTCGACGTAATGGCAGTCTTAAACTTAATTACGATGGCCGCAACCACAGCAACTAGCAAGATGTACTCAGTGGACGTCTGTCCTGTTTCGTCTTTAAGATAAGCAATAAAATTTTGCTTCATATTTCCCCCTACAAAGGATGCTGAGGACCTATCGACTTTATTCGATAAAAACTTTAGCTCTTTAATAAACACACTTATTATTATTATAACACGTCACGCTATTTAAAACCTAAACAACACGCTTGCAATTGCAAGTATCCGAAATGAAACATTAAAAATTAAGGTTTTTGACAAAATTGCCTCTGCCAACTGCCATGATTTTAAGGTATAATGATTATGGGTCTGGGGAGTTAGCAATTTAGTTTCGCCCCTACGATTTTTTTTTCGGGAGCGGTCCCTGATCATGGTGTGCATGCTTGCCTGTCTCAGTATTGAGTCAGATTGTGAGAAGCCTAAAATGATTACTAATTGCGCCCACCTAGTTTTCTAGGGGCGCGAAACCGTAAAACGCTTCTAACCAGACCTTTTTTTTCTTCTGTTACTGCTGAACACTGTCTTTATTCAATTCCATTTATCATTCACCCAATGCTTGACTGCCCCTATACTCTTTTATCTTGACGTCTAAGGTCCTACAGAAAAGAATTAAAGAATGGATACGATTAACGTAAATGATTTTCAAAATGTTTCATGGATTGAATCGCTTGCGATGGAAGAAGTGAACATGGAAGAATCTGGTATTATCAGATTCCATGATCATCTCAATACTCAGCAGCTTCTCGAAGAATCATCCCTTAACTTCGTTAATAAACTAAAAGATCGATTTGAGTTTTATACAGCTCTATTCAATCAATACCGAAGCAATCGTGATAACTCTCGTGCAATTAAAGTTTTCCGCATCTCAAATACCGTCAATGATTTCATGTTGTTCAGAAACTCTTTAAAGCTTATCGTTGCTAGACGTGCTCCTGACGTTATCAGTATTGGATTTCTTTCTAACAATGGTGGTCTCTTTGCCGCTCGTTTGGCGAGTGAGAATCAATCAGTTCACGCTATTCATGAAATTAAAGCTCACGTAGGTCCATTCAATAATATCACTTGGAGATTTCAAGGTGAGCCGATTGAAGTAGAACCTCTGGTGAAATACTACCTTTCAGAGTTCATCAAAAACTCTTCTCGCTAAAAAACAGAATGTAATCTTTTGAAGCTGACTCTCAGTGAATCTTCCACTGAAGGCATTTTTATACCTAGAAAAGTCTCCATGTTGTTGGTATCCATTTTGAAGGAATAACTAGCAAGTCTTTCTTTGCCTTTCCCTGAGTCATCAGGAAACTTTATGTCTGCACGTTGAATAAAATTTTCATCTTTCTTAAAGACCTCAGCGTATTTACGGGCAAATTCATAGCGAGTCATGGTGTCTGATGAAGAAATTTGCAAGAGTCGATTTTGAACGTTATTTACAAGGCAGGCCTTCAAGATCTCGGCCATAATAGTTACATCTAAAAATCCTGTCACAGTTGACCCATCTACCGAGTACAACTCTCCCTTTGCAATTTGTCTTTGCATAATTTCAAAGAAGTTTTCATGCTTCGTATTTAAGCTTCTTCCATAAAGCACAGGGCATCTGAGGATAAAATAATTAAGACTTGAACGCTGAATATAAAACTCTGTCGAGGCCAGACTTGTACCATAGTCAGATGAAGCGAAAGGAGTATCACTCTCTTTATAAAGAACGTTATGTCCTTCCATCACAAATCCAGAAGAAATATATACAAACCTCGCCCCTACTCTCTCTGCTGCCGACATACAGTTAGTCGCCCCAGCCGAGTTGAGCGCATCTGCGAGCTTGAGATTTTGCTTACATTCAGTTAAAGAGCTTAAGCCGACGGCGTAGATAACAAAATCTGGTTTTATAGTTGAAATGATTCGTTGAACGTAATCTTTTCTTAAGACATCACATGGAATGCACATGATTTCAGGAAAATTCACAGGAGTTGTGTTGTAAGTACCTACCACACGGAAATCATTTTTTAGCATAACAGCTAAATTCGTTCCCACAAAGGAAGAGATTCCCATGATCATGACCGTTTTTCTCATGGGTCTATTTTAGCCGGAATTTGGGACGAAGGGAAAAAGAAAAACCTTCCCCCATTCGGGGGAAGGTAAGTGGTGTAGTACTAAGCTAATAGCTTCAAGGCAAAGTTCGGGGACTGATTCGCCTGGGCAAGTACTGAAACTCCTGCTTGGGAAAGAATGTTATTCTTCGCCATATCAGCCGTTTCAGAGGCGACATCTACATCACGGATTCGAGAGTTCGCTGCGCTAAAATTCTCTTCTGTGATCGCGATGGTATTACCAGCCGATTGCAGACGGTTTTGTAGCGCACCGAGATTTGCTCGGTTTCCGTTGATCTTCGTAAGTGCATCATCCAGTTTATGCAATGATAACTGTGCTCCCTCTTTGGTGTTACAGGCTTCGCCCATAAGACCGATTGCTTCGAGAGTGGCATCTGTCTCAGAAGAGTCGAATTTGATTCTGTCTTGAGTTGGATCATTATGGATCCCAACTTGGACTTCAACCAAACCGCCTGTTCCATCAAGAAGCTTTCTACCGTTGAATTCTGTGCCTTTTGAGATTCGCTGAATCTCTTCGAGCAAGTTTTGAAATTCAATGTTCGAAAACCCTCTTTCGACATCACCGACAGTATCAGAGGCAGCTTGGATAGAAAGCTCTCGAAGACGAATGACGATGTTAGATACTTCATTGAGAGCGCCTTCGGCTGTCTGAATGAGTGAAATTCCATCATCTGCGTTCCTCTTAGCTTGTCTGATTCCTCGGATGTGGGCTTTTAGTTTTTCACTAATTGCCAAACCTGCCGCATCGTCAGACGCACGTGTTATCCGTTCGCCACTCGACATCTTTCTCAGATTGTTGTCGAGGTTCATTTTCGTGATTCCTAAAGCTCGCTGAGCACTAATGCTCGCGATATTCGTATTTATACGTAATCCCATAGTTTAATCTCCTGTTAGCATTGTGAACCTCCATGTTCAGTTTGTAGACTTCATGTCTACATTGTTGTTGTTGTTTTTTATAAGTTAAAAATCAACCTAAAAACTATTCGCTACTACACACCACTACATGTTTTGCAGGAATTTGTGTTACATCAAAGTCAGTCTTACGAGGCTAGCGCCTCAGGGTTATTACCCCTGAGAAGCAGCGTTAATAAGGCTGAGAGCATTCGTCGTTGACTGGTTGGCCTGAGCGAGTACCGAAGTACCTGCTTGCATCAAGATGTTCGTTCTAGTCAATTCAGAAGTTGCTGAGGCGATGTCAGTATCACGAATTCGTGAGTTAGCTGCTGACAAGTTCTCGTTTGAAACTTGAATGTTGTTAATCGTCGACTGAAGTCTGTTCTGAAGAGCACCGAAGTCAGCTCTGATTCCAGAAACGTTCTGGATCGCCTGATCGATCGCTGCGAGAGAGTTCTGTGCAGAGATCTTATCAGATACAGAGGCTAAGTTCAGACCTAGAGCAGCTACGTTAACGTCTGCTGATGAAGCATCGAACGTTAATCTGTCTGCCAAAGGATCATTTCGAGTACCGATTTGAATGTCAAAGACTGAACCCGTACCGTTAAGTAGTGGTACTCTGTTAAACTCAGTTGAGTTTGCAATACGATCTACTTCCGACATCAATTGTTCAAATTCAACGTTAAGGAACTTTCTTTCTGTGGGTCCGATGGTATCAGAAGCTGCTTGTACACTTAACTCGCGAAGACGAATCATAATGTTACCGACTTCTGATAATGCTCCCTCTGCGATCTGCACTAAAGAAATACCGTCTTGGGCGTTTCTTTCTGCCTGACCTAAACCACGAATTTGTGCTTTTAAATTTTCTGAGATTGCTAACCCTGCAGCATCATCGCCTGCACGGTTAATACGTTGACCAGATGACAATTGCTCCAAGACTTTATTTTGAGAAAGTCTTGTTGTACCTAAGTTCCTTTGCGCATTTAGCGAAGCAACGTTGGTGTTAATACGTAAACCCATAAATCCTCCTTGATCGGGTTTCACTCGTTCTCAATCCATGAGAGGAGCGAAGTAGGTCATTAGTGACCTGCATGACTAACTTTTCGACAAAGGACGAAAAGACTTTAGTTTGATTGTAAAAATATTCGACAATGTGCATTTAAAGGCGTAAAATCGTATAATTACAAGGACTTACATATGGGCAAGAATTTCCCTCGAATAACCACTCTTAAAGAAAATCCTGAGCTGTTTGAGAAAACTCTCAATCTTATTGAGAAATCGTTCCACTATAAGGCCCCATTTACCTTCAGAGAGGACTTCTCCCCTCTCATCTCTCCCTCAAATCATCACAATTGCTTCATCATTATTGATGAAGAGAACAATGTTCTCGCTCACGTTGGTGCAAGAGAGAGCAACATCAAAGTGAATAACAAAAATTTTCCTGTAACAATGCTTGGTGGAATTGCAGTTGATGAAAAGTACAGAGGAGAAGGACACTTTCAGAATTTATTTAAGGATGTACTCGCTGAGAAGAGAAGTGATACCACATTATTTCTTCTCTGGAGTGATAACGAAAAACTTTATAATAAGTACAGCTTCCATCTTTGTGGGCACCAGTTTGAACTTTCTCAAACAAGAAACAAAACCGATTTTTCCAAAACAAAATTTCATCTCCTCTCGGCAGAAGATAAGACCCAAATTAAAAAGCTCTACGAATCATCATTCAGTAAGTCATACGTTACTCTTTCTCGTAACGAGAAAGAATGGCTGGAACTTTCTGGTGTTGTTTCAGCTGATCTCTATATAAGGAAGAATGGAAACGAGTTAACGGATTACTTTTTTATAAATAAGGGTCAGGATCTGACTGAGATTATTTATGAATATGGTTCCAAGGATGATTTGGGGAAAATGCTGAAAGAAATTTCAGCATTCGGTAAAGTATGGATGGGATCTGAGCTTGCGACCACAGATAACCTTCAGTATCAATTCTTTATGTCTCCGGGAGATCTGCGACTGTTTACCGAATTTGTCTGGGCATTTACAGATGGGAAAATATCTCTTAGAAATATCAATCTCATGAAGCAAGAAGCTTTTTTTGACTTCAATGAAGAGTTAATGGCGCTGGATCTTCCGGATTTTCTGCGTGGTCTTTTTGGACCCGGAACGTTTGAAGAACTCAATCTCAGACCAATCTTTATCAGCGGACTTGATAGTATTTGATTATTTCCAGTGAGACATGAAGGCCCGTACGTCGACTGCCTTCACTTGTTGGGATGGAGAGAAGCTTGGGGAATCCAAAACGTGTGTTTGATAAAGATAATTCACAATAGTTTTCATTTTTCTTGAATAAACATAAGTTCCGGTCAACATGTGAGAAAAAAGAATGATATCTTCGTCAATTTTCTGGACTCCTCCGCAATAACGGGAGAAGAAAGCGGCCTCCGGATTCGCTCGAAACTCAAATTCAATTCGATTCGTTAAAAGATCCATTTCTTCAATGGTTGAAAAATAAACGTTATTCGACGTGGGGGTGTGGGAGTTATTGAAATATATCATCCTTCCGTTCGTAAGTATCTGTACATCATGGATTTGGTGCTTATGAGATGTATGAATCTTTCTGAAATGCAGAACTTTCTTAAGATCAGCCGAAAGGATAAAAGTACCTACCGTACTGCTGTTTGCAATATAATTCCCCTGCTTGATATAGTCTGGTGCTTTACCCTTTATCTCGGGAATTTCGTAGAAACTATTGAAATGAGTCATCTCATGTTTGGTATATCCCTCCTGATTAACTTGTTTCATCCAATCAGCTGCACTCTGACGAAGAAGAACTTTACCATCTCTAGACAGAACAACCAGTTGGTCCACACGAGAACCTCCTTTATCAGGAGAATTATAATCTGAACTCATAAACATAATTCTCTCAAGGTCAGGTGATAAATTCACCTGATGATGGATATGGCCTTTGTACTCCCATTTGATCTCACTATCTTTAGTCATATACTTCAGGGAATCGATTGTTCCGGAAAGAAAACTACCGTCATCAAAAAATTGGCAAAACGATCCGGGAAAGCTCTTAACTTTTTCACCATCCCAATTAAAAACGGAGCACCCATTTACGAGATGAGTATTTTTTAGATCCATTGCAAAGACGTCAGTCATTAAAAGAAGAAGGGCAACTGAATAAATTATTCGCACAAGTCATCCGTAGTTAATTTAACTTCCTTAGAGTAGGACTGCTTAATCTCCATGACATTGTCCATGCCATCACAGTATAGATAAATTAATCGAGATCGAGCCTGATCAGGCCTATCGTTACAATATCCTGGATCACCAGTTTGATTTAAGACAAGAACAGATATTGCCTGAATTCCTTTAGTCGATTCAGTGACAGTCCCAATTTTATTGATCTCTAAGCAGTAGTTAGACCAACGAGGAGTACCGAAGTAAGGATCTTTGGATTGCTCAAAAAGCATTTTAATAAAATTTACTTTGTTGTTGATGACTTTTCTCGCCTCGTCTCTGGAATTGACTGGAATAAGCTTCGCTCTGTAATTAGCTTCGTTTTTAAGATTGTTCCAGTTGGTCTTAGAGCTAGAGCACGAGACCAGCAGTAATAATGGCAAAAGGTATCTAGTCATTGATGCAATACTTTTCAATCATGGGATTGAGTTTGAGGTCTGTAGCAGTAATTTCAAATCCGCCAAGATCCATACATTCTCCAGAAACAGTAGGGACGACAACGACAAATCTCTTTCTATCCTGAGAAAGTAGCATAGCAGGAACTTTTTCCTTTCTCACTTCGTGCTCGAGAATGGGTTTCATTTCATCTAAAGTTCCTTGAAAGATTTTCTTTCTCAAAATGGCATTACTGATAAAACGGATCTTTGAAAATTTAGATGGGATATACTTAAAAACATTTTCAGGAAGATCTTTAGTCTTGAGCCAGCTATATTCTATCTTTGAAACTGCATGTTCAACTGAACTGGATGGCATCTTAATATTTTTTGTCAGGGAGAATGGTTGTGAAAAGACGTCTCCTCTATTTTCAACCATGGTGTGACAAGCGTAGCAGGCATCTTGAGAAGCCTTCGGTTCTTCAGCAAAAGTCTTACCTTCCGGATCAAAGAGCCCGTAGCTCCAGCCGCCAGTCGCCGCATACTTCTTTTTATCTTTAAGCATAAATTGGTATCGACGAATACCAGTTGGAACAACGGAGCTAATGAACTGAGCATCTACACCAGTATGAATTCCAATTTTTGCAAAAACAGCTCCATCGGGATATGAAATGGAACCTGAAAGAAGAGTTTTCATCGCCGATTCATTGGCGTAAGTCAGACGCATTTCACCGGTATCTTTTCTGAAACGGATAGTAACCAATGCCCACTTCTGCTCAAAGCCTTTGTAGTCACTGAAATTAATGTCATTCATGCTGTCTTTGCCGGAATAATCCTGACCAAATGCAGTCAGCGAAAAGAGCGACATAAGCACTAAACGTAAAACCATAAGTTACCTCGATAATAAAAGGTAGTATCTGGCAGTCTGACAGTCAAAAAAAGAATTCTTCGGACTATTTCACTCTTGAATTAGTATTTTTTAAGAGTGGTGATACGGACTAAGAGATAGGTTGCAAAGGCCCAGAATATCCAGGAAAGAATGGGAATATCATAAGGAGAGGTCACATTGACATTTCGGACAAACAGTGAACCACAGAGAATAAAAACACAGGACATTAGAGACAGACCAAGAATGTAAAATGAACGAGAGATACTGCGATTGAGTTGGTCCATATCTCGGACACGAATTTCAACTGAATAATTATTTTTTGATGCTTCTTTCAGGAACCAACGAATATGCTTCGGAACAATTCGAAGTGAGCTAACCACGTCCTTGGCAACCCACATCAGTTCTTCTTGGGCACTCTCCTTGGAGAGGAGATTTTTAACCAAACCAGGCAGATCTTTTTCAAGGACTTTAAAGATATTCAGGTCGAGACCAACAGATTTTCCTACACCATCAAGAGTCATGAGAGCACGGAAAATAATAAACCATTCCCGCGGCAGGTAGAGTTCATGTTTACTCAAAGTTTGAATAAGATGACGAACCAATTCCGACATATTGGTTTCTTTGATCGAGAGGCCAATATAAGGAGAGATAGCGTCCTTGATATCTCGGATAAGCTCTTCATGATCAGGGACATTTTCATAATCCGCGACTTCCAGGAACTCATAAACAAGATTGTCAAAATTCTGAGTAATCACGGCATAGAGGATAGCGACAAGATTAGCTCGATTTTTCTTACTCAGTGTCCCCATCAATCCAAAATCGATAATTCCGATACGACGATCTTTTAAAATAAAAAAGTTTCCGCCATGAAGATCGGCATGGAAAAATCCATCTGAAAGTAAAGTATGAGTAAAGAGTTCAACACTCTTTTCTAATTTCTCAACAAGATCAGGACCAAGCTCTTCCAGCGAATGATATTCATTAAAGGGTTTACCATCAAGAAATTCCAAAACGAGAACTTCCTGTGTACTGAATTCACGATAAACCTTAGGTACAACAAGGTTACGTTCTTTATCCAGAGTATCGAGATTTTTCTTCAGACGCTCACAGTTTTGTGCTTCAATCTGAAAGTTCAACTCTTTCATCGTGCTCTTAGAAAAATCCGAAATCATCTTAGACATTCCAAGGAATTTAATTTCACTCGAAACTTTTTCTAATTTTTGAACGATATAAAGGAGAATATCAAAATCTGTCTGAATAAGACGAGTGATGCCGGGTCTTCTGACCTTAACTACAACCTTCTCTCCGCTTAAGAGTTCAGCTTTATAAACGACTCCAATGGAAGCAGTACCAATGGCGTTCTGATCGATGTATTTAAAAACTTCTGAGATTTTTTTTCCAAGATTATCTTCAATAACTTTTTGAGCGACATCAAAAGGAATGCCCTTCACCTTGTTCTGGAGTATTTTAAGCTCTTTGATCATGGCGGGGTCTAAAATATCTTCGCGGGTTGAAAGCAGCTGCCCGAGCTTAATGAAACTAGGCCCCAGTTCTTCAAAACTCATCCTGAGCTGGCTTCCAAAAACCTGCCACCACTCTTCATTAGAAAGGTCCTCTCGCTTAAGTTCTGAAACTCTTGCCGGGAGCACAAATCCTGGAATCACTTTATCCAGGCCTGATTTTACAATAAGTTCTGAGAATCCATAGCGACTCAATACAGTGAGAATCTCGCGAAAGCGCGAAACATTCTTAATGGTCCTGGAAATACCGATACCAGTTTTGATTAAATCCATAAGTTTTATGGTAAGATAAAATCGCCAAAGCACCAAAACCAGACGAAGTAAGAAGTATTTACCGCTATGCTTAAACTGACCATACTAATTTTATCAATCTTTATGAGCACTGCTTACGGTGCTGAAACCTG
>JBBARF010000112.1:0-12470 GCA_040399925.1 Bacteriovoracaceae bacterium
GCAGGCAGGGAATGGACTTCTTATTTTGGGAAGTACCGCTGAGGCCTTAAATCTCAATCTCACAACTCGCAAAGCAATCATTGAGCATGTTGTATCGATGAAACCAACAACTCCCATAATGGTGGGTGTGGGTGGAAATCTTTTAGAAGAGCAGCTTGAGTGGGTTTCATATCTTGAAAAACTAAATGTGAATGCTTACTTACTCGTAACTCCTCATTATGCAAAACCGGGCCCAGTTGGTCAGTACAACTGGTTCAAGACCATCATGGATGCCGTTACTCGTCCAGTAATGCTCTATAACGTTCCTGGAAGGACAGCTATTCCGATGGCCTTGGCGGCAGTTGAGCGTTTGAAAAATCATAAAAATTTCTGGGCGATCAAAGAAGCTTCGGGCTCTGTAGAGAGAATGAAAGAATATCTGGCGGCCTGTGGAAACGGATCAGTTTATTGTGGTGACGATGCTTTGATGCCTGATTTTGCTTTAGCGGGTGCTTGTGGTCTAGTGAGTGTTGCTTCAAACGCCTGGCCTAAAGAAACAAATCTCTATGTTCAGCAGTGTTTGAAAAAAACCTTCGATGCTAAGGAGCTCTGGACTAAAGCTTCGAACTCTTTATTCGTTTGCTCAAATCCTGTTCCAGTCAAAAGACTTATGAGTGAGTGCGGAACGATTAAATCTCCTTTGATGATCGCTCCCCTTTCACATGAAGATATGATTTCAACAACTCCTGTACTCGAAGCTCAGCAGGCCGTGACTCTTTGGTATAAATCACAAGGCGGTCGTGCATGAACTGGGAAGAAACACTTAATCTTTTAGAAAAAGGCATAGTCCGTGCAGCGAAGATCGTTGACGGCAAATGGGTTGCTCAAAAAGAAGTGAAAGAAGCTATCTTGGCGGCGTTTAAGGCCGGTGAGCTCAAAGAATTTGAAAATGGTTTTGTGGATAAACATAATATGGGCCCTCGCTCATTTACTGTTGCTGATAAAGTTCGGTTGGTTCCAGGCGGATCAAGTGTCCGTCGTGGAGCATTCGTAGCTTCAGGCGTAATCATAATGCCTCCGGCCTACATCAACGTTGGGGCCTATGTGGATACAGGAACGATGGTGGACTCTCATGCTCTGGTTGGATCATGCGCTCAAATTGGAAAGAATGTTCATCTCTCGGCCGGAGTTCAAATCGGTGGAGTGCTTGAGCCTGTGGGACAAACACCTGTGGTGATTGAAGATAATGCTTTTATTGGTGCAGGTGCCGTGATTGTTGAAGGTGTGCAGGTTTCTCAAGGAGCTGTGATTGCTCCAGGAGTTGTTCTCTCTCGAGGAATTCCAGTTTACGATTGTGTGAATAAAAGAATTCTCGATGCTGGTGAAGCGATTCCTCCTTACGCCGTTGTGGTAACTGGAAATCGTCCGGTTTCAAGCAGCCTTCCATGGGCGCAGGAAATGGGACTGACTCTAAGATGTGCCATGATCATAAAGTACAAGGATGCCAAAACTTCTGCTGCTCTAGAACTCGAAAGCGTACTTAGATGAGTTATACAAAGGAAGTTATCGAACAATTTGATACTCCCTTTTTTTCTTACGACCTTGATGGCTTTGAAAAACATATTCAATCCATCAAGTCGACTCTCCATCCCGAAGTTAAAATTTTCTACGCCTGCAAGGCCAATCCCCTCTCGGAAATTCTGCGGATTTTAAACCGTCATGGATTCGGAGTTGATGTGGCCTCTATGGGTGAGCTCGCTCAGGCCCACAAAGCCCAGGTGCACAGCATTATTGCCACGGGTCCTGCGAAGTCCCGCAAGTACCTCGAGGGTCTACTTGATGGCGGTGTTTCGACCATTGTGATTGAAAGCCCTAATCAGCTTGCCCTGCTGGACTCTATCGCCCGCGAGCGCAACATCATCCCTTCGGTCCTTTTACGCGTTCAACTCGACTGGACACAGGATACAAAATCAGTTCTCGGCGGTTCCTCCATCACTCCATTCGGCGTAGGTGCTTTGGATTGGCAAAAAATTAACCTGAAGGAGTATACGCACCTTAATATTAAGGGTCTTCACTGCTTTCAGTGGGGAAATATTCTAGATCTGTTTCAATTAAAGATGGTTTGGGAATCCACTATCAAAGAATGCCTCGCCCTCTCTCGTCATCTTGGAATTGAGTTACAAGTTCTGGATTTGGGTGGTGGTCTAGGTGTGTCTTACAACTGTGACAAAAAACTCGCGTGGAATGAAATCCACACTCTCCTCCTCGATTTTAAAGAGCAGTACAAACTTAAAGAGATTTGGCTTGAGCTTGGTCGCTTTTCGATAGCAGAGTTTGGGACCTATCACACCAAAATTATCGATATCAAATCAGTCCGCGGAAAAAATATCATTGTTACTGAGGGTGGAATCAATCACCTCGCCCGTCCGGCCTTAGTAGGAGAAACATTTCCGTGTTCGGCGATCAAAAAATCACACGCCCCGCTGGAAACCTATTCGGTCCATGGTCCCCTTTGCACGGCCCTAGATTATTCAGGAGATTTTCAATTTGCAGATGACCTTGCTCCGGGTGACTGGCTTCAATTTAATAAGACAGGCGCCTATGGCTTCACGGAGTCTATGCCATTTTTTCTTTGTCATGATCTTCCCATGGAAGTCTATACCTACCAGGGCAAACTCCACGTTCCACGCCCACCCAGATCTGTTTCTGAATGGATGGTTTAAAATTTAGCTCCTACCACTCCCTTTAATTCTGCGTTGATTGCAGGAGAAGCATAAGAGCCTGAGGTTATCCACCGATGACTTCCCACCCATCGCATAGGGCCTTATATGGTCATACTCTAACTTGTAGCGACCCTTGCACTTTACACACTTTCCAGAGTCCCTAAAGTAGACTTCTTTCTTAATGATTGCGGGGATGTACCTCGTGACGCTCGGAGACGGCGCCAAGGCTTTGAAACTTGCGTTAATTTTGAATTTTCGTTTCTTAAACTCTTCCATTGATAACTTAAAAACACTTTTCATCATCTCGTCGTAAGTAAAATGATGATGGGCCAAGATCTCTTTGAGTTCTTCAAAAAGAACCATTGTTTCGTTAGAGAAATTCATCTTTACGGTCGTCATTTCTGCTGAGACGACTTTGATAGTCTCAATTGGAGCTGGTTCGGCTTCTCGATATTGCATCAATGTTATTTCAGTCTCGCGTGAACTTTTGTTCTCTATTTTGCTAAAGACCTCCATCTGAGTTTTTTTATCTTTAATCTCTTCGTCCTTAAAAAGTAATGCAGCCTTTGCCACATGATTTAAATTTAAAGCACCTGATTCAAGTTTTGATTCTATCTCGGGAAGCTGTGATAGTACTCTTGCGGCCCGAATTCTCCTGCTGGCCGAGGCATCACAGTACCCCAGCTCTCGGGTCACATAATCAAACAGCGAACCATAACCCAGATCGGCGAAGGCGCGTCGGCGCTCAATCTCCTTAAGGTGGTGAAGCAATTGGAGAGAAATTTCTCGTTCGCGTGCGACGAATTTTTTGGTCTCTGCTAATAAGGTCCGGTCGGATAAATGTTTGAGGTTCATGGGTACTCCTTGGTGAGAGAGGAATACGTGAGGACAATAAATAAAATGAATAAAATTGTGACTGGTTGGCGCAGATTTTTCACAAAAAAAAACCACCCTGCACAGGTGGTTCTTTTGGCTTCTTTTAAGGACAGAAATCCTTCTCTAGTCTAAATCATCCTTGATTCTTAATTGTTGCTTAATATTATACTAAAGGTCTCTTAATGTTGCGGATATGGCCATTTTCTTACTTTTGCTAACTTATTGCGCTAGAGTACCATCCGTGAGGGAAACATAATGAGATGTTGATGCTTTTGTGGATAAGTGGCCCGGATTTCCCGGGCCATCTGTCAGAATCTTACTTCTTGATGCTAGCGAGAACTTCGGCCCTTAAATCCTTGCGCAAAATCTTCCCAACGTTAGACTTTGGAAGTTCTTTGCGGAAATCAATAGATTTAGGAATTTTGTATGAAGTGAGATTTTCGCGGCAGAATTTCATCAATTCTTCCTGGGTTAAACTTTCATCTTTCTTAACGATGAAAACTTTCACCACTTCGCCAGATTTTTCATCCGGTATACCAATAGCTGCAGCTTCAAGAACTTTTGGATGCGAAGTAATCACGTCTTCAAGCTCGTTTGGATAAACGTTAAAGCCCGAAACAAGAATCATATCTTTCTTACGATCAACAATCTTCACATAACCTTGTTCGTTCATGAAACCAAGATCACCCGTTTTAAAGAAGCCGTCATTTGTCATAACTTTGGCCGTTTCTTCAGGCTTATTCCAGTAACCCTTCATCACTTGTGGGCCCTTAATACAGATCTCGCCGATTTCACCCAAGGGCATGGTCTTTCCGTTATCATCTTTAATCTCAACATCAGTTGAAGGAATCGGAAGACCAATGAGACCGTTGTACTCTTTAAGTGTCATAGGATTAATACAGGCTGCAGGAGAAGTCTCAGTCAGTCCATAGGCCTCAACCAAAGGTTTCCCTGTTACTTGCTTCCATCTTTCGGCAACACTCTTCTGAACGGCCATACCGCCCCCAAGGGCCACTTTAAGATGAGAGAAGTCCAATTTACAGAATTCTGGATTATTGAGTAGACCGTTGAAAAGTGTATTAACACCAGTGATTGCCGTGAATTTCCACTTTTGTAGTTCTTTTACAAATCCCGGGATATCACGAGGGTTGGTAATAAGAATATTCAAAGCTCCAACCGAGTTGAAGATGAAGCAGTTCGCAGTGAGTGAGAAAATATGATAAAGCGGAAGTGGAGTGATTAAAATTTCCTGACCATCAGTGATCAGATTTTTAATCCAAGCACGGGCCTGGACCATATTGGCCACAATATTTTGGTGAGTCAGAATAGCACCCTTCGCAACACCAGTTGTTCCACCAGTATATTGTAAGAAAGCAATATCCTGGAGAGTCACATTCACTTTTCTAAATTTCGAAGCGTCTCCGCGGGCGAGAACTTCTTTAAAGCTCAGAGTATTGGGAAGATTGAAGGCCGGAACCATCTTCTTCACATTTTTAATCACGAAATTGACGATATAATTTTTAGGGAAACGAAGTTGATCCCCGATTTCCGTCAGAATCACATTTTTAACTGGAGTCTGAGCAATACATTTCTCAAGCACGGAAGCTGAGTTGGCGAAAAGAACAATCGTCGATGCACCCGCATCTTTTAACTGATGCTCAAGCTCGCGTGATGTATAAAGAGGATTAACGTTAACAGCAACCATACCAGCACGAAGAACACCAAAAAGAGCGATTGGGTACTGAAGGATGTTTGGCATCATCAGAGCTACACGATCACCTTTTTGAAGGTGAAGGTCATTTTGTAAGAAGCTCGCAAACTTCATACTCAAGTGATCGATCTCTTCATAAGTCAGGGTTGTGCCCATATTGTGAAATGCCGGATTGTTTTTAAATTTTGAAAACCCGATTTCGATAACATCATTAATCGAGCTGTATTCACCAGGATTAATTTCATGGGGAACACCAGGGTCATAAGCGTTGTACCAGATCTTGGCCATTTTTTTCTCCGTTTACTGAATTTGATTTTGAATTTTATGTAGAACCATATCAAAAGTTTTATACATGTCATCGGCATGAGCTTTAGCAAAGTATTCCTGGCGACCAGAGTAGACTGCAACTTCAGCACAATAATCCGTGCCTTCTTTCCAGCATATCCACTTAGCTTCCGTATTATTTCCAAACCACTTGGTGAATTTTTCAGACTTTTCGCGAATAATTGTATCCAAAGCGGGCGTGTGTTCCATGTGGCGAAACGTAATATTAATATTCATTCATGTGCTCCTTCATTGAACCATTATTATAAAGGAGCAAAGAGGTTGACCTAGAGTATTATTTTAATACACTTGAGTGTTCTGAACAACTAATCGAACTGCTGCAGGCAGAACTTCATTGGGGATTTCCATAAATGACTTGTGGGGAACGAAGCTGTATTGCGCGTAATACATAAAATAAACGATGTAAAAGCCTGCCGATTTTAGTTCGGCTTCAAGATCGAGACTGTCCATGATTTTGCGAACGGGGGTCCACTTACCAAACATCTGCCACAAAATAAAATTGGGATCAAACATGAATCCATCAGGCACAAAAAGTTTTTTCCGGTGAACCATGGTCTCAACCACAAAAATTCCCTGAGGGGCAAGATGCTCTCTAACCAGACCGTAATAAGATGTGCGCTCAGGATCACCTGTCAGGCAATGAAGAAGATGAGAATCAACGATGATGTCATAGGTTTCAGTTAAGGGGACATCAGGGTAACAAACATCGGCCACCAAGGTCTTTACAGTCAAACCTTCGGCACTAAAAACTTTCTCTGCTTGCTCTATCGCAGAAGGGGAGAAATCCACCAACGTAACATCGGCCCCGAGACGAGCGAGTTGCAAACCAACTCCTCCCCTTCCAGCGCCCAACTCAAGCACCTTAAGACCATTCCAGTCTTTACTGCTCAGGAATTTTGTTTTGCATTCTTGCACATACAAAAAGAGTCCTTTGGAAGTGGAAACCACTTCAGACAACAGGTCGCCTGCAGATCTTGAGCGTTCTGAATTAAATGAATCTTCGTAATAGACCTGCAAACTCATAAAAAAAGTGTAGAATAGTTCTCCATGACAAAGCAAAAACATTTTTACCTAATTCGTGGATTAATTCGCGAGGCCCGTCACTGGGGTGAGATTCCTGAACTCTTAGTGGCCGCAAGCCCTGGTTGTAAGGTCACCACGATTGATATTCCAGGTGCAGGCATCTATTCAGGCTCCCCTTCCCGACTCTCTTTGAAAAAAATGGTTGAAGAGATGCGTCGGGTTTATCTTGAAACGGCGGTAGGGGAGGAGGAAAAAATTCTCGTCGCTATCTCGCTTGGTGGAATGATCTCGGCACAGTGGCTCAAACTTTTTGAAAGCGACTTTGATAAAGTCATCATGATCAATACGAGTTTTGGTGGTGTATCACCCCTCTTTGATCGTTTAAAACCAAGTGCCCTAGGATATCTTTTAAAAGTTCCTTTGCTTAAAGGTCGTGAAAAGGAGGCCCGCATCCTGCGTTTAGTCTCCAACCATAATCAGGTATTCGATAAGACACTTAATCTTTGGGAAAAAATCCAGAAAGAAAATCCCGTGAGTTTGTACAACACCATTAAGCAGCTTTTTGCGGCCGCCATCTTTCGCGTGGGGGATTTCAAACCCTCACTCCCCGTCCAGATTCAGGCATCCACCAACGATCGTATGGTCAGTGTTGAGTGTTCACGTGAAATCGCCAGACGTTGGGGTGCTTCCATCGTTGAACATCCCACCGCAGGCCATGACCTTTCGGCCGATGACCCTAAGTGGGTAGTTAAAGAGATCATTAAATTTATTAGTTAGTTTGACTAATCAGCATCAGGTTCAAATTCGTCAGTAACGATTTTCTAGGAACCTGACTGATTACCCATTGGTTGTTTGCCCAAACGACATTGACAATCAGAACTTCATTTTTGGTCTTATCAAAAAATTGGATCAGAACTTTTTCAGAAGGTAGGATTTTATTTTTAATAAGTTCAGCTCTAACTTTGTCCATGATAAGTGATTTATCAGCAAAGCTGGATGCATCCAAAGGAAGCCGAGATAGAACTTGAGCGTCTTTGGGTATTTCCTGATTCAAAGGCAAACCAATAACAATCTTGGCGGTATCAGTATCCAGACTGGCCGGTCCCCGATTGGCAATACTAGTCATGGTGTTATCAGAATCTAGATATTTCGTTTTGAGATATGCTTCACTTTTCTTATCCTCATTTGAAGGCCGTGGTCGGGCGTAACTCGAGGCAACTCCGGTCTGAAAATGACTAACAGATGAGAAACTACCTTGAAAGGGCGCCTTTTCTCCCGAATTTCCTACACTTGTTGATGCAACAACCTTAGGAGAGACGACCTCTACAGATGGAGTCTTAACGAACTTCTCAATTTTATCAGCTTCTTCATCTAGTTTCTTAATTGATTCCTTGAGATCAGCAATCACCTTATTTTTATCTGTATCAGTCAGGGCTTCACTAACAATTCTCTCTCCACTTGTGACCAGGTTTTCCTGAGCGGCCTTAATGGTTTCAATTTTTTTCTCTGGGGATTCATCCTGATAGCTTACTGGAAGAAGGTCAGCCGTTTTAGCAGTTGCTAGAACTGTCGATGTAATCACTGGCATCGGGGAATTCCAATCAGGAGCTGCCAGCTGAGCAGGAATAGTACCTGCCCCAGGAATTTGTTGATTCTGTAACTGTTCTTGAGAAAATTCCTTCTCTTCTCCACGCCTAGCAATAATAGAGCGGCCCATTTTAGGCTTAATTTGAGTCGCATATCTTTGTCGTGTAGGTTGATCTTGGGCTTCTTCTTTATTAACTCTCACAACAGATTTATGATCAACTTCCGTAAGCACGGTTTTAGTATGTGTATTCACCAGTCTCTTAATGTCACGTGCCACCTGAGTGCCACGAACTTTCAGATACTCTTCTCTTAACTCTTGAGAACCTTGTGCTGTATTGAAATTTTCCAGACATTTGGTCTTCATCTCAGGAATCTTACACTTCTCAGATATATACTGTTCACGATGCTTATCAAAATCAACGCAATTCGCATCAAGGAAATTTTTATAATCCTCATCTTCAGAAGAATCGGATTGCCCAATATTATTCTCATCAGCTAATAAGAAAAGCGGATTGTTATTGAGAGTGGCCTTAAGATTAGTCGTTGAACCGGCATCCTTGCCTTGGATTTTACAGGTAAGAACTTGTTGCTCGAGCATGCCCAAGGGATTATTTACATTGAACGAAGGCACTGGACCTGGTTCATCTGTGACCATCACTGCTGCCAGATTTCTTCCAAGAAAATCACAATTCTGGGCAGCCACGTCTTTAACTTCAGTCGCCGTTAATAGCCCCTTAATTGTCTCCCCTTTCATCAGGTCAATATAAGCCTTCATCTTTTCAGGCTCAGTTCTATTTTTATTCGCCAAAGCAAACTCACGAAAGAGTGTCGACATTTCATTACGGGCACACTCAGCATTTTGAGTATTAGCAATAATGGGATTACCTCTGAGAAACTTTCTTTTTTCAACTTCTAAAGAACTCGTAAGATTGGCTTTGGGAAGAAAGAAATTTGGCTGATCAACTTGAGGAGTTTCAAGCAAAGCATTCAGGAGTGCATCTGAGGGACGCGAGCTTAAAACTTTATACTCACTATAGGTATAACAAGCGTTCGGAAGAACATTGTCGTAACTCTTTTTTAATTCTTTTGCGACAATGGTATTAAGATTTTTAAGATTATTTTTTAAACCTTCTAAAGGATCATCAATAGGTTTATCACCTTTAACAAAACCGGCCTTAAGCATGTCATCATGATATTCCTGCATGGTCATTTTATATAAACCGGTCTCCATGCGGCAGGAAGTATTTGGAGTTTTTGTTATCCCTGGAAAAAGATCCGGTTCCGGATCTTTAAGAATAATGGCAGAGTTAATATTGGGTTTATTTAAAGCATCAATAACTCCGTCAATTTCCTTTATTTTAACTTTATTTCCTAAGGATTCATAAAAAGCTTTCGCCTCAATGAGATCATCAACGAGGGAATTGGATCCTCCTCCACGTCGTTTAATATCGGCCAAAATGATGCTTGAAAGTTGCTCGCACTCTAAATCGGCCCTCGCCTTTACCTTCGCCAGAAATTCTTTAGAACCAGGGGTGCTATTTTTATTTTTTTCTAAATCAATGGAGGCCTGATTATTTACAGCATCATGAAAATGCTTCGCTAGATCCGTCGGTGAGCAACCAACGATAGGTTCCTGAGAAAGCCCAAGCATTCTTCTTTGATAAGCATCACCATAAGTCATCTGGGTATACATCGAAAACAATCTTTTAGTTTGCGAAGCCACATATTCATTCTTTGATACTGTCAGGGCCTCGTCGTCTTCAAACAAAGATTTGATAAAAGCGTTGTGAGGAGTCTGTTCCTTTAGACACTCACAGAGTGTGAGAGGTCCCTGATCATTACAAGTGGTCTTGTAGAAATCAAAAAGTGATTCTACTTTTGTGGGATTAAAACCACACTCATCAAAAGCAATTACGACCTGAGGTAATAATAAAAAAAAAATTAAAATGGCTTTAAATTTGATAGTTCTCACGATTACCTTTCGGCAACCTCAAGCGAAAACTTGACCAGGAACTTCAGTTTTATGGAGTTAAACGAGCACTGGAATTGATGATGTTTGTTAAATCTTTCTTAAAGAATTTACGATCTTCTGGTGAGATATCTTTAGTCTTCTCTTCCAGTGTGTAATTAGAATTTTTGTCTTCCACTAGTTTGAAATAGAGAATGTTATCTCCACTTCTCACAATGAGAGTTCCAATATTCTTAGTTAACATCTCTTGGATATAACGGTCATAGTACTTCATGTCTTTCTTTTTGAAAGCTTCATAGACTCCAGGATCAGCAACGACACCAATCTCTTCGTTGCTCTCATTTTTAACTGTACTCAGCCCAATCCCAAACTCTTTCTTAGGCTGGCCGGGAACATTACCTAAATCAACATTGTTGGCCTGAAGGAGCGCACGGTTCGTATTTGAGGCATTTGAGCCCCCATTTCCGTTGTTAATTTTACCTAACCCAGAAACTGAAGCTGCGCCAACGTTAGTCGCTTGGTTGCCACCATTTGAATTTACAACGTTGGCATCATTGTTAATGTTGGGAGTTGAGGCAATATTTCTCTGAACAGCTGGCGATCCAGAAGAAGATTTGTCATTTTCTACGGCAACCGTTTGATTTGATTTTTTAATGTTATCAAGCGCAGTTTGATATTTTGCTTCACTACTTGCGAGTTTATTTCTGAGATCCTGAATTTGTTTTTCAAATTCAGACACCTGAGGACTTGAGGAAGGTAATTCATTTTTCTTTTCGACAAGATTTTCAATTTGTTCTTTAGTTTCAACTATTTTCTTACCCTCATCTGAGACAATTTGCTGCTGAGCTTGAACTGAAGCTGCTTCAATAGGACTAACAGGAACAAAGCCAGGATTTATCATCGATGAAACACCTGGATCAATTACAGGATTAATTAAAGGAATCGTCGGAACGACCGGTGTCTTAGTATTTGCTGATGCAACAACAGGAGTCGAGGTCCCTGTTTCAACACCTGCATATAATTTTCTTAGGTTATCAAAGTTATTGTTTTCCGTTTCCATTAAATCTGCTAATCTTTTTGCGGCATTTCTGGGATTACCCCCTGAAAGAGCTTCAGTGACATTATCTTCGACATTTTTCGTTTGAAGATCAAACTTAGACTTCTCTTTTAGATAACTTCTGGCAGTTGCAATTTTAAGATTTTTAAATTCTTCGGAGGAGAATTTATTTTGTAACATCTTGGAATATTCTGGACCATCAATCATGCGCTGATAGAATCCCTGAAGCTTTGGATAATCATTATTAGTACAGGCAACTTCTAATGCTCTTTCAGATATTGTCGGGCTAAGAGTGTTGCTAATTTTAACATCTTTATCTACGCAAAAATGCTTTTTAAAGTCATCTATCGACCACGCATCCTCTACGGGTTTGCCATTTTTATTTAAGACATGTCCCATCTTGGCTTTTGTTTTACAGAACAGGTCAATCTGAGCTTTATGTTCTTTACGAGTTTTATCAAAAGCCTTCTCTATCTCAAGCAAGGGTTCAAAATGCCATCCAGAGACTTTATCTAGGTCTTTTGGCGCAGGTTTACCTTTAGAGTTTTCATAAAGTGCACAAAACCCACCAACGTTTTTAACACATTTTATAGCCTCAAAACTGCTACTTTTGTCCTGAGCAGTTTTTAATCCGCAACCAGTGGCAACCGAAGAATCTTCTTTAAAATAGAGATTCCAGAGTGTTTCATTCTTAGCAATATACATAAAATTCGGTTCAAAACCATTTTTTCCCGAATCCAAAATCTTACGGGAGTTTTCAAGAAGCTCGCGATATCTTGGTGTACTTTCAGCATTATATTTAGAAAGAATATTTTTTAATTTCCCACCCTCATTTTCAAAGTCTTGATCCACTTGGTACCAAAGGGCCTTTTCGGGATTAGACTTAATCGCTGACACAATAAATTCACCGTCTGATTTTGTTTCAACTTTAGTTTCACTAAACTCTCTAGAAATTGGATTTTGATTTCGAATTTCTCTCATTCGCTCCATAATTTCTTTTCGAAAAGATACTCTACTACCTTCTTTAAGATTTACATCGATGGCCATAAGTTCGGGATTTTTCTGTAAATACTCATTCCAGAGAGCTGAAGTTTCTTGATTGGCCCCTTCAATAATATTTTCTTCCGTATCCATAAACTTAAATGAAGGGATGCGACTCATACGTCTATATTCGTCTACATTGTAACCACATTCACGTGC
>JBBARF010000113.1:0-12397 GCA_040399925.1 Bacteriovoracaceae bacterium
GCTCTGGAAATTTTTGATAAGGGCGGAAATATTATCGATGCCTTTGTGGCGGCATCATTTGCGATCAGTGTTGAGCGTCCCCAATCAACTGGTATTGGAGGCGGCGGGTTTTTAGTCTACTTCTCTAAAAAAGATAAAAAAGTTTACGCCTTTGATTTTCGTGAAATTGCTCCTCGTGCTGCTTGGGCGGATATGTACCTCACTAAAAAAGGTGAGACTCAGCCGCTTCTTTCTCAGGAAGGAAGCTTAGCTGTCGCTGTTCCGGGATTAGTCGCAGGTCTTTATGATATTCATAAACGTTTCGGCAAACTTCCGTGGAGTGACACTGTGGGGCCGGCCATTCGTCTGGCCCGTGAAGGTTTTCCTCTCTATGATCACTTACATGTTGCTTTGGTAGATAGAAAGTTTTTGCTCCTGGCCGACCCGGAAGCTTCGAAAATTTTCTTCACTGAAAAAAAAGAAGTTCCAAGTCTTGGGACCATTGTTATTCAGGAAAACCTCGCCAAAACTCTGGAAGCCATTGCTGAACAAGGCCGCACTGGTTTTTATAGCGGCAAAGTCGCTAAGGCGATTGTTGAAACAATGAAAAAGAAACGTGGTCTGATTTCTTATCAGGATCTCGCGCAGTATGAAATGAAAGAACGCGCTCCCGTGAAAGGCCTGTACAAGGGGAACGAAATCTATTCCATGCCTCCTCCAAGTTCAGGTGGTATTCACGTCATTCAGATTCTTAAAATGCTCGAGCCCTATAATTTAAAATCTTATGGCCCGCAATCAGTAGATGCCGTTCACTTAACGGCAATGGGGATGCAAAGAGCTTTCCTTGACCGTGCTCTTTACCTCGGAGATCCGGACTTTTATCCGGTTCCTGTTAAAAGTCTTTTGGATCAGGGTTACTTGAGTGATCTTTCTGGCGCCCTTAAAAAAGATAAGGTTCAGGCCGCGACAGAACTTCGTCCCACAAAACTTCCTTATGAGTCTTCAGAGACTACTCACTTCACCATTGCTGATGAAGAAGGGAACATGGCCGCCTCAACTCAGACGATTAATGGTTGGTTTGGATCGGGTGTGATTGCTCAAGGAACTGGGATCATTTTAAATAATGAGATGGATGATTTTGCTCAGAAAGTTGGGGCCCAGAATCTTTTCGGTGCCGTTGGTGGTAAGGCGAATTTAGTTCAACCTAAAAAACGTCCGCTTTCAAGTATGTCACCTACCATTATCCTGAAGAATAATGAACCCGTTATGGCCCTCGGAACTCCATCTGGAACGAGAATCATTAACTGTGTCGCCCAAACAATTTTGAATGCCATAGAGTTTGATATGCCTCTTTATGAAGCGGTTGCTGCTACTCGTATTCATCAGCAGTGGATGCCGGATGAATTGAAAGTGGAAGAGCCTTACCTGTCTCCGAAAGTAGAAAAACAACTGCAAGAGCGTGGACACAAAGTTGTTCACGGAAAATTGGGCTGCTCGATTCAAGCGATCAAGCGTGAGAAAGGCGAGTGGGTTGGTGTGAGTGATCCAAGAGGGGAAGGATTGGCGTTAGGTCGTTAATAATATCAATTAGTCGTTACTACCTTGTTGTCTGGTTCCTTTTGAGGAAGCCAGATACTCAGTTTGCGGATTAATTCGAACTTATCTATTCCCATTCTATCTGGATATATTCCCACTGGTAAAATAATGTCTTCAAAGCCTGATGCAATCGCCAGTTCATATTTTGAAAAAATTATTTTTGAGTTGTCTTGGCTTCAGTATGCTGAAGCCAAATCGGTCCACCTGGAGCAGGAAGATGACTTTTATCAAAAACGACTCCCTTGGTGTTATCGATACTCATGACTTTATAATTTCCCGCCTGTTTAGCAATCTTTTCATTGGTCCATTTAAACATTCTGTCGGGATCCCAGAAAAAGATCTTTTTATGAGCTTCCTTTTCTTCTGCCCATTTACCTGCGTTCAGCATGAGTTTAAACAGATTCACACTCTGGTCTCTAAGTGGGGGACCTGCAAATTCCATGGGAATATTAACTGAATGTGACCAGGCGTCTTTTAAGTCCTGATCTAGAACTCCAACGACATCGACAAAACTTGCTCCAAAGGCCGAGCATCCAGCTCCTTCACCAAAGCGTGGTCTATTGGCCAGACCGTAGTATCGGCCCACATCTTTTTCCCGGTACACTTTAAGATATTCTGAGATGCGAGAACATTGTCCATCGTTGAGAAGAAAACGCGCAAAATTAACGTAACCAGTTTTAAAGTAACCGGCCAATTCTGCATCGACTTCTGTTTTCTCTTCCAGTTGGCCGTCAAAACTATGATAGAGAATTCCCAGACCACGACCTTTCACCAGAAGTTGGTTGAGGTAGTCAAAATTTTTCCCCACCATGCCAGTAATCTCACGTTCGGTGCCGCACTGAAATTCTACAAACACATGTCCCATAAAACGTGGCTTCATGCTGACTTTGTTCTTCAGGGCCGACCAAGCCAGATTAGCAGGAGAGGTCCAGTCCATACCTTTAGGAGAAGGGACAAAGTAGAGAGTCAGTTGATTTTGCGCCATAAGATTTGTGGTGAAAAGTGTGAGGAGGAGGAGGTATTTTTTCATTCTCCCATTGTGCCCAATTTAACTCCATCAGGGCAGGGGGAAAATACTTTACATCCTCTCTGCCCCGCGTTTTCATAGAGGAAAGGAAATACGTGATGGAAAAGGTCTTACCACTATTACTGATGGTTCTCTTGCCGTTTGTGATGCTCAAGCTTGAGAAGAAAATTAAACTCATTGAATGGTTGAGTCCGGTTGTCTGCTGTTATACCCTGGGAATCATCATTGGTAACATCGCAGGTTCAAGCTGGAATCAGCCCTTGGCAAGAACGGCTTCCGAAGTCAGTGTGATGCTGGCCCTTCCCTTACTCCTCATTGCAGTTGATTTTGTTGGTTGGTTTAAACTTGCCCGAACGACTATTGTCTCGTTTGGTGTGCTGATCGTTTGCGTGATGCTGGTAAGTTATATTGGGGGAGTGCTCTTCCAAAAATATGACCCTGAGGTTTGGAAAATGGCCGGCATGCTTGTGGGTGTTTATGTCGGTGGCACGGCCAATTTAACAGCTATTGGGAAAATCCTTGAGATCCGCGATGAGGCCTTCATCATGCTTAATGCTGTGGATGTCGTTCTAGGTGGAATCTATCTTCTCTTCATTATGTCAGTAGGTGTAAAAGTTCTGGGTAAGCTGCTTCCAGAATTTGATCATAGTCTGGCCCAGGATGATGATACAGATTTAATAAACTGGAAAAAATTAGGTCTGAAAAAAAAATTAATACATTCACTCGGACTTTTGGGACTTTCGGCCGGTTGTGTAGGACTCTCTCTTTTGGTCTCTCACCTCACCACTGGTGGGGAGACAGTCAGTGTGATTCTGGTTTGTCTAACGACTCTGGCACTCGCTCTCTCGTTTATTAAAAAAATCAGGCACTTTGAAGGATCTCAGGAATGGGGACAATACCTTCTCCTCATTTTCTGTGTTGCAGTTGGATCTCTGGCCAATGCTTCCCAACTTTTCTCTGGTTCCCTTTGGTATTTTGCTTTCTGTGGATTTGTCATGATGGGAAGTATCTTTTTACACTTCTCTTGCTGTTATTTTCTCAAAATTGACCGAGATACTGCCATAATAACTTCGATGGCCGGAATTTTTGGCCCCGCTTTTGTTGCTCCCATGGCTGCAGTCTTAAAAAACCGAGCTATTTTAGTTTCGGGAGTGACCACGGGTCTTGTTGGCATTGCTTTTGGAAATTTTGTAGGACTGATTGTTTCCTATTTACTTAAATAATCCGGGAGAAACGTGATCGTTAAAATTGAAAATTTAAAAAAGTCGTTTCACGGACGATCTGTGCTGGATGGAATTTCTCTGGACGTAAATGCTGGAGATCTCATTGCCTTAATTGGACCATCAGGTTGTGGAAAATCAACTTTCCTCCGTTGTATCAACGGACTTGAAGTTGTCGACAGTGGTAACCTTCATATCTTTGAAACTGAACTTAAGGCACCTTCGGAAATTGGTCATAAAGAATTTCTCAAGCGCTCGTTGGCCGTACGTCAAAAAGTGGGAATGGTTTTCCAGAGCTTCAATCTTTTTCCTCATCTAAGTATTTTAGAAAATATTATTAAAGCTCCCATGGTTGTGGGAGGAATTGAAAAAGATATTGCCGAAACTCGGGCCCATCAACTTCTGACGAAAGTGGGACTTGGTGATAAGTCTTCTCATTTTCCCGATCAGCTATCAGGGGGACAACAGCAAAGGGCCGCTATTGCTCGCGCTCTGGCGATGGATCCCAAGGTTCTTCTTTATGATGAGCCGACAAGTTCTCTTGATCCGGCACTCGTTAATGAAGTTCTTCGTGTGATGAAGCAGCTTGATCAGGAAGGCATGACTCAAATTGTAGTCACTCATGAAATGCGCTTTGCCCGTGATGTGGCCGATATTGTGGTTTTCCTCGAGCAAGGTCGTATTGTTGAAATGGGAACTTCTGATCAGATTTTTGGGAATCCTCAGGAAGAACGAACAAAAAACTTTTTGAGACACTTTCAATGATTAAAATAATTTTTCTCTTTTTACTCATCACGAATCTTCTCATCCCATCTGCTTTTGCCAAAACAAAACTGCGCTGGGGTGCTGATATAGAAAGTGGAGCACCTTTTGCTTATAAGTCTCCAGAAGACATGAACAAGATCATTGGTTTTGAAGTTGAGATCGTTGAACTTCTCGCTAAAGAACTTGATATGGAGCACGAGTTTGTTCAAAATAGCTGGGATGGTCTGGTCGAAGGTCTCATTCGTGGAGACTATGATATTGTCGTCAATGGAGTAGAGATCACTGCGGCCAGAGCACAGGTCGTTCACTTTAGTCAGCCCTACTACTACACCTCAGAATCCCTTGCCGTCAGGAAATCAACTCAAGACATCTCGTCACTTCATGATCTTAAAGGACGGAGAGTTGGGACACTTGATTCTTCTTTAGCGCAAAAAATTCTCAATCAACAAAGTTTTCCCATCACGACGATTGGCTATGATGAAGAGGTTCATTGTTATGGTGATCTGGCCCTCGGCCGCATCGATGCAGTTCTTCTGGATGAACCGATTGCTCTTTATTATGCAAAACCAAATCTTGATTTAAAACTTGTTGGTGGACCGATTGGTTACATGGAATATGGGATCGTTACTCGTTTTGGGAATCCTGAATTTGATGCCAAAGTAAAAAAGGCTTTAGATAAACTCATCCTTGATGGAAGTATCCGTAAAATTCTTGAGCGCTGGAATTTATGGAACAATATGACGGCCAAAGCCTGGGAGCAAAATCCTCTCCCGCAAACACCACCTGTTGCCTATGAAAAATTCATTGAGACTAGTTGGGGCAAACGTACTCTAAAAGAAAAACTTTCAAACTACCTTGGCTTTCTTCCCTTACTTGCTAAGGGTGCCGTGATGACTTTGGAGCTCTCGATTATTTCGATGATTCTTGCCATCGCTCTTGGACTTGGAACTGCCCTATCACGATTGTATGGACCCGCACCTATGAAGTGGCTTGCCATTTCTTATGTCGAAGTCTTTCGTGGAACTCCACTTCTGATTCAGCTTTATCTTATTTTTTACGGCCTTCCTCATGTGGGGATCAACCTTGATCCCTTTGTCGCCGCCGTTCTTGGTTTGGGTTTAAACTATGGTGCTTGTGAGGCGGAAAACTACCGCGCAGGTATTCTTTCTATTCCTAAAACACAAATGGATGCTTCTCAGGCGCTCGGGATGAATTTCTATCAGTCTCTACGTCACATCATTTTACCGCAGGCGATTCGTGTCGTGATTCCCCCTGTGACCAATGATTTTATCGCTCTTTTAAAAGACTCATCACTGGTTTCAGTGATTAGTATGGTGGAGCTTACGACTATTTATGGTCAGCTTGCTTCAACTCACTTCGATTATCTGGGATTGGGAATACTCACGGCCTGTGTCTACTTTGTGATTGGTCTGCCGTTTGTGAGACTTTCGAGATATTTTGAAACGCAACTGACTACGGCGAGACCTAAGCCAATGGCACCGACTCCGCCGGCGCCGGCGAAAGATTAAATCCAATTACGATGCAGCAGGTGGGGAAGTTGAGAGAAGCTTCGTTCTCAACTTAATCAAATTTAAAAAAAATCGGCTGTTCGAATGACAACCTGAGAAAGCTCTGCTTTCTCAGGCTTCACAACGAAAGCGGGAATCTTGGTTTTACGGGTGGGTTTGAGGCGTGAGTAACCTCAAGTTTTGCTTTGTCGTTTGGCTTCTTCCCCTCACGTGCTTCACTTTGATTGAAAAAAAAAGGACCCTATAGGATCCTTTTTTTATTCTAACGAAACTAATTTCTTGAAATTAAGTCAAAGCTGTCGGCGCCGTGAAGTCACGATCCATAACTGTTTTACGTTTGTCAGACTTAGCGTTTTCGATCGCTTTATTACAAGCGGCCTGAACTCTGACAGTCAGTTGGTCGATAGCCTGTGAAGAAGTTGAAAGAGTAGCTTCGTCTTTGATTAGTTTTTTAACTTTTGACGCAACAACCAGAGCTTCTTCGATGCCTGAGTTTTCAACGTAGAGGTTAAAATCCTTACCCATAACCGTTTTGCGGCCAAGTTTTTGAGCATGGGCTATTGCATCACGACAGGCTTTTACGATATCTTCATTGAGGGGCTCAAAAAAACCAGCTGAAGTGTTCATATCGGCAGTTTCTTTGATGAATTTTTTAACTTTAGAGATGACGATCAAGCTTTCCATGGAAAGACTCCTTATAGGTAACGATTTAACAATCGCCTCTAACTATCCTAAAAACACTCCTCGGAATCAAGTGTAATCGATGATCGTATCTAAATTGTTCACTATACAAATAATAAATCCTGCGCTAATTTTTGCTTCTAAAAATCTGTTTCTATCACTCTGGAAAACGTTATGAATGACACTGAGCGCATAGTCCTCACGGGCATCGGTCTTACTGCACCGAATGGCAATAATTTGCAAGATTTCCGAAAGGCCTTGTTAAATTGTCAGTCGGGTGTGCAGCATGCTGAGATCCGTTACATGGGTAAGCAAGTGGCGGGTCTTTGCCATTTTGATGAATTTAAATATCAATCTAAAAAACTTCGTCGTCGTGGAACTCGTGCTGGAAGTATTTCCATCTACTGTGCCAATGAAGCCATCGCTGATGCTGGACTCGATTGGCCATCGGTTGATAAAACAATGGTTGGTGTTTACGTAGGAATTACTGAACACGGAAACGTTGAAACAGAAAATGAAATCTATGAAATGCACCAAAACAACTTGGATTGGAAACTCTGGTCTCCTCATCACAATCCTAGAACTGTTGCGAACTCTCCAGCTGGAGAAGTAACTCTGAATTTAAACATTACGGGACCTCATTACACTTTGGGCTCGGCATGTGCAGGCGGAAACGTTGGAATTATTCAAGGTGTTCAGCAACTTCTTTTAGGAGAAGTTGATCTCGCTATTGCTGGTGGAATCTCTGAGTCTGCTCAGACTTTTGGAATCTTTGCCGCTTTTGCAGCTCAGGGGGCACTTGCTCACCACGAAGATCCAACTAAAGCCTCGAGACCGATGGATAAGAATCGTAATGGGATTGCCATCTCCGAGGGTGGTGCTCTCTATATTCTTGAAAGACTTTCAGATGCTAAAAAAAGAAATGCAAAAATTTACGGTGAAGTTGCTGGCTACGCCATTAACTCTGATGCGACGGATTTTGTTAATCCTAATCCTGAACGCCAGGTTCAGTGTATGCATAAGGCTATTAAACGTGCCGGTCTTACTGTTTCAGATATTGATATTGTTAACATGCATGCAACTGGCACTGGTGCAGGGGATATCGCAGAATCAAAGGCAGTCAGAGATGCTTTTGTTGATTCAAATAAAACCTATGTGAATTTTACCAAAGGCCATATTGGTCACTGTATGGGTGCTGCTGGATCTCTGGAACTCGCAGGAAATATTCCTAGTTTTGAAGACGGCATTGTCCATCCAGGGATGAACATCACCGAGGTTGATCCGGATTGCACTATTCCAAATCTTGTTTTCAATGAACCCAAGTTTATTGGGAATGTTAATACGATTCTTAACAACTCGTTTGGTATGTTAGGAATTAACTCAGCTTTAATTATTAAGAAGTACACTGTTTAAGGAGATTCATATGACGGCCCACAATGTTCGCCAAATCGTTATCGACATTATTGCAGACATCGCCCCAGATGAGGATGTAACGACTATTAATGATGCGCAATCTCTTCGTGAGCAACTTGATCTTGATTCAATGGACTTCCTCGATATCGTGATGGAACTCCGTAAACGTCACAAGGTTGAAGTCCCTCAGGAAGATTATCCAAAGCTTGCAACCCTTGCGAGCTGCGTGAGTTACCTGTCTCCTAAATTCGCTTAAAAAGACCATTATGAATTACGATGCTATTGTCATCGGTGCTGGGATGTCGGGGCTTGCCGCCGGCATCCGTCTGGCCATGTTTGACAAAAAAGTCGTGATCATTGAAAAACACTCGATACCGGGTGGACTCAATTCCTACTACCAAAGAAGAAATTTCGATAAAGGCGGCATCCGTCAATTTGATGTAGGCCTTCACGCTCTCACAAATTTTATTAAAAAAGGTGAGAAGGGCAAGCCCTTCAATAAGCTTCTTAAGCAGCTTCGCCTTTCTTACGATGATTTTAAACTATGTCCACAGACTCATTCAGAAATTCATTTTCCAAATGTAACACTCAAGTTTTCAAATGATTTTGAACTTCTCTTAAGTGAAGTTCTCGAAAAGTTTCCTTCTGAAAAAGATGCTTTCATCTCTTTAGTTGAAACCGTTAAAAATTTTAATGAACTTGATCTGACTCAAGGTTATTCATCTTCGCGAAGTGTTCTTAAGCAAACGCTAAAAGACGAACTCTTGATTGAAATGATTCTTTGTCCTTTGTTGATCTATGGATCAGCATGGGAAGAGGATATGGATTTTGCCCAGTTTGTCATCATGTTTAAGTCGATCTACTTTGAAGGCTTTTCAAGACCCGAAGGGGGAGTGCGGACAATACTTTCTCTCATGATAAAAAAACTTGAAGAAGTGGGCGCTGAGCTTCGATTTAAAACGGCGGTTTCTGAAATTCTGACTAATGATGCTGGAACTGCAATCGGCGTGATCGCCGGTGGTGAAACATTGATGTCTCCGGTGATTTTAAGCAGTATCGGCTACCCTGAAACAGTTCGACTGACAAAGGCACTAGAGACAAAGATTTCTCCTGCTGTAGGAAAGATGACATTTTTAGAAAGTCTCTTCGTGTATGATAAAAAAATTCCCTTAACTCAAAATGAATCAACGATTATTTTTTATAATAATGCTCCAACCTATGAATATAAACCGGCAAAGAATTTCTATGATTCTCGCTCAGCGGTGGTTTGTTTTCCCGACCATTACGAACCCAAGGTAACGGAAGGAGAAGGGATGGCGCGTATTACTTTTATGGCCAACTATGATCAATGGAAGGATCTCTCTCGAGATGCCTATGAGGCAAAAAAAGATGAAGTCTCAAAGGCCGCTCAAAACCTTCTAAAGAAACTAGCTCCTGCATTCGATGGGAAACTTTTATTTCAAGATATTTTCTCTCCCACAACGATTCAGCACTATACGTGGCATCTTAATGGCACTGTCTACGGATCAACAGATAAAACACGAGATGGTAGAACTCCTGTTAAAAACTTATTTATCATCGGTACTGATCAAGGCTTCCTTGGAATTGTGGGGGCGATGCTATCTGGAATTTCTATGGCAAACCTTCACGGGCTGATGGGAGCTGATTCTTGATCTTCAACCATGTTCGTCTTCATTCTTTTGCTTACGAAGAGCCGGCTGAGTTTATGACCTCTGATGAAATGGAACAAAAGCTTGCTCCCCTCTATGAGCGTGCGAAACTTCCATTTGGTCGATTAGAGCTTCAGTCCGGAATTAAAAGACGAGGCTTCTGGCCTCATGGTACACGGCCGAGTTCCATCGCTTCAGCAGCAGCTGAAAAAGTTTTGAATAATTTTCCTCGTGAAAAAGTTGATCTCCTCTTACATGCATCGGTGTGCAGAGATTTTTTAGAACCCGCCACCGCGGCGCAAGTTCATTTTAATCTTAAACTGGGCCCTGATTGCATGATCTCTGATCTATCCAACGCCTGCCTTGGAGTTCTCTCTAGTATGCTGATGGCAGGAAACATGATTGAACGTGGAGTGATCAAGTCTGCTCTCATTGTGTCTGGTGAAAACGCCGGTCCTCTTATTGAGGAGACTCTAGCTCACTTGCTTAAAGATCCAGAAATGGACCGAAAAAAAATCAAACCCTTCATTGCCTCACTCACTATTGGTTCTGCTGGTGTAGCGTTTTTATTGACTCACGATAGTCTCGCGCCTTCGGCACCTAAAGTTCTAGGCGGAACAACTTTGACTGATTCAGGCAGTGTTGAACTTTGCCAAGGGGACGGCTCAACTCATGGACTTATGATGGCCACAGACTCTGAGGCACTTCTCAAAGCTGGAGTTAAACTCTCTAGGCTGAATTGGGAAAAAGCGCGTAAAGATTTAGGCTGGAATAATTCTGATGTTGATAAAGTGATTCCTCATCAGGTGGGAACGGCCCATCGTCTAGCGATGCTGACGGAACTTGGACTTCCCTTAGATCGCGACTTCCAAACCTTTGAACAATACGGGAATACTGGTTCGGCCGCTCTTCCTTTGACTCTTATAAAAGCTTCCGAAGCTCAATTTTTCAAGAAGGGCGATAAGGTTGCCCTTTTAGGAATTGGCAGTGGTCTCACCAGCACGATGCTGGGAATGGAATGGTAATGAACGACTTGCGCATACAACTTAAAACTCTCGGTGTGGATAAAATCTATCCCTTCCGCTCGAATTTCTTAAAACTAAAAGATCACTCTCTTCATTATATTGATGAAGGCCAAGGTCAACCAATTCTTATGCTTCACGGTAATCCGACTTGGTCATTCTATTACCGAAACTTGATTCAAACCTTTTCACCTAAGTTTCGCACTATTGTTCCAGATCATATTGGTTGCGGGCTTTCGGACAAACCTCAAGACTATGAGTACACGCTTGAGAATCATATTCAAAATGCGTATCAGTTGATTCGTTTTCTTGATCTTAAAAAAATCATTCTGGTTGTTCATGACTGGGGTGGGGCCATTGGTTTTGGTCTTGTGACCAGATACCCGGAACTCTTTGACCGCATCGTGATTCTTAATACTGCAGCCTTTACTGACGAGCATATTCCGGCCCGTATTAATCTTCTTCGTCAGGGTAAATTCGGTGAATATCTGTCTCGTAAGTTTAATCTCTTTGCCTGGCCCGCGACTTTTATGACGACCACGAAGAAACTTCCTCAGGTGGTTAAAGACGGATACCTGCTCCCCTATAATTCATGGGCAAATCGCGTTGCTGTAGCAAGATTTGTACAAGATATTCCGATGGAAAAAGATCACCCTACCTATAAAACAATGATGGGTATTGAAGAAAAACTTAAAACACTTAAGCACCCGAAGCTGATCCTTTGGGGTGGGAAAGATTTTTGTTTCAATCGACACTTCTTTGAAAAATGGGTTCAGATCTATCCGGAAGCGGATGCTTACTGGTATGCCAAAGCTGGCCACTATGTGCTGGAAGATGCTTTAACGGAAGTGTCCGAAAAAATCTGGGGCTTCATTAAATGAATATTGCTCACAGAATTTCTGCCATCAGTAAGATTTATCCTGATAAGAAATCTGTGGTCTTCTCCGAAAGACAAAGTGACGGTTCTTATCGCTATCCCTCGTATACCTTTAAAGAATTTGAAGAACGCTCTAATCAGTTTGCCCATCGTTTTGGACGACAGGGCATTCGTGAAGGAATGCGGGTTCTGCTGTTTATAACTCCTCGTCTGGATTTTTCCGTCATTGTTTTTTCTTTGTTTAAAATTGGTGCTGTTCCGGTGCTGATTGATCCAGGTATGGGAATTAAAAATCTCCTCAATAGTATTCAGCAAGTTCGGCCAGAAGCGATGGTTTCAATCGGTAAGGTTCACTGGATCCGCCGAGTTCTTCGTTCAAAATTTAAAAGTGTGAGGATCAAAATATCGCTGGATCGTGTCGGCGGCGCCACTCATTACTTGTACGAGAATCTAAATCTCGAGTCCCATGAATTTTCACCAGTGAATGTTAAGGCCAGTGATCTGTCGGCAATTCTCTTTACCTCGGGAGGAACCGGAGTTCCCAAAGGTGTGCTTTATACTCACGGGATTCTCAACACGCAGACAGATGCTTTAAAAGAAATGTTTCATCTCACTCCG
>JBBARF010000114.1:0-12297 GCA_040399925.1 Bacteriovoracaceae bacterium
TAGAAATAATCTGACCTTGGAGTACACCCACGGGTATGGGGATTCCTGAAGACATCCAATATCCACTAGCTTCGTTCCAAGATAAAGTGTTGCCACTTATAGGCACTCCTGTATAAATTGGATAGCCCTGTAGCTTATTAGCATTCCATTGCGCTACTGTATTTCCAACCTTATATGGAGATAAAGAAACAATCCAGTTAGGATTTATATAATTCCCTGTGGTGTATACGAGATTGCTAAGTACAAGCTGATTCCTTTGGATGATTGGCATTTCTTATCCTTGATAGATTTAATTAAATGTAATTTTTAAAGCTCCAGAAGAAAAAACAAACTGGTTTCCTTCATTGACCTCTCTTCCATTAGTCAATCTTCCATATAGTAATACTTTGCCTCCGGTGCTAGCATTTGCTATAAATACGCCAGATATAAATCCAAGATCTACTTGAGCTTGTTTAAACTGAAAACCCGATACGTTATTAATAGCCATCGCAGTACCAGAAATATATGGATTAGACCAACTGCTAGTATTTGAAGGCACTGCTATTCTAGCATAACTGTCGCCTATCGCTGGCTCATCTGCAAAATCGCTTCCTTCAAGTTTTCCAGAGTCAAAATTTTTAACTAATCCTACATAAACAGTATCAAATTCTGCTGGCATAGCTACGCCAAGAAAAATATGTTTTAATAATCCAGACTCAAGATAAGTACTAAGTGCGCTCATTTTATTCCTCCACAAAAAATGTAAATATCATTCATATATACACATAATAAAAAAAGGGCAGACAAAAGTCCACCCTTATTTTTAATATTTACTAACTTTAAATTAGAAGCTAGCTGCAAGAACACGACGATTATCAAGAACGCCGAAACCAAGTTCAGCCCATCCATAATAACCTTGACGTTGTTGTCTGTGAAGACCTTCGTCTTCGAAGATTTCAACTTCTCTCTTGACTGGCATAACAAAGCTATCTTTAGCATTGAGGTCCAAGCCAACGATAAGTTCAACATCAGAGTTTGGTCCAAGAGATCCAGAAAGATCACTTGTGAAGAATGTTTGATATTCTTGACCATCACCCAACTCGAAAAGATCGGTCAAGTTAACGCCGAAGATTCTTGTCAATGGAGCGCCATCGCTAGCAGCTTGATAAACTTCTCTACGAGAAACTTCGTCAAGTTGATCGATACCCCAGTTACGGATATCTTCCAAGGCTTCAGGTGAAAGATAAAGATCTGTCAAACGACCAGTAGCTGTAACTGTGTTACCGCCACCGTTTCTACGCATAACAGTCTTACATAGAGAAATCAATCTCTTGGTGAATTGGCCAGCAGCAGCATCGCCATCGTAGACGAGAATGTTGCGGTCAACAGCAGCAGCAAGGATTGTGTGCCAGCCATCGTCGTTAATCTTCTTAACGAAACCAGCTTCAAGAACTTGCATAGCGCGAGCTACGATGTCCCAGCGAGCTTCTCTGGCGTAACGGAGCAAGAAGTCAATGCTGTTGGTGATGCCGTAGGTGTTAACCATGACGTAATCGCCTTCAACGTGCTTCTCAGGAATACGACCGTGGCCCGGATTGGTGTAAGCGGTGTAATCGCGCTCTGTGCCGGGAGCAAGAAGGTCAAGAGGGAATTCAGGTTGTGAACCCGGCTCAATAACCATCTTCTCGAAAATGCCGGTGACTACATCACCAAACATGATGCCTTTACGCAATGGGAGTTCCAAAGCTTTGGCGATTTCTCTTTGCGCGTCAAGTGCTACAGATTTATCTGAGCTACCTGAACGAGACAACAACTGAATAAACTCATTACTTGGTCTTGTTAACATTCGATATTCTCCTATTTCTTTTATTTATAATTATGGAAGGTTGATTTCAACTTTAGCGTAACCATCAGAATCTTTAGCTGTCAAGAAACGACCAATTTTAACAGCTCCAGCGTCTAAAGCAACGCCTCTTGTTGATGTCGAAATAAGACCACTATCGGCAACGTAAGCAGCATCGCCAGCAACTGGTGTGCCTGTGCCTGAAATCCTATTGGTAACGACATAACCTTTACGAAGAATCGTAACTTTACCACCCTTTTGAATCTCATCTTTGTGCCAGTTGATGTGCTGACGTGTGAGATCAAGATTAACCATGTCATTTAAAAGAATACCGATTGGGACTTTGCCTGATGGATTAGCAACATAGGTAACTACGTTAACTGAAGAATCCATAGCTGATCCAGAAGGTGTGCTGGTGGATGCCAAAGTAACAACTCCACCTCTTTCAGCGACTTCATTCATGAAGAAACTAACATCTGTTTGAAACTCGTAACGATCTGATTTTAAAGCCATTTTAATAAGCTCCTTTAATTACTTAATATTAGCTGTTGATTTAAGAACTTTTGAACCGAACCAATCGCTTGCGAAAGATCTTAAAGATTCTTCCTCTGCTACATCTACCATTGGAATTTGACCTTCTGTAGCAACTGCGGTGTCTAATGCACTAGCTTCTACTTCATTGTTGTCAATTTCTTCAGAAGCAAAAGCAGGTTTCTTCTTTGCCTTATCGCCATCAGGACCAGTTGGCTTTTCACCTTCTTTGGCTTCCGCTGGGGTTTGCTTAGGCTTTGCAGCCATTTTAGCTTTCTTTAAGGCAGCAACGATTGTACCGAACATATCATCAGCTAAAGATTCGAAATTAGCAGAAGCTTCTTCAACTTCAGACTCATCTAATCCGGCTTCAGACAATTCAGCTTTGCGCTTTGACATTTGCTTTTCTTTTTTCATTTTGTCTAATTCGTCTTGATTCATTTCAGCTTTTTCTTTCATCTTTTTCATTTCTTCAGCCATCTTTTCTTTTGCGCTTTTTTCAGCAGCAATAGTTTCATTGGCTTGGGAAAGTTGAGATTGAAGATCTGCAACGGTTGAATCAATTTCATTTTTTGCTTTTTCAGCCTTTTCAGCTTCTTCTTTCATCTTGTCAGTAGCCTTTTTTGCTTCTGCAAGTTCAGCTTTTAAAATTTCTAAATCATCTTGCATAATAATCTCCTCGGATTTCGATACATTAAAATTAATAGATTTTTGGTGATTTAAAATAACACTACGTGGATTTGCAGGTTTCTTAACTAATCCTACACCAGAAAAGGAAAAACTACGTAAAAGTCTACCAACTTTATACCCATTATATTCGCCTTTGCCTCCATAAGCTCTTAAATGTTTAGTTAAAAAAGCTGAAGATTCTTCTCTTTTTACTATTTGAGTAGATCCAACAGCATCAATAAGAGCATAATCAAATTGTGGAAAAAGACATTCCATTGAAACGTGCCATGTCTGACCATTTTCAATATCGGATATAATTTCTTTGGTTCGATTTTTTAATTCTGCGGCAGACCAGCTAGTATATAAAACAGATCCTATTACGATATCAAAAACAGAAGGCACTTGCGACATATCGTTAAAATCAGGCAGTATATTACCATCTGCATCAGCTGCATAGCAACTAGTAATATGTCCAATGATATCTTTTTCATCATGCATATAATTAAATTGCTTATCTTCTGGCGTTGATTTTGCTTTCCAAGTTTCAATTGGATCAAAAACATCGTCATTTTTATTCCATCCAACACTAGCAAGGATAGATTTAATATAATATAAATCCATTTGATTTTTATTTTCAGCAACAGCTTTAATAGATTTACAGTTATTTATATCTGTTTCCGTAGGCGTATATGGAATTACTTCAGAGCAAAATGCTATTGAGTTATTCTGTATTTTGTCTGCGATTCCAGCTTTAATCTCTGCTTTAAATATCTGCATAGTATTTTTCACCTCATAAAAGTATACACATTATACTTCAACTTCTAGTAATTTTACATAAATAGAAGCGTAGATATACTTCATTTCATCTGTATTTGGCTTTCTCTTATTAGCATACACAAATGAATCTGTTTCACTATTAATTTCATTTAAAAAGTCTACAGATGGCTTGCCACTATTATCAATAAGTTGTTTAATAATTTCTGGATTTAGTTCAATAAACGGTTCAATATTTGTCAATAGACATAATTTAAAATATTCTAATTGATCAAATTCAGCCTTGGTTAAAGACCTAACATTTTTCTTATCATAAAAATCTAGTATCATGGGTGTTATCTCATCTGCTATTGCTTTTTGAGCATTGTACGCCCATAGTACTGCGGCTGATGAAGTGGGGGCTACATTCTTTGTCTTTCTCTTGACTTTATCTTTTTGATTAGCTGGCCTACCTCCTTGTGGACTCCCGTCAACAGGTTTTGGAGCATCAGGTGCGCCACCACCAAACGGAGTTTTAGGAGCTGGAGGAACAATATCTCTCTTTGGAAGATCTAGCTCATCATGATAATATTCATCATCTAATCCATCCTTAGTAGATAGAATTTTTGCTACGTCATTTCTAATATTTGGATTATGATATGGGCTTGCTTTCATTGGTGAACTAGAATCACTTCTACGAGTTTGTTCTTCTCTACGGACTCTAATCTTTTCAATATCTGGCATTTCGCCAAATCTTTCAAGAATTGTTTGGTCAGAAAGAATACCTCTATCGGCAAGATTGATAAGAAGTTGTTTCTCCGCTGATTCATCTGAAAGAATAATATTGTCAAATCTAATTTGAGCAGGAAATCTAAACCCCATAGCCTTTTGAATAATTTCAATTTCTTTATTCCAGAACTGAGTTAACATTTGTCTGCCGTATTCTAATCGCTCAACTAAAGTTTTTAATGACACATAGTTGTTAGCATACCCACCACTAGACCCACCAGCACCAGTTAATGTTGGTGGAATACCTAGCCCAGCATAAATACTCGTTAGAACGGGTTGATATTTTTCACTTCCTAGGAATTTATAAACTTGAGATTGACTCTCTTTAAAGTCTAGTTCTGGACCCCAGATTAAATCCATAGTTCCACCGCCAGTATTACTAGCTAAGATGTCTCTTAATTTATTAATAACATCTCTTTTTGGAATAATCTTATGGTCTAAACTACCAACTCTCCATAGTCTAATTTGAGAGATAGCCCCATCAAGAGCAGCTAAGTCGGCAAGTTTCATTTTTTCTAGCATGATAAGATCATCAAGAATAGCGTATACCATTGGATTTGCCCATACTAGCCAGTCATCTTTTTTATAATAGAAGACCTGTATTTCTTCGCTGTTCAATGGGATTTGTCTTTTACCCATGCTAATTTGCTTTTGAACATCTGGAGGTAATCGCGAGAATGTTTGCTTCCCTGATACGTCAGAAGAAGAGAATGTATCGTATGTTGTCTTAGATAGATTGAGAACAAACATAGGTTCTCCGAGAAACATACCATTGTAATAATTAATCACATCTACAGTTAATGGATTAAGAAAATCATACTGCCAAGGTATTTCTCTTTTAGCGTATTTCTTATTTTCAATTTCAATATCTGCGCCAGCAGCGCGTCTTAGTTCTTCTTCTTTTGCAGCGTTAATTTTAGCAGTTCTTCTTTTAACAACAACATTTCCGCAGCGATACAAGTAATTTAAAAATCTTTCTGACTTTTCTATTCCTTTTACCTGTTCAAACCACTTACGATAAAATCTTTCAATAGCTTTATTTGGGTGTACAATTTGAATCCCTTGAGACGAGAAGTCGCCCATTAGGTCAATAACATTTCTGATAATCCCAACTCTATCGTATGCATCCATGCACATCTTCAAAATTCTTTTTTGACGAGTAGGAATTGATTCTTCTGGGCGAAAACGATAGTAATCATTTCTAGTGATGCTTGTTCTAACTGAGCGATTTGGTTCAATATCTATATATGATCTATAGGAGTAAGCCTGAGCTTTTTGTATAGGTCCATGTTCTGTATAAGCGTCCTGAGATTGAGCTAAAGCTTTTTCTTTGGATGAATCGTCGCCCCAAGTAGAATATAAATCACTCATAATATCGTTTCTCCATGTAATAGTATTGACAATGCAATTACTAATACATACACATTAAATTCAATAAATGTTATAAATATCTTTCATATTTTCTGAAAACCATTGAGGACCATGATATAAGTCATTCCCAGCTCGCTCGCCAACATAATTCTGAGCAAATCCAACATTAGCATAGTAATCTTCATCGTATATAATACTTTCTTTTTGCGAATTTAATTTTCTAGCAGACCAGTTAGACATAATAAGAGCGGAGTATCTATCTTTCCGTAATTTATTTTTCTTACCACTTCGCGTGTCTGGGGTATCCCATCTTTCTCTACCGCTTTGACTCTGTGAAATAACAATAAGCGACAATTCATTTTTTAATTCTTCGATTTCCATCACGCAATCTTCAAGAGTATCATGTTTTCTATTTGCTAATTTATCCTCCTCAAGAGAAAGACCTAGAGTTGCAGCGTCAAAAAAAGGAAAGATAATAGCTTTGTCTTCCATGTCTTTTCTCAAACCATGATTAGCCTCTGCTGTCCACTGGGCGCTAGAAAAATTACATAATTCAATTATATGTAATCCCGGTTCATCATCTGTGTCTTTTGATTTTTCAGGATCTATCTTGGGCCAGATAGCTATCTCTTTATCTTTAAGTTTATCTTTATCATGCAAAGATTCCATCACTGCTATACCACCACCTTGGGGGTCCATAGCAATTTCTACAGTTGGGAAGATTTTCATTAGATTTCGTATTTTTCGCGCGCAATATCCGTAGAAATCATTGTCTTCTGTTAGATGTGCCTTTACGCTTTCTCTGTGACGCTCTCTTGTGGTTGTCCAACAATATACCACTCTTCTGTGGTCATCATTTACTTCTAGTACTACTATAGAGAAATTATCGACTTCAGAAGCGGGGTCAACTCCAATTACATAACGCTTATTGGGGTTTCCTTTAGTTGACGCTTCAAAGAATACGTCTCCTGAAGATAACACAATTGGTTTTGTTTCTGAGCAAACACAAGATTCAATTAAACTACGTTTAAAAAATCCCTTGGAGTCAGTAGAAAAACATGCGCCATATTCCATTTGAAATATGCCAGCATGTACTGTAGCCTTGGATCTTGAGATTTGCCCCTCATCCATAAAGCCAGCGGGAAGTAATTCGACTGGTATTCTATAAACACCATAATCTTTCCAATTGAAATCTTCTGGAACTTCACCATTGAAAACTTCAGCTAATTTTCCGCGATCCCCTTGACTTTTAATAATTGCGTGATATCTTTTCCAATAGTCAGCAAAGTGGTTAAAATCATAATAAGCTGTACCAGATAATATAATCTGATTGGATCTATAGAACTCGATATTGTCCTCGACAACTTCTAGTTCGATACCTAGCTCTTTTGCTCTCTTTTCTTTGGCTCTTGCTTTAACTTTTTCAATTGGAGAACTAGCTACAGCAGCAAAACCCGCCACAACATTTTCAAAAATTTCTCTGGGAATAGAAGCAAATTCGTCAGCAACAATATCGTTAGCACGCTGACCTCTAATTTTTTGCCCATCACCCAAAGGTAAGAAAGTAATAATGCCCCTATTAATACGAACAGTGCATCTATCCACATCTCTTGTGGTTCCACTAGATTGGTCACACAAGTCTCTTAATATAGGAGCGTTTCGCCATATACCTTCAGCGTATTCAAATAACACCTTTGATTGTCTGAATGCTGCGCCAACAACTACAATTTTTCGCTCAGGTAAAAAGAACGCCCTTAACATACAATATAAAGATAATATAAATGATTTACCAAATCCGCGCGATCCTACAAGCATCGGAAATTTTCTATTCCACATATCGTATAGTATTAGTGCTTGTATAGGTGATATTTCTATATTAAATATATATTTGCAGACGAATGAGAAATACTCAGGGCGTGTCATTAACCACGCTAGAACTTCCGGGATTTTTGATTTGTCATCGCCAGCCATATCGTAGATATAATCTAATGGATTGAATAACCCCTCTTCATTTAGATCTACACCAAGCCATGCGTCTTTAAGTGACTGTTCTATATTTTTCATGTATTCTCTTCATTAAAGAAAGGGCAGTTTTATTAGCAAAGTATTTATTACCACAAAACATGATCTTTACATTGTGCCTTAATTGTATTTCCATAATTACTTTTAAAAGAAATTTACCGCTTATCTTACTAGTTTTTTGTAGTTGTTGATTTGATTTATGAAACGGGTATTCAATTAAATCGCGTATGGGGAACTCGCAAATAATAAACGAATGGGGGAATTCATCCATGCGAATAAGTTCTTTTGAAAATCTTGTGAATTCTCTGCCTAAATTATTAGCAAACTCTTCAATGCACCCCTTCCGTTCAATACATATTTTATCCTCTAAACCTTTAACTGTATAGTCGCCCGTTTTTAAAGTGCCTATTTCTTCAGCAACTGTATGCTCATAGTGAAATTCCCACGGGGTCTGTTCTCTAGTATCTCTAATTATGGTAAATTCAGGGGTTTTGTTCATTTCGTTTTATTATCTCAAAAAAATATGCTTCATAACATTGTTCAGATCCAGTAATAGATTTATGGCAAGTCTTACATAAACATATACCATTTTTTGGTTCGTACCTAATACTGGGCGAGTCAGCCCATCTACTTAAATGGTGGACTTGTAACTCTTTACGCTTTTTACTTTTGCACATTTGGCAAGTGTGTTTATCTCTTCTTAGGACTTCACTCCTAAACTGTTTGAAGTGTTGGTTTTGATAATCTCGCTTCGGCCACGTCATGTTCTACCATTCTTTCTACGAGTTTATAGAAGGACACGTCTGGGGACCAACCTAATTTTTGTTTAGCTTTTCGTGGACTCCCTCTAAGGAATTCAACCTCAGCAGGACGATAAAATTTAGGATCAATCACTACATACTTTTCCCAGTCCAGATCATAACGAGAGAATGCCACCTCTAAGAATTCTTTAATAGTATATGTATTACCAGTAGCCACAACATAATCATCGGGGGTTTCTTGCTGTAGCATTAGCCACATAGCTTTGACATAATCTTCCGCATGGCCCCAATCACGATGAGCATCAAGGTTGCCAAGACGCAACTTAGGAAATTTTTTATCTTTATCACTTGCTATAAATTCTCCCAGCCACTTAGTGATCTTACGGGTCACGAAGTTTTCGCCCCGGCGTTCACTCTCATGGTTAAAAAGTATTCCAGAACATGCAAAGATATTATAAGAGTCTCTATAATTACGAACTAAATGATGCCCCGCAAGCTTAGCGATTGCATAGGGCGATTGTGGGTAAAAGGGGGTTTCTTCATTTTGGAATTTTAATGGGTTTTCACCAAAGTCATCATACACAGTGGTGTAGTTCTTACCAAACATTTCACTTGAACTTGCTTGATAGAATTTAGTGTTTATGCTTTCATTACGGATCGCTTCAAGGGCGTTCAAAACCCCTTTAGCTGTTGCATCCCACGTATAGGACGGTTGATCAAAAGAAGTTGCCACATGGGACTGAGCAGCAAGATTATAATATTCATCGGGCTTGATAGCTTTTAACATTCGCGATATAAGATAGGGGTCGCAGATATCCCCCTCTAATAGGTGGAAATTCTTATACTTTAAAGCGTCATAAAGCCTAGAAAAGTTGGGGCTAGAAGTTCTTCTGTAAATACCATATACTTTATATTTATTAGCAAGTAATAATTCAGCTAAGTAAGACCCGTCTTGTCCTGTGATTCCTGTAACAATTGCTGTCTTCATATTTATCCTTCCACGGTTTCTGGTATAAAAAATGGCTGATCTGTTATTCCATCCTCGTAAGTGTGGGCCTCGCCCAGTCTTGCCCTCTCAACATCCATAGCTATCCGCATTTTTTCCATGTCCATTCCGGCCTGACGACGAAAATCCCCATCTAAGATAATCTTCTTAATCAACGAAGCAAAAGTGGTTTTCGAATCCTCAATAGCTTTGATACGTTGCTCTCTAGTACCTTTTAAATCTTTAATCATAGAAGATTTCTTGGTCTGCAAATCTTTATAGTCGCGAGATATCGCTTCTTGGGAGGCCCGTAAGACTGCTAATTGCCGCTCAAGATTAAGAACGATATCCCAGTCAATATCTGCTTTGTTTTTATTTTTCTCCTCTATGATAATTTTTTCCATATTAGATATAGATTTTATATTATCATTTTGGCTTTTTAGGCTGCGGTTCATCAAAATTTCTAGTTTGATAGTGTCAACGATTTGAATCTCTTCAGTGTGAAACACATCATCTCTGAACTGCGACCACATCTTCTTCCAGTGAAAAAGAAACATCTCAAGTTCGTCTTCGTTGAACTGCGACTCTAAATCATACCAATAGGCTTTATTTTTGAGTTCGTTAATCGCTTCAACCTCTTTACGGTCGTTGGCATTAACTCCAATATTTTGTTTGATCCACAATAGGACCGATTTGGGGTCTCGGTCCAAGACTGTGGCTATATTCTCGTAGGACATATCTTTGATATTATTTTTAATATAAGATTGTTCGTTGAGGTCTAGTCTACCTTTACGCATAGAATCTCTCTAGTATATTTTTTAAACAACTGATTAATTGAGACTTTTTAGTTTTAGTGAGCGTCTGATCATTTTTAAATCTAAGGTAATCGCTTCGCATATTAGCAGGTAAATGAAGATCTATATACTCGACAAGTTCGCGCTCTTCTACGGAATTTGAGTTTTCTTTAGATGAGATGAATAATCGTATATCGTCTATGTTACCAGCGTCAAGGAGTTTTTTCTTGCCCTGTTGGATTTCTTCGGCCTTGCCCTCGTCGTGGCGATAGTAGTTGTCGCGCTTGAAATTCTTCAGTCGGTTTTTTATGTGAATCGAAAGAAAATTTTCGAGTGGCCTAACACCATCGTAACGGTCAAGGGCTTCCATGCCGATGATAAAAGCCTCTTGGGTGATGTCATCTTCCTCGTAATTGGGGAATGTATACTTACTCGCTAGACGGGAAGATATCAGAGATATTGTAGAGACAACCTGTTCCTCGGTCATATTTTTTGGGATTTTCATTGACTTCTCTCTTGTCCTTTGCTATAATGTTTTTGGGGTCAGGCACTTTTAGGTCTTCGGCCACACTTTTTTCTAGTTCAGAGGTTTCAACCATAGTCAGTTCAGAATGAATAGTTTTCATAAGGATTCCTTAAATGAAGAATACAACAATACTTAATAGTAATTATACACATTTAAAAATAGTTTCTTGGAAACGCGGTTTGAAACTATACATGGCTGATAAGGTTCATGTTGTCGAATACTACAAAGAAGAGGTAAATACTGTAACAAGTTCTTATCATATACCAAAGATTGTTGTGCTGAAGAAATATATCAAGTTACCTGATAGAATGTATAAACCTAATAGAAGAAATATATTCTTACGAGATAATTATACCTGTGTGTACTGCGGAAAGCAACTTGAACAAGGGGAATTATCCGTAGATCATGTTATGCCAAAAAGTAGAGGGGGGAAAGAAACATGGGAGAATCTTGTTACTTCGTGCAAAACGTGCAATTGTATAAAGGGGGACAAAACCCCGGAAGAAGCGGATATGCTTATCAATCGCAACTAGAGAGGTTAATTACTAAGGAGTTAATCCAGAGGTATGAGAATCGTGGAGTTGATATCGTTATACATAATGATGTTTATTGCTACATAGAGGTGCAGGATATAGGGATTAGACTAGAGTTTCTCAGGTATGCTTTTGGGGACTTTAAGAAACTGACTGTTAACAGGTTTGGTTTACATGTTTCTTACTCTTAGTAAATAGGGTGATACTTTATTTTTTAGAGTTGTGGATTGCGCAAGACCCACCCGCCCTTTTTTCAAGAAAATCAGGGGGTTAACTAATGAACAAAAAACCACCACCCCCTCATCTTACCTATCCTTCCTAAATGGTTCAACCATCATATTCACTACCATCATCGCATATAGCCCCACTGGACATCCCATCACTACTACCATCATCACGTAATTGTTCATCAATCACCTTACCTTTCTCTATATATTATATCGACATAATCAGCAGATTACAATAGCAAAAAAGGAAAGAAAGTATTTTGAGAATCTTTGAAAATAGTAGGTGAATAATCTTGACACTAGGGGGTAAATGTCCTATACTATATATATAAGGAATGGGGAATGAACCTCACCTAAACGACAAGAAAAGGGAACGATACGATGAAGAAGTCAAACAAAGCCAACACCACATCAGCACTAGTCAACGCCAATGCTAGGCTTGCCACATGTCCTCAAAATGCATGGAATGTTTCTTATCCTGCTCAAAATATGAACGTCTATATGACCAATTACG
>JBBARF010000115.1:0-11792 GCA_040399925.1 Bacteriovoracaceae bacterium
TCACACTCACTATTCTCGAAAAAGTTGATCTCATCCTACTTATGAGTGTTGAGCCCGGATTTGGCGGACAAAAATTTCAATCTGAAGTTATTGATAAAATTATTGAACTCGATCTACTAAGACATAAACATAAATTAAAATTTGAAATTCAAGTTGATGGTGGAGTCAGTGATCAAAATGCTGGTTACCTCATTCAAGCCGGAGCTAATAACCTCGTAGCAGGTTCTTATATCTTTGGTGAACCAAACAAAGACTACCTTTCCCGTATTAATAAAATACGTTAGGACACACATGATCGATTTTTCGAAAGCTCAGACATTTGATCTCACAGGAACCAATATCACGATTGAAGATGTGGCCTTTATTTCTCGTGCAAAACCAGGTCAAGTAAAACTTCAAATTTCAGCTCCGTCGATGGAGAAAATGAAAAAATCTCGTGCTGTCATTATGGATATCGTTAAAAAAGGGAAACCTGTTTACGGTATTAATACCGGATTCGGTGCTTTAGCTTCTAAACAAATCGCTGTAGAAGATCTCGAGCAACTTCAATACAACCTGATTCGCTCTCATTGCACAGGGGTAGGTCGTCCTTTCTCCCGTGAAGTTTCACGAGCGATCATGCTTTCCCGCGCTAATTGCCTTATTCAGGGATTTTCTGGGGTGACACCAGAGACGATTGCGCTTCTTTTAGATTTCATTAACTACGATATTAATCCCGTTATTCCTGAAAAAGGATCTGTCGGAGCCTCTGGAGACCTGGCGCCTCTTTCCCATGTAGCTCTCGCTCTCATTGGCGAAGGCGACGTTGAGTTTGGTGGAAAAATCGTGAGATCTGAATTTGCTATCCACCAGATTGGCAAGGAAGCAGCAAAACTCGGCCCCAAAGATGGCCTTGCTCTTATTAACGGAACTTCTGTCATGTTGGCGCTCGGTTGTCTTGCCGTGGTTGATGCCAAAAGTATCTTGAAGCAAGCTGATATTATTTCATGCCTTACAATGGATGCAGTTCGCGGAACTCCAAGTGCTTTTGATAAACGTATCTCGCAATTAAAACCACAACCCGGTCAAGTTGCTGTCTCATCAAATCTTCTAAAAATTATTAGTGGATCAAGTATTGTAAATTCTCATCCTGATGACGGTAAGGTTCAAGATCCTTATTCACTTCGTTGTATTCCGCAAGTTCATGGTGCCTGCAGACAAACTCTTAAACACGCTGAAGAAGTTGTCGCTATTGAGCTCGATTCAGTGACTGACAATCCTTTAGTGTTCGTCGACACAGGAGATGTGATTTCGGGTGGTAACTTCCACGGTGAAGCTCTCGCACTTGTGATGGATTATCTGGCGATGGGTATGGCAGAGATCTGCAGTATCGCTGAGAGAAGAGTAGAGAAGATGATGAATCCTCATTTTTCTGATCTTCCTGCATTTCTGACTAAAAACTCTGGTCTAAATTCTGGACTCATGATTGCTCATGTAACCATGGCGGCCCTTTCTTCAGAAAATAAATATCTTTGTCATCCGGCATCTGTTGATTCGATTCCTACATCTACAGATAAGGAAGATCACGTCTCAATGGGTGTAACTTCAGGCAGAAAGCTTCATGAAGTTATTGAGAATGTTCAAACAGGATTAGCAATCGAGCTTCTTTGTAATACTCAAGGACTTGAATTTTTGCGTCCGCTTAAATCATCGCCGGCACTTGAGAAGGTTCACACGCTTGTAAGAAAACATGTTCTTCCCATAGGTGAAGATCGAATTTTCCATAAAGATATTGAAGCCCTGACTCGCCTTCTTCAAAGTAATGAAATTATCCAAGAAGTTGAATCCCTAACTGGTCAGCTTTTTTAAGGAGCACATATGAGTAATATCCCTCTTCCACCAACCGGCGACAAGTTAACCTGCAAAGGTTGGCATCAAGAAGCTGCCCTTCGTTGCATGCTTAATAATCTTCATCCCGATGTAGCCGAGGACCGTGAAAATCTTATTGTGTACGGAGGGAATGGTCAGGCAGCTAGAAATCATAAAGCCCTAAATGATCTTATTCGTACTCTTCAAAACTTAGAGAACGATGAAACACTGATCGTGCAATCAGGGAAACCAGTTGCTGTTTTTCCAAGTAATCCTCAGGGCCCTCGCGTCCTCATTGCAAATTCAAATCTCGTTCCGAAATGGGCAACATGGGATCACTTTAATAAACTTAAAGATGAAGGCCTCATGATGTACGGTCAGATGACCGCAGGATCATGGATTTATATTGGTTCTCAAGGAATTATCCAGGGAACTTATGAAACATTTATGGCTGCAGCTCGCAAACACTGGGGAGAAAATTCAACTCTCAAAGGTAAACTTGTTCTGACTGCCGGTATTGGTGGTATGGGCGGAGCTCAACCTCTAGCCGTTAAGATGGCCGAGGGTGTGTGTCTTTGCTGTGATATCGATATCACTCGTATTGAAAAACGGCTTAAAACAAAATACTTAGATGTACTTGCCAAAGATTTTGCAGAAGCACTCAAAATCGCAACAGAAGCTAAAAAAAACAATGAAGCTCTTTCAGTGGGTGTTGTTGGAAATGCTGTGGATTTCTTTGAATACGTTCTAGATAACGGAGTAATTCCGGATCTTGTTACCGATCAAACTTCTGCCCACGATCCACTCAATGGTTATATCCCTGCAGGTCTCACCACGAAAGAGGCGGATGACCTACGTAAGTCTGATCCAGGTAAGTACACTCAATACTCTTACGCTAGTATGGGACAACATGTTTCGATCATGATCGCCTTTAAAAAGAAGGGTGCTTTTGTTTTTGATTACGGAAATAATCTTCGCGCTGGTGCTGAGATTGTGGGCGTAAAAGATGCCTTTAGTTTCCCTGGGTTTGTCCCAGCTTACATTCGTCCTCTTTTCTGTGAAGGCTCTGGTCCCTTCCGCTGGGTGGCCCTCTCTGGTGATCCGGAAGATATTCGCGTAACAGACGAAGCCCTAAAAGAATTATTTCCAGAGAATAAATCGATGATTAACTGGCTTGAAAAAGCTCAGGAAATGATTAAATTTCAAGGATTGCCAGCAAGAATTTGTTGGCTTAAATATGGCGATCGTGAAAAAGCGGCCCTCCTCTTTAACAAACTTGTTCGTGAGAAAAAAGTAAAAGCACCGATCGTCATAGGCCGCGATCATCTGGACTGTGGTTCAGTGGCAAGTCCAAATCGCGAAACAGAGGCGATGAAAGATGGCTCTGATGCAGTTTCAGACTGGCCGCTACTCAATGCCATGATCAATATTAATAATGGCGCTAGCTGGATTTCTCTTCATCACGGCGGTGGTGTTGGGATTGGATATTCTCAGCATTCTGGTATGGTAATTGTATGTGATGGAACAGTCGAAATGGATATTCGTCTTTCACGGGTCTTAAATTCAGATTCTGGAATGGGGATTGTACGTCATGCCGACGCCGGTTATGACATCGCACTCGACATTGCTAAGAGTAAAGATACTAAGATTCAGTTTCCTTCATTGTAAATAGAAGGATAAAGTGAAAGCCTATCTCCACCTGAACGAAATTGTGACCTTGAAATCAGCTGCTTTAAAAGACGGCAGAAAGCTTGTTCAAGATGATCTTTCAGTAATTAAAGATGGCGCGATCGTATTTAATGAAGAGAAAATTCTTTGGGTTGGGTCAACCTCAAATTTTCCAAGCGATTATTCAAAAGTTAAAATCCATAATCTCGCAGGCCATGTCCTAACACCTGAACTAATTGATTCTCACACCCATACAGTTTTTGGTGGGGACCGAGCTCAAGAATACGCTGACCGCCTTAATGGTGTGACCTATGAACAGATTGCTAAACGTGGTGGTGGGATTCTTTATACGATGAAAGAAACACTTTCACTAAATGCAGAGGAGCTGTTTCAAATCGCCGTAGAAAGAATTAATCGGATTCACACATATGGTGTTGGAACAGTTGAAGTAAAATCAGGATATGGACTTGCCTTTGATAAAGAATATGAGCTTTCGGTAGTCATTGATCGCTTAAAAAAATATTTTGCTCCTAAAATCCAAATTTTAAACACCTACCTTGCCGCCCATGATGTTCCTAAAAATTTCTCATCTTCAAAAGCCTATATGGATGAAGTTGTTCTTCCGCTTCTAGAAAAGCTTGCTCCGCTGAAAATTATCGATGCCGTTGATATTTTTCATGAAAAAAACTACTTTGATGAAAACGATACACAGGCGTTGTTTTCACTAGCAAAAAAACTTCGTATTCATATCAAAATACATGCTGATGAATTAAATGATAATCACGGAGCTAGTCTCGCAGTAAAAAACCAGGCCTTGAGTGCAGATCATCTGCTTAAAATTAGTACTCAAGGAATTCAAGATTTAGCAGCTTCACAAACAGTAGCAACGCTTCTTCCCGGAACAGCATTTTTCCTTGGCAAGCCACTAGCACCGGCGCGAGCGCTTCTGGATGCAGGGGCTAAAGTGGGAATTGCATCAGATTACAATCCAGGATCCTGCCATTGCGATAATGTTCTCTTGGTTGCATCAATGTCATCTGCTCAATTAAAACTCAAGCAAATTGAATTGTGGTGTGGAATTACATTAAACGCCGCTCATGCTCTAGGCTTAAAAAATCAGGGTGTAATTGAAGTGGGAATGAGGCCAAGATTTTCGTTGTTCAAATCAGAATCGCTTTCACATGTAACTTATAACTGGGGAAGAAATTTTTCTGTTAGTCTGCCTTAAGATCATTTTCAATCAAGGTAATAAACTCGGGATTCATAAAATCATGAATTTTTTTGTTCACGTAAATAACCTTACCTCTCACAAAAACTATTGATACCGGATAAGTGTTCACCATAAATTTATTCGCAATGGCACTATCCAAATCTGTAGCACTCTCAAAATTGAGCGCGTATTTAGCCTCAATTTTCTTAATATTGATCTCAGCATTTTCTTCGTCACCGTTGATCCCGATAACCTTAACTTGACCCTTAAATTTATCCTGAAATTTGACTAAACTAGGAAATTCCTTGAGACAAGGAATACACCAAGATGCCCAGAAATTGAGGATGATAATGGGCGTTTTTTCATTCTTGAGTTCAATGGTCGTGCTCTTGGTTGTCGTTATTTTAAGAGCTTGGAAGTTTGATTCGTACAGGGAATGCTTTTGTTTATCTTTCTCCACTTGTTCAGCATTAAGATTGAAGGTGTCCCATAGGATTTGAGTGGAAAGAAATCCACTAAATGCCATAATAAAGAGTAAAACCGGGATGTATTTTTTCATAAACGCCTCTGGAGTGTAGCTTAAATAAAAGGGAATATGAAGCGCTGGAAAGTCTTACCATTCAATCTTTTGAAACGACTCGGCCAAAAGGGTCAATCGCTTATTGAATTTGTGCTTCTTCTGACTGTTATTTCAGGCATTTCGTTCATGTTCGTATCTCTCATGAATAAAAACATTACTCGATATTGGGAATACGCCGTAAATCTTGTCATTGATGACAAGCCCGGAACCAAAACCGCTACTTTAAAATAATACCAATTTGAATTAAGGACTAATTCATGGGCTTTCTTCTGGCCATCGACCAAGGCACAACAGGTTCAACCGCTCTCCTCATTGATGCAAAAACTCTCACCATCATAGATAAAGAAAAAAGCGACTATCGCCAGATCTACCCAAAACCAGGATGGGTAGAACACGACCTCGAGGACATTTGGAAATCAGTGAGTGAAGCTGTTACCGTTGTTCTCAAACGAAAAAATGTAGATGCTAAGAATGTTGTGGCGATTGGAATTACTAATCAGCGCGAGACAACTTGTGCTTATGATAAAAAAGGTCGCCCTCTCCATAATGCGATAGTTTGGCAGGATCGAAGAACAGCAGCTTATTGTGATGAAAAAAGAGCTGATTATGAAAAAGTCTGCAGAAATAAAACGGGCCTTCCCCTAGATCCTTATTTTTCTGGATCAAAGATGCGCTGGTTGCTGGATCACGTCCCGGCCGTTAAAGTCGCAGCCGAAAGAAATGATCTTTGTCTTTCAACCATTGATACCTTTCTTCTATATCGCCTAACCTCTTGTACACATTTTTCAACCGAGGCATCGAACGCATCAAGAACGATGCTGATGAATCTTGAAACTTTTAATTGGGATGATGATCTCCTAAAGTTTTTTGATGTACCTAAATCAACACTTCCACAAATTAAAGAATCATTCACTCATTTTGGATCAACTAAAAATGCAGGGATCCTTCCTGATGGTATTCCTATTCTTTCTATCTTGGGCGATCAGCAAGCAGCACTCTTTGGTCAGGCCTGTGTTAATGTTGGAGATATAAAATGTACTTATGGAACCGGCGCCTTTCTCCTGCTTAATACTGGAGAAAATATTGTTCGATCAAAAACTGGTTTACTTACAACTGCAGCTTATTCCTTCAATGGAAAAAAAGTTTACGCGCTTGAAGGCTCGGCCTACATCGCTGGTGCTGCCGTTCAATGGTTAAGAGATAACCTAAAAAGTATTAAAGAATCATCTGAAATAGAAAAACTCGCTGATGATGTAAAAGACTTAGGCTCAATGGAATACGTCATGTTTCTCCCATTCTTTACCGGAATCGGAACTCCTTATTGGAACTCTCAGGCCAAAGCGACTATTACAGGACTTACCCGCGATACTACAAATAGTCACATTGCCCGTGCCTGTTTAGAGGGAATTGCACTTTCAGTAAACGACTCTGTGGCAAGTTTTAAAAAAGATTTTGAACATCTCAATGATATTCGTGTTGATGGTGGTGCCGCCGCCAATGATCTTCTCATGCAGCTCCAAGCAAATTTTTCTCAGAAGAGTATCCTTCGCCCTCAGGTGACTGACACAACCGCTTTTGGGGTAGCTATTGGATGTCTGGTGAGCAAAGGCGAAATCAATATTGAAGACATGGGTAAATTCTGGAAACTAGAAAAAGATTTCAAGTCAGATAAAAATCCTTACTACGCAAAGAAGAAGACTCTCTGGGATCAAACCATCAAAAGACTCTACCTCTAACCAGTTTTATCTATTTAAAAAGTAAATCCTTGAGTTCGGATGCTTTCGTAATACCAACAAGCTCAATCTTAAACTTACCTTTTAAATCTTCGGAAGCTCTCTTAGAAGTGATAACTCGCTTGTAATTCATCTGGGTAATTTCTTTGAGTCTCATTTCCATCATCGGTACTGACCGAACTTCACCCGTCAGACCTACTTCGCCGAGAAAGAGCGTATGATTGGGGATTGCAAGTTGATAATAAGAGCTTAATAGAGACGCAATAACCGACAAATCATTTTCTCGACTCGTGAGTTTAATTCCACCTACGACATTTACATAAATATCATTATAAGAAAGCGGAATACCCAAATACTTATCAATAACTGCCACTAAGAGCGCCACTCGATTAGAATCAAGTCCTTGAGTTGTTCTTCTACCTACTGCGAATTTATTCTCTACCACCAGAGCTTGAATCTCTACAAATAGAGATCTGCTACCTTCTAAAATACAGGTAATTGATCTCCCGAAAGATCCAGGAAGTGATTGTTCGAGGAAATACTGAGAAGGATTTTTTATTTCGATTAATCCCTTTTCTTGCATTTCAAAAATCCCAACTTCGTTGGTATTACCAAAACGGTTTTTCATCACACGGAGCATTCGATACTGTCCGAGCTGATCGCCTTCAAAATAGATTACGGTATCAACCATATGCTCTAAAATTTTAGGTCCGGCGATCTGTCCTTCTTTGGTCACGTGCCCTATAATAAAACAAGTGAGATCATAAGCCTTGGCAAAATTCATTAATTCATAGGTAACTTCACGAATCTGAGTCAAAGTACCGGCAGCTGATTCAACCATGCTTGAATGCATAGTTTGGATGGAATCAAGAACCAAAAATTTTGGTTTTAATTCTTTCACTTGTTCTAAAATTTTTTGCCAATTAGTTTCATTAAAAATATAAAAACCGTCATTTTTAATACCCAGACGTTTTGAACGTTGAGCAATTTGATTTTCCGATTCCTCACCACTGACGTACAGAATACGCTCATCTTTATATTCACTAAGTAGTTTTCCACAAACTTCCATTAGAAGGGTTGATTTTCCAATTCCAGGTTCTCCCCCAATGAGGGTAAGTGAACCAACAGTCACTCCGCCGCCCATGACACGGTCAAATTCATGAATTTTTGTTTCATAACGATGAAAAGTCTGGGTCTCGATTTCGCTTATGGTTTTAGGCCGGCTCTCTCGACCTGAGATTGATTTAGGAGAAGCCTTAGAGGGCTTAATTGTCTCTTCTTCAGAAAAGGAATTCCATTGATTACACTCGGGACACTTCCCCATCCATTTAGCAGTTTGGTAACCGCATTCCTGACACGTAAAAGTTGTTTTAATTTTAGCCATTTCATTCCCCGATCATTTTGAGTAATTTCTCCTCGCTAATAATAGGAATGCCTAAATCCTTGGCCTTCACAAACTTGCTGGATGAGCTTTCTTCTTCGTTAGTAATCAGATAAGTCGTGTTTTTAGAAACAGAACTCACCATCACACCACCATTTTTTTTTATCAATTTTTCGAATTCCGCTCGTGCCATGGTTAATTCGCCGGTAATGCAAAACTTATTACCTGCCAGTGGACCTTCGCCAGTGCTGATCTCGTCCGCCTTAACATTAACCCCAGCTTTGACTAACTTGGAGATGAGTTTCTCTTTCTTTTTAAGAGAATGCAAAATGTCCGTCGAAGATTTTTCTGCAAAACCATCAATAGCGAGCATCTGTTCTAGCGTTAAGGTCTGGATTTTTTCCAGAGTATTGTAACCCTGACTTATTATCTTTTCACTTTTTGCTGTTGAAACGCCTTCAACTCCAATTGCGGAAATAAACTGAACCAGAGTTTGCTCTTTAGTCTTTTGAATGTTTTCAAACATCTTATTGGCCATTTTATCTTTAACCTTATCCAGCAATAGTAGTTTTTCAACATTGAGTTTATAGAGATCTGGGATCTCCTTAACTAACCCTTGATTCATCATTTCTTCCAAGCGCTTATCTGACAGATCATCAATTCCGGCTTTATGGATGTAATTAAGAATTTCTTCTTTCACTTTAGCCGGACACAGATCATTTTCACAAACTAGCCAAATATCATGAATCACCAGAACACTATGGCAACTTGGACAATTTTCAGGATAACTAAAATGTTTTTTTGATTGCTCTACCACACTTATAAATTTGGGAATAACCTCTCCCGAACGTATGATTTCTATTTTATCCCCTGCTTTTAGCTGAAAATTTTGAACCATTCCAAAGTTGTGTAAAGTTACCCGACCAATCATCGCCCCAGACAATTCAACTGGTGCAACCAAGGCGACGGGCGTAAGCAGACCATTGCGTGAAACACCCCATTCAATTTCATTAATGGTAGTAACCTTTGTATCGCCAGCAAACTTATAAGCGATTTTATAGCGAGGATGGTGAGAGGTCTCTCCAAGCTCGTTATGCAGTTTTAGATCGTCATAAATAAAAACCAGACCATCAATCAAGTAGTCACCACTTTCTATGAACTCTTTGGCTTCTTCTATTTTTTTATCGACGGTTTTTCCAGCAATATGAACTTCATGATCTGGAGTCACAAAACCTATTTTTTTTAATTCATCTAATTTCTCATGCTCTTTTTTAAATTTTTCATCTGTCAGGATATCAAAAGCTTTAAAACTTAAATATTTTGCTAGATGTATATTCTCTTTTCGGCCTAGCAAACCAGCCACTATATTTCTTTGAGACGTCGGAGCTTCAAGCTTCAATTCTTTCATTTCTTTTGAAAGGTGAATAAATTGGGATTCGGTACAATAGATTTCTCCACGGACTTCAAAACTTTTCTCACCTGGAGTAAATTTGGGAATATCCGGGATGTAGAGAGTTTTTTTAGAGATGTTCTCGCCAAACTGACCGTCGCCGCGAGTTTTTGCCAGTACTAAATGGCCTTTGTCGTAAATAAGTGAACAACTTGATCCATCAATTTTAAAAACACTAACCACGTCTTCTTTACCGATCCATTTAATTAGTTCTTTCTCGTCGTAAGTCTTATCCAGAGAGAGCATCTTTTTTTGATGCTCCACTTTTAGATTATTATCAATTTGTTTGTGACCAACGAGTTGCAGAACAGGATTCTCCGGATCAAGACCTCTAAGCTCTCTTTCAAGCTCATCAAAGGATTCATCAGAAATCTCCGGCTTACCCTGATAGTAAAGTTCTTTATGCGAGAGGATCAATTTTTCAAGTTCTTGTGCACGATTTTTTTTCATTAAAATTTATTTTTTGAATTATACACCCCCAACTCCTTGGTTACAGTTTTTGCCAGATAAACACAGGCAAAAATATTTGGAACCGACATGAGTGCGAAGGCTATATCCATAAGGTTGAGAACGTTGATCAGAGGGATCACAGCTCCCAACATAATACTTCCACAGTACACAGTCAGAAAAGTTTTATCGATTAAACCCCAACGTCCCTTAAACAAATAATCCCAACATTTTTGATTGTAATTTGCCATTCCAATCATGGTGGCAAATGCAAAAAGTACGATATTCAGGGCCAAAAAGTGTTGGCCCCAAATTCCTAAATGCTGCGTAAACGATGAGGTCGTAAGTTCAATTCCAGACATGCCCTGAGGCGCTCCTTCAGGGTAGGTCAGAAGAATGGCAAAAGCCGTCAACGAGCAGCTAAGAATGGTGTCGAGAAAAGGTTCAAGCATCGCTACATAACCTTCTGAAATTGGTTCTGCTGTCCGCGAATTACTATGGGCCAAAGGAGCAGTACCAATTCCAGCTTCGTTAGAGAATGTGGCGCGTTTCATCCCCGTCGTAAGGATATGAATAAAACCATAACCCGCAATCCCGCCAAAAGCGGCTGATGGATTAAAAGCTTCTCTAAAGATCAGATTCAAAACTTGAGGGAACTTATCAAAGTTGATCACCATGATTACAGCAACCACAATAAAATAGAATACACTCATAAATGGCACGATTAGCGTACAAAACTGTGAGATTCTTTTAAGACCACCGAAAAGTATTGCGGCCGTTAGGAGTGAAAAGAAGACTCCCGACATCCAACGATCGATTCCATAATAAACTTCACCATATTGGGCGAGCTGATTTATTTGAAAGAGGGAAAGTGTTCCAATAAGACCACAAACGGCAAAAAAAATCGCCAAAGGTTTAAAAGATTTTGGTAAGGCCTTATCGATGACATACATTGCCCCACCCTGAACTTCGCCTTTGTAATCATGTCCGCGATAAAGCTGAGCAACGGCACACTCAAAGAACTTCATATTCATCCCTAAAAAAGCCGCTATCCACATCCACACCAGTGCACCTGGTCCACCGGTTGAAATAGCTATGGCAACACCAGAAATGTTTCCTAGACCAATTGTAGCGGCCAGTGCATTACAAAGGGCCTGAAAATGAGATATCTGTCCCTCGGCTTCTTTTTCATGCTCTTTTTTAACTGTTAGAAGTTTTATGGCGTGAATAAAACCCTTCAGAGGTAGAAATTTAGAATGAGCGAGAAGAATGAAATTTGCTCCGAGAATAAAAACTAAAAGAGGGACACCCCAGATAAAATCCACGGTTCTTTGGAGAAGCTCAGTCATAATGTCCTTTAGAAATTAAATGAAGCGCCTAACTTGAGTTTATTATCTTTGTAAGAAACTTCTTTGAACGAACCATCAAATTTTGCTTTCTGTGATGAAGTTTCAATAGTTGCATCAAGAGTCATG